>JALSHG010000106.1 GCA_026982355.1 Thermodesulfovibrio sp.
ACCTATGAGTTGTTTTAACAACTCTCAGAGTATTGAAAGGATTGTTTATGCTGTACTAAATCACTTAAATGATAAATGGAGAATGACACCCTTAAAAGAATTTACACAGAAATCTTGACATTACCCGCATGTAAAGAATATTGACAAGTGTGTTTTTTTATGTTATCTTTTAAAAGACCGGCTGAATTCAGAATTCTGTTGCCCATCGGCAAATAACATCGGTAAAAAAGAGAAAAAAACATGTCAAGATTGGATGTCAGATGTGAAGTCGACTTGCCCGTCAATATCCTGATTGACAACAGCAGCGGGAAAGGAATCACGGAAAAAAGATCCAGGTTCACCTCTCTCAGTCTCAGCGGCGGGTTTATTGATTTTCCCGCTCCTCCGGCCGAAAGCAGGATAATCGGCCTTAAATACGACCTGCCCAGGCACGGGGAATTCGAGATTCTCGGCCAGATAGTGCGTGCTGAAGAACAGGGGATAGCAACGCGTTTTTACAATCTCAACAGGGACGCAAAAATAAAACTGTGGGATTACATCAGGGATAATATAAGGGATGATCTTTCGTGTCCGTATTGCGGAAAAAGAAACAAGCAGAAACTCAGGAAGTGCGACAGGTGCGGGTGGAGCCTCAACTTTTATTCTCAGGACTACATTATCGAACACGAGAAGGAATCATTTCACAAGAGACTGTTTCAGAAGAGCAGGGACTTCTCCATAGAGGATATTTACAAGATTCTCAATTATATAGATGTCGAAATCTTAAAGATAGGCAAGAACCTCGATATCAATGAGGAGTTTGTGGGGTCGAGTGAGAGCATCCTCAATGTCTTCTCCATGATCAGAAAGGTGGCGCCCACGGATATCCCCGTTCTTATCACCGGTGAGAGCGGCACGGGCAAGGAACTGACAGCCACGGCAATCCATGAGAGGAGCCCTCGGAGGAACAAGCCTTTTGTCCCGATAAACTGCGCCGCAATCCCGGAAAATCTCCTCGAGGCGGAACTCTTCGGCTATACAAAGGGCTCCTTCACAGGCGCCCATTCGGACAAGACAGGAAAATTTGAATACGCCGACGGCGGAACCATCTTCCTTGACGAGATCGGCGAACTCCCCGTAAACCTGCAATCGAAACTGTTGAGATTCCTTGAGGACAACATACTTGAAAAGATCGGCGCGAACGGCGGGAAAAAGGTCGATGTAAGGCTCATCGCCGCAACCAACACGGACCTCAAGTCCGCTATCGCAAAGGGTATGTTCCGCAAGGACCTGTTTTACAGGCTGGATGCCTTTAACATCGCCCTCCCCCCTGTAAGGGAGCGCGGGGAGGACAGGGTGATCCTTGCAAGATACTTTCTCAACAAGTTCTCCAGGGAAATGAATCTGAGCAGATCATTCACTTCCGAGGCAATAGAGACCATCAGGAATTACGACTGGCCCGGCAATGTAAGGGAGATTATAAACAAGGTGAGAAGGGCCGTCGTCATGTCCAAGGGACCGGAGATTACATCCGCCGAACTGGATATAAATATCCCTTCCCTGGAGATGGAAGGTGTGAAATCCCTGAAAGAAGTCAGATGCACCATTGAAAAACAGAAGCTGATCGAGGCAATGAAACACTGCAACAGCAATATCTCCAAGGTGGCAAGGGTCCTCGGTATCAGCAGGCCCTCGGTTTACAGCCTGAGAAGAAAATACAATATCTGATCCGCTGCACCCTGCAGTGAACATCCAACACGCCCTTATCCGCACGCATTGCCCATGGTTCCTCTTTTGCAAAAAGTGTAAACGAGGCGTCAAGCAGTATTACACACGCCTGCCGTCCTCTCATCATAATCCCCTGTAAAACCAAAGAATCGGGCAGCGGCATGATATTTGCAGAACACTCCTGTATCACTGAAAGTCCGTCAATGACGATTTTCTTGACTTAACAAAATAAATATAATAGAATCAACCCGTTGTTGTAACCTTTAATAAACCGTTAACTGCCTGATCGACAATAAACCTTAATGTTGCATAAGCCGGCAGGAGAGTCCGCCGTAAAACCTCCGGACGCTCCTCTGCCCGCAGGCGATGTTTTTATGCCGCTGCAAGGTAAATATAATGGGAATGCGCTTGCTTTTGATAATTCTGTGGGATGAAGCAGATAATTGAACTTCGCCGGACCATTCAGGGGACAGAAAAAAACAGGGCTTTATATACAACGGGGTGCCGGTTTTTAACCGGCACCCTCGTAAATCCAGGCACACCGGTGAAGAACCTCGCGCCATGGCCGGATAAAAATGATATACTAATTGAGCCTCTTGCAAAAGTGTGAAAATGCCTGCATATGTCATTTCGACCGGAGGGAGAAATCTTCTGGTATAAATGAGTCAATAGACCTCTCTCTCCGCTGGAGGTGACAGACGGAGGATTTTTGCAGGGGGCCCCGATAATTTCATATTGCATAAACCGGCAGGACAGTCTGCCGGGGCAGAGCGTGGGGCGAACTATCGCAATATTTTTAATGGAGGCCGGCAAGATGGATGAATACGAAAGAGAAACAGAGATAATCGCATTGCTGTCCAATGTTATCGACGGCTATACCTACATCGACTGCGACAGGGATGTTATCGATCACGTCTGTGAAAAAAGCGGGGAACGCACGCAAATCAGCCTAATGGAAGTTGAATATTTCAAGGACGGCCGGTACATGGAAGACAGGGCGAACTTCTGTGAACACTGCAATCACGTTTTCGTTTACAAACCCGGCAAATGAACCTTAATGTTGCATAAGCCCGCAGGCGGCGGTATTTTCATGCCCCTGCAAGGTGAACACAGCGGAAAGAAAAAGGCCGGCGGCATTGCCCGCCGGCCGGATAAAGCCTTATCTTGTTTTCTTCTTTTTGCCCTTTATCGCCGCCTGTGCTGCCGCAAACCTTGCAATAGGAACCCGGTAAGGCGAGCAGCTTACATAGTCAAGCCCGATATTGTGGCAGAACTCGACGGACCTCGGTTCCCCGCCGTGCTCGCCGCAGATCCCGAGCTTGAGGTTCTTCCTGACCTTCCGGCCCTTTTCCACCGCAATCTTCATGAAAGAGCCGACCCCCTCAATGTCAATGGAAATAAACGGGTCCTCTTTCAGTATCCCGTTCTCCACATAAAACGGCAGGAACCTTCCGGCGTCGTCCCTTGAAAGGCCGTAGACCGTCTGGGTAAGGTCATTGGTGCCGAATGAATAAAAATCCGCGACAGCGGCAATCTCGTCGGAGGTCACGCACGCGCGCGGCAGTTCGATCATAGTGCCTACGGCGTAAGGCACCCTGATCCCGTATTTCCTCTGAACGCTGTCCGCAACCGATACGGCGACCTCTCTCATGGCCTCGAGCTCTTTGACATGGCTTACAAGCGGTATCATTATTTCAGGCAGCACCCTGACCTTTTTCTTCTTCAGCTCGCAGGCGGCTTCCATGATGGCCTGCACCTGCATGGCGTAAATCTCGGGATAGGTTATACCGAGGCGGCAGCCGCGGTGTCCGAGCATGGGATTGAACTCATGGAGCGATTTGTTCTTTGCGTCCAGTTCGCTGAATGTTACACCCATCTCCTCTGCAAGCTCTTTCAGTTCCGCCTCAGTGTGCGGGAGAAACTCGTGCAGGGGTGGATCAAGCAACCGTATGGTGACGGGCAGGCCGTTCATCGCCTTGAATATCCCCAGGAAATCACGCTTCTGAAACGGCAGCAGTTTCTCAAGGGCCTTTTTCCTTCCTTCCTCCGTATCCGACAGTATCATCTCCCTGACGGCCTTGATCCTGTCCGGTCCGAAGAACATATGCTCCGTCCTGCAAAGGCCGATACCCTCAGCGCCGAACTTGCGGGCCGTATCCGAATCCTCCGGCGAGTCCGCATTTGTCCTGACCTTCAGTGTCCTTATACGGTCGGCCCACGTCATCAGCTCCTTGTACCACTTGTTATGCTCGGGGTCCGCCGGCAGGAGGTTGAGCCTGCCTTCATAAACCCTGCCCTTTGTCCCGTCCAGTGTTATCCAGTCGCCTTCCCTGATGATCCTGCCGTTGACGTGTATTTCTTTTCTTGAAAGATCAATATTCAGCTCCGAGCATCCCACGATACAGCATTTCCCCCATCCCCTTGCAACAAGGGCCGCATGGCTGGTCATTCCGCCCCTGGCGGTAAGTATGGCCTGCGCGGCATGCATCCCGTGCACATCCTCCGGAGAGGTCTCGGTCCTGACGAGTATCACCTTCTCTCCTTTATCGGCCCACGCCTCGGCGTCATCCGCGGTGAGAACGACCCTTCCCATGGCCCCGCCGGGACCTGCCGGCAGGCCCTTGGCAAGTTCCACGGCGTTCTTCTCGGCAACAGGGTCGATGCTGGGATGCAGGAGTTCGTCTATCTGCTCCGGCTTTACGCGAAGGACAGCTGTCTCCCTTGAGATAAGCCTCTCCTTCGCCATTTCAACGGCCATGCGGATTGCAGCCTGGCCGTTGCGCTTGCCGACCCTCGTCTGCAGCATCCAGAGCTTTCCGTCTTCTATGGTGAACTCTATGTCCTGCATGTCTTTATAGTGTCTTTCAAGGTTTCTCTGGTAGGTGAACAACTCCTTGTACAACCTGGGCATCTTCTCCTCAAGCGAGACAAGGTGCCTGGTATCATCGGTCTTCCCGGCCTTGTTCACGGGATTGGGAGTCCTCAGCCCCGCCACGACATCCTCACCCTGTGCATTGGGGAGCCATTCACCGTAGAACATCTTCTCCCCTGTTGCGGGGTTGCGCGTGAAGGCGACCCCTGTCGCCGAGTCATCGCCGGTGTTGCCGAAGACCATGGACTGGACGTTGACGGCTGTGCCCCAGTCCTCGGGTATTCCCTCTATCTTCCTGTATGACACGGCGCGTTTCCCCATCCACGACTGAAAGACGGCGCTTATGGCGCCCCAGAGCTGTTTCCGGGGATCATCGGGGAATTCACTCTTCAGCGCGTCCCTCACTATGCGCTTGAAATCCTCGCACAGTTTTTCGAGGTCCTCGACCGTCAGGTCCGTATCGCTCGTATAGCCTTTTTCTCTCTTGACTTCGTCAAGCGCATGTTCCAGCTTTGAGCGGATGCCCTGGTCATCCCCGGGCTCGATACCCGCCGCCTTTTCCATCACGACATCGGAATACATCATTATCAGCCTGCGGTATGCATCATATACGAAACGGGGATTGTTGGTCCTCTTGATGAGGCCCGGAATGGTCTTTGTGGTCAATCCGACATTCAGCACGGTCTCCATCATGCCCGGCATGGAGCTGCGGGCGCCTGAACGGACGGAAACGAGGAGAGGATTGCGGGGGTCTCCGAACTTTCTCCCCATTATCTTTTCAACCTTTGCAAGCGCGTCGTTGACCTGTTTTTTTAATTCCTTCGGATACCTGCGGTTGTGGGCATAATAATAAGTGCAGACTTCCGTGGTTATGGTAAATCCGGGCGGGACGGGAAGCCTCAGCCTGGGGTGTCCGGCCATTTCAGCCAGGTTTGCGCCTTTGCCTCCAAGGAGGTTCTTCATCCCGGCATTGCCGTCCGCTTTGCCATCCCCGAAAAAATAGACATACTTTTTAGCCATTTTCAATCCTCCAGAATTAAATGGTTTTTTATGCAAAACACAGTCGCCTTTGTCCACAGGAGTGCATATTTTACACAATAGCACAAAGTAAATTCAAACACAAAACCTTCTGTTTCCGCCGCTTGTAACCGCAACACATTTAAGCTTTCCGCAGCCTTATAACCGTTTGAATCCCTAACCTTGAACCCTGTTCAGCGGCGCTCATCCCGCCCGGTTACGCAACGTCACTGTTCCACTATCCTCGAAAAATCTCCAAGGGAGTCAAAGGCTCTCTTTACAGTCAGGAGCAGGGCGAGCCTGTTTTCCCTGATCCGCTGGTCCCTGTCCATTACAAGCACTGTGTCGAAAAATGTATTTACAGGCCGTTCAAGCTCAAACAGCGACCTGTAGTCTGTATCCGCCAGCCTTTCATTTACCTTTACAGCAACATGGTACAGCTCTTTCTCCGCCGGCTCGGCCAGCAGGTCTTCGTCCACTGCTCCGGCCCGCGCCCCGGCCAGTATGTTGTAAACTCTCTTGGCCGCGGTGAGGAGCCCGGGGAAGTTCGCGTCTTTCCTGAACCCTGAAAGGATGTCGAGCCTGCGTTCCACGTCCCTGATATCCAGACGGTCTGTGGAGAGCACCGCGCTGATAATGTCATGGCTGTAACCCCGGGAGAGCAATATTCCCTCCAGTCTCTGCGCAAAAAACTCCAGTATCCTGCGGCGGAGCGCCCGCCTCTGTTCAGGGGAAGGCTCCAAACTTTGAAGTGCATGCTCGGACAGGTCATTCAGCGGCAGACTGAAATCATTGGCTTCCAGTATGCTTATCATTCCCGCCGCCTGCCGCCTGAGGGCATAAGGGTCCTCAGATCCTGTAGGTATGAGGCCGAGATGGAAAAACGACGCGATATTGTCCATTTTATCTGCGAGTGACACTATCATGCCCGTCCGGCCCGAGGGCAGCCTGTCGCCCGGGAACTTGGGAAGATAGTGTTCATAGACAGCCTGTGCCACATCCCTGTCTTCACCGGAGTCAAGTGCGTAGATCATTCCCATGTAGCCCTGCAGCTCGGGGAATTCACCGACAACGCCGGTGACAAGGTCCGCCTTGCAGAGCATCGACGCCCTCTGAAGCCTTTCCTTTGAGCGTATATTCAGCCGGCCGGCGATGAACAGGCTTAATGATGATATTCTCTCAGCTTTCTCGTATATACTGCCGAGTCTCTCCTGGAAAGTCACCCTTTTCAGGTCTTCCGTGTAGTCCCGTAACGGTTTCTTCCGGTCTTCCATATAATAGAACCTTGCATCCTCAAGCCTCGCCCTGAGCACGCGTTCGGCCCCTTTCCTGACCGTGTCGTTGTTGACGGGGATTGTATTGCTCACAACAAAAAAAGACGGCAGCATCCTGCCGTCCCCGTCCTCCGCCGGGAAATATTTCTGGTGGGACTTCATAACGGTTACAAGAAGCTCCTCCGGCAGTTCGAGATACTTCTCGTCGAATCCGCCGGAGACAACCGTCGGATATTCAACAAGGTTTGTAACGGTCTCAAGGAGTCCGGCATCCTCACGGGCCCTGCAGCCGGTGAGGGACCGGATTTCCCTTATCCCTTTCAGGATGGCCTTTTTTCTTTCGGCGGGGTCGGCGATAACATGGTTCTGCCTGAGAAGATACAGGTACCTGGCCGGATCTTCGATCTTGACCGCCGCGGGAGACAGGAATCTGTGGCCGTATGAAATGTTGCTGCTCCTTATTCCGTCCAGCTTGAATTTGATTATATCACTGCCCAGCACCGCGAGTATCCACTGTATGGGCCTGAAATATCTCAGGGAGCCGTTGCCCCATCTCATCGACCGGGGAAGGTGGAGCGTGGATATCATCTCCGGCAGTTCCCCTGCAAGGACATCCCTTGCGGCCCTGCCCTTTTCTTTCACAACGGCGGCGACATATTCACCCCGGTCCGTCTTTTTTATTACAAGCTGCTTGACATCAATATTCAGTGACCGTGCAAAACCGGTTGCAGCCTTTGTGGGATTGCCCTGTTCATCAAATGCCGCCTTGCGGGGAGGGCCGGTATGCTCAATGGTTCTGTCTTTCTGTTTTTCAGAGACATCCTCGATATACAGGGCCAGTCTTCTCGGCGTGGCATATTCCGAAATCCTGCCGTATGATATTGAAGCCCTTTCGAGGATCCGGACAAGCCTTTCCTTCAGCTCGGCCAGTCCAGGGGAGATAAACCGGGCGGGTATCTCCTCGGAGCCTATTTCAAGAAGAAACGGTTTCATTTTTTCAACAACGGGAACCCCTTTTCCTCCCTGAGTTTCAGGTAGCCTTCAGCGCACTTCCTTGCAAGGTTCCTCACCCTTGCAATGTATGCCGTCCTCTCCGTGACGCTCAGCGCCCCGCGGGCGTCAAGCATATTGAAACTGTGGGAACATTTCAGGCAGAAGTCATAGGCGGGCAGCACCAATCCCAGTCCTATCAGGTTCAGCGCCTCTGCCTCGTACTTTTCAAACATGCTGAAAAGCAGGTCCGTATCGGCTGCATCAAAATTGTATTTCGAAAATTCCACCTCGGTCTCATGATGTATGTCGCCGTACGTTATTTCCCTGTTCCACCGGATGTCAAAGACGTTGTCCACCTCCTGAAGATACATGGCGATACGTTCGAGCCCGTAGGTGAGCTCCACTGAAACAGGCTTCAGCTCCATGCCCCCCACCTGCTGGAAATATGTAAACTGTGTCACCTCCATTCCGTCGAGCCAGACCTCCCAGCCGAGTCCCCACGCACCGAGCGTCGGCGACTCCCAGTCATCTTCAACAAACCGGATGTCGTGACTGAGAAGGTTGATGTTTATGGCTGACAGGCTCTTCAGGAAAAGCCCCTGCGAGTCCGGCGGCGAAGGCTTGAGTATTACCTGGAACTGGTAATAGCGCTGGAGCCTGTTGGGGTTTTCGCCGTACCTGCCGTCAGTGGGCCGTCTGGAAGGCTCCACGTACGCGGTTCTCCACGGTTCAGGTCCCAGCACCCTGAAAAACGTGGCGGGATTAAAGGTTCCGGCGCCTACCTCGATGTCATAGGGCTGCTGAATCACACAACCCTGCCCTGCCCAGAATGTCTGGAGTTTTAAGATCAGATCCTGTAAGTACAATTTCAGTTTACGCCGAGTTTGTCAAAAACATTAGCCTGGTTGAATTCATGAGAATAAATGTTAAATGGAAGCGCCGTGCTTTGTCAAATTAAAATTTTTATCCTTGCCAATAAGAAAATAAAAATGCTAACCTTTTAATTTAATCTTAATCCTGCATAAACAGGCGGGAGAGTCCGGCGTAAAACCTGACGCACACTCCCCTGCCCGCGGGGGATGTTTTTATGCCACTGTAAGGTTTATGTGATGGGGATAGCGGATGCAGTCAGGAAGGTGCGTGACAGGATCACCGCATCCGCGGTGAAGGCAGGCAGGGACCCGGCGGAGATAAGGCTCGTCGCTGTCTCCAAGACCGTGGGACCCGGGAGAATTATTGAAGCCGTAAAGGCCGGCGTGACGGTCCTCGGGGAAAACAGGGTGCAGGAGGCACGGGAAAAGATTCCGGAAATCGCCTCCCTTTTTGCCGGAGGAAGCGTTGAGTGGCACCTGATAGGCCATCTGCAGAGAAACAAGGCCCGGACAGCGGTCATGCTGTTTGACCTGATACATTCCGTTGATTCCGTTGCCCTTTCGGCTGAACTGGACAAGCAGGCTGGAAAGACGGGTAAAGTCCAGGATATCCTCGTCCAGGTCAAACTCTCCGGCGAGGCTGCAAAGCACGGAATTCCGGAGAACGATCTTACGGGGCTTCTCGATGCAGTCATGCAGATGAACAACCTGAGGCTGCGGGGCCTTATGACCATGCCCCCGTTTTCCGCGGATCCGGAAGGGGCGAGACCGTATTTCAGGAAGCTGAGGGAGATTGCGGAGGCCCTGGTTCAAAAGGGATTTCCGGCAAACGAATTATCAATGGGCATGTCAAATGACTTTGAGATTGCAATCGAGGAAGGAGCCACCCTCGTGCGGGTGGGCACGGCGATCTTCGGGGAGAGGGATTAATGAAGACAGGCTTTATAGGGGGCGGCAACATGGCGGAGGCCCTGATCAGGGGGATGACTTCGCGGGGGATGAAAGACATCGTTGTATCCGAACCCCTCAAAGAAAGGAGACGGTACCTTCAGAAAACATATAATATAGAGACAACGGGTACCAACAGGGATATCGTATCATCCTGTAATATAATAATCCTTGCGGTCAAGCCGCAGAACATGGACGCAGTGACCCGGGAGATACGCGGAACGCTCACGGACGACAGGACCGTCGTCTCCATTGCGGCGGGAATCACCATCGCTTACCTGGCATCAAGGCTCGGTACAGGCAGGATTATAAGGGTCATGCCCAACACACCTGCGCTTGTGCGTAAAGGCATGACGGTGCTCTCTCCGTGCGAGGGTGTTTCCGGCGGGGACATTGCCGCTGTCAGTGACATCTTCAGGTCCGTCGGCGAAGTCATTACCCTGCCTGAAAAACACATGAATGCGGTAACCGCGCTTTCCGGCAGCGGGCCTGCATTCATTGCGTACTTTGTTGAAGCTATGACCGAAGGCGGGATAAGAACAGGGCTCGGCAGGGACGAGGCGCTTAAGCTCGCCGTCCGGACACTGGCCGGCACATCGGAACTCCTCGACGCCGGGATGTCCCCCTCGAAACTCAGGGAGATGGTGACATCGCGGGGCGGCACTACAGAGGCGGGGCTGAGGGTCTTTGAGAACGGGAGGCTGGCGGATATGGTTGCAGAGGCCCTGCAGGCGGCGCGGAAAAGGGCCGAAGAGCTCGGACGCGGTTCTTGACAAATTGTCGCATGTTCTACATACTGTTGCAATAAATAAAAAAAGATTTCCATATCTACAGGCCTGGACACCGCAGGTATCTCAAGATCATACCTGGATAAGGGAGGAGTTAAATGTTTATTTTCGCCAATCTGTTCCATGCTGTGGCATATATCCTGGACGTGGCCCTGACGATTTACATGTGGATAATAATCATATCCGCCTTGTTGAGCTGGGTGAATCCCGACCCGTACAACCCGATAGTCCGCTTCCTGTATTCGGTCACGGAGCCTGTTCTGTACCCCGTAAGAAAGCGCCTCGGATTTTCAATGGGGGTGGACATATCGCCGCTGATAGTAATACTCGTTATCATGTTTATCAAGTATTTTATAGTAGCGTCACTGTTTGACATAGCTGCAAGGATGAGATGACGGGCAACCTTGCATGCTGCGTAAACGGGAAGAGGAGTCTGCCGGGAAACCTTTATAAAGCGATAAAGGAAAATCCAATATATCCATGGGGGGTCACATGAGAATAACACCGCTTGACATTCAGCAAAAACAGTTTTCAACCAAGTTCAGGGGCTTTGACATGGAGGAGGTCGATTCCTTTCTTGAGCTTATAAGGGAGGAGATGGAAGAGCTCCTCCGGGAGAATGCGAACCTGAGAGAGGAGGCCAGGAGATTCGAGAAGCAGTTGAAGGAATATAAAAACCTCGAGACAACGCTTAAGGATACGCTTGTAAGCAGCCAGCAGATGGTCGAAGAATACAAGAACAACGCAAAGAAAGAGGCGGATCTTATAATAAAGGAGGCCGAACTGCGGGCGGAGGAGATAGTCAGGGAGGCACAGAACAAGGTCATCAAGATTCATGAGGATATCACGGACCTCAAGGGTATCAGGAGGCACTTCAAGGAGGAGATGAAGAGGTTGATAGAAAGCCACCTGAGGATGATGGAATTCGATAAGGAGCGCGAGGAGGAAACGCCGCACGAGGTATAGCCTCCGGATATCCACGGCCGGCAGCACATCGGGTCAAGGTCCGGGGGCATTTGTAAAAGCTGCAGTGTAATAATGCCATGACTTCGCCGGAAATTTTTCAAAACCGCCAGAGGCGGGGGATGGCTGATCTTTTCCTGATATTAGCGTCCGAATTGCAATGCGAAGCAAACCGGACTTTACCATTTAACGTATATATATTATACTCTGCTTTACCATGTTGAGTGAGCTCTTTGAAATTCAGCATGAACTCAGCGGAAATATCGACCTTTCCTTTAAGCGATACCTGTACGAAACAATAAACTGTGACTCCCGTCTCATCATGATCACGGGATCAAGGGGAGTAGGCAAGACCACCCTTCTGCTGCAATACCTGAGGGAGAAAGGCGCGACACCCGGAGAGTCGCTGTATATTTCGGCAGACAATATACTCGTTGACAGTCACGGCCTTTTCAGGATTGCAAGTGAGTTTCACAAGTTCGGCGGCAGGGTCCTGATTATCGATGAAATTCACAAGTACCCTGACTGGTTCAGGGAATTGAAGAATATCTACGACAGCCTGCCGAAGCTGAATATTATTGTATCCGGCAGTTCAAGCCTCGACATAATAAAAGGCCGGTACGACCTGTCAAGAAGGGCGGTGCTCTACGCCCTGAAGGGCCTTTCATTCAGGGCGTTTCTGATACTCAATCTCGGGAAGGATATCCGGAGGGTTTCCCTGAAAAAGATACTGTCACGTCATGTGAAAATCTCAAGGGACCTGAAAGAGACGGCCGAAAAAAGCGGGAGAAAGATTCTCAGGCTGTTCGCGGTTTCGAAATTTGTATTAACCCTACAGTTGCATAAAAACATCCCCTGCCGCCTTATGCAACATCAAGGTTAACCCCGCGATCTTGATCTTACATGAACGGGCAGCGGAGTCCCCCGGGGAAAAACTTTTATCTGCAATCCCCTCCCCTTGCGGGAGGGTGTCAGGTGGGGCGGAGACACACTAAATATTTTCGACCATCTCCCATATGCCGCACGGGCAGATGCCTGCGCAGAAGCCGCAGCCTATGCAGCTTTCATCATCAACCACATACTCGTACGAGCCGTCGTCATAGGCGTTCCTGCTGATGGCGCCGTAATAGCATATGGCCTCGCACATATGGCAGTCCCTGCACACCGCGCACGACAGGCACCGCTCTGCCTCCGCCTCGGGCCTGAACGGGCCCTTCTTGCGCAGGTCGTAATAGGCGGTCTTGATCTTTTCATACGGGACCACGGGCCTTGGCGGCGGCATGTAGTAGGACCTTCCCGAAAGTTGCGCGTGCACCGCCTTCGCGGCCTTTTTTCCGTGTCCTATTGCATGGGTCACGAGCCCGAGGCTCGTTACATCTCCGATCGCGAATACCTTTGCGTCAGATGTGAACCCCGCCTCATCCGCCTGTATCCAGCCGTTCTTATGCGTGTGCACTGCAGGGGGCAGGAAGTCAGTCGAGGGCATATCGCCTATTGCCACTACCGCAAGGTCGGCTTCAAGCGATGTGCCGTCAGTGAAATATATGCGTTTCTCCTTCACGACGTACCTCTCCGTAAATTTCGGCCATATGATTTTTGTCCCGAGCGACTCCGCTATCTCAAGCTCCTTGCCGAAGGCCGCGGGCTTCTGGACATCAACCGCGGTCACTTCCTTTGCCCCGCAGTGAAACGCCTGTGCGGCGACATCCATCCCCACATTGCCCGCGCCTATTACGACCACTCTTTTATCTTTCAGGTCAGGCGGTTTCCCGAGGTTTATATCCTTGAGAAAATCATATGCCGTCACCATGTCCCTGATCCCGGGCACGTCCAGCTTCCTCGGCTTATGGGCCCCGCAGGCGACGACCACGGCGTCATGGCTCCTGTAGAGATCGTTGAATTTCTTCTTGTTCACTTTTACGCCGAGATGAATATTGATGCCTATCTCCGCTATCCTCCGCAGTTCCCTGCCGAGAATCTCCCGGGGCAGTCTCCCCCGGGGGATGCAGTATTCAAGCTTCCCCCCGAGCTTCTTCTCAGCCTCGTACAGATCAACGCCGTGGCCCTCGAGCCTGAGGTGCCATGCCGCGGAAAGCCCGCCGGGACCGCCTCCGATCACTGCGATCCTTTTGCCTGTGTCCGGCTTCGGCTCGGGGGCCTTCAGATCAACGCTAGCCCTGCCGAGTTCCTTGATATTAACGGGCTTGTCAAGCCTCGTCCTTGTGCAGGACTCCATGCAGAGGTTCGGGCATATCTCGCCGCATACCGTTGCAGGCAGGGGACTGTACTGCAGCACGAGTTCAAGGGCCTCCCTGAGCTTGCCTTCCCTTATGAAACGGGCGCGTTTCTGCGTGGGGATATCGCTCGGACAGCCGTACTCGCACGGCGGGGCATACTTCATATTGTTCCATACAGGCTTGAATCTCCTGTCCGCGCCCGTGGTTATATACGGAAGCACTGTCAGGGGATGTGTGAGGTACTCCGCAAAGATACCCCCCTTGCCCACACCTTTTTCCCATATGCCGGTGCGGAACTCCTGCATGGACATCTTGAAGGGTTTTCTCTTCGCCCGCTCCTGGGCGGTGTAAGGTACGAGTTTTCTCCACTCATCCATTGAACGGGTCAGCTCCTCATAGAACTCCGGCCGCTCTATTGCCTTGAGATAGGGCTTCATATTGGCGGTAAGCCACTGCCAGTCCTGCTCGCTCAGATCGAGGAGCCTGACGTCCGCCTCGCTGTAGCCCTTGATGGGTCCTCGGAAATATATCACGCCGCTTACCATTCCCACGCACGGCCGGTACCCGAGGATGTTTTCCGGATTCCTGGGGTTTACGCCGCAGACAACGGCGACACCGCCGGCCTTGAACTCCGCAAACGTATCGCCGACATCCCTGAAATACCACGACTGCGGAGGGTCGTGCTTCGGATTGTGCTTTGTCATGGTGTCGCAGCGCGCGCCGCCGCCGCCCTGGACATAGAGCCTTCCCTGTGCAGCGGCATTATGAGCCCCGTTTGAGACATCGCCGAGGACTGTTATATTGGCCCCGCAGTTTATCCATCCCACGTCATCCGAGGCGCTGCCTTTGATTACTATCTCCGTCCCCGGCATACCCATGCTGCCGAGCCTCTGCCCCACGGGGCCCTCCACCGTGATCCTGACGGTCTCGCCCCTGGGCCATATGCGGCCGCCGATGCCGTGCTGGCCGTCGGCTATTATATGAAGGTTGCGCGCGCCCTTTTCAACGGCTTCCTGGATCTCCTCCTCAAGGACCCTGGAGGGGACCCTCTTGCCTTTAACAATTCCTTTTATCGTTACTTTTTTCATCCTGATAAACTTACAGCGGCATGAAACACCGCAGGAGGGGCAGGCCCTCCTGCCTGTTTATGCAACATCAAGCTCAACACACATAACTGATCTTCAGCCTTTCGGCGATTGCCGGGTCATCGGCGCTTATGCCGTCCGACATTCCTATCGGCAGCTCCGTACTCCTGCCCATGGGCGCGAATATCTTCCTGAGCTCCACGTCGAGCGATTTGAAGACCTCGACAACCCTTTCGGCGACCACGTCGGGATCCAGCCTCCTGTAGAGCCTCGGGTCCTGCGTCGTTATCCCCCTCGGACACCTCCCGAGGTTGCAAACATTGCAGCGGTTGTACTCGTCCCCGAAACATCCGGCCGCTGCCTGCATTATGTATTTCCCTATGGAGACAGCGGAGGCCCCCAGCATAAAAAGCGCCGCCGAGTTTGCGGCAAGGTTTCCCCTTTTCCCGGCGCCGCCCGCCGCTATAAGCGGCAGTTCGTTCTGCTTGCCCTGGGCCACAAGGTCGAGATAACATTCCCTCAGGTTGGAGGCGATGGGATGACCCATGCTGTCCATTGACACATTGTATGCCGCGCCTGTCCCGCCGTCGTCACCGTCAATCGAAAGGGCCGCTGCATACGGGTTCCTGACGAGGTTGTTGAGCACCGCCTTTGCGGTCCTGCTGCCCGATATCTTCGGATACACGGGAACCCTGAATCCCCATGCCATGTACATGGACTGTATCATCTTGGCGACGGCCTCCTCGATCGAGTACTTGGTCTGGTGCGTGGGAGGCGACGGCAGGTCCACCCCCATGGGCACGCCCCTTATCTCGGCAATGAGTTTCAGTACCTTGTGCGCCATAAGGAGCCCCCCGTCGCCGGGCTTTGCGCCCTGGCCGTATTTGATTTCTATTGCGCAGGGGTCCTCTATCATGTCAGGAATCGCCCTGACGATCTCGTCCCACCCGAAATATCCGGAGGCGATCTGGGGGATGAAGTATTTTATGAAACGTGATTTCAGCAGGCGCCTGGGCATTCCGCCCTCTCCGGAGCACATCACCACGGGCATGCCCTCGACCTCGTTAAGATAGGTGATCCCCATTGCAAGCCCTTCCCACATGTTGGGGGAGAGCGCGCCTATGGACATACTGCCTATCATGACCGGATATATCTCCCGCACCGGCGGGATGAACTTGCCGGACTTCCTGTCGACCTCGAGCCTTCCGCCCACGACCTTCACCGGCAGTTCTTCCGCGGGAAGGATCCTGCCGAGATATGTCCTGATCCTGAATTCATGCCTGCCCGCATCAAGGGCGGGGTCGGTAAGCATCGATATCCTGGTGAATCTCAACCTGTCGAGGGTGGACGGCCCGGGACTGTTCCTCCTGCCGCCTCTCCTGTAGGGATGCCCCCCCTTATTCTTGTGGAAGATGAACTTGTGCCTCGGATTGTACTCGGGTTCTATGGCGTCATTCGGGCACACGAGGCTGCACGTTGCGCAGCCGGTGCAGTATTTCCCGATATCGGTCGACTGTTTTATGATCGTGACCACGCGCCTGACCGCCTTCGGTTCCGGCAGGGAGCCTTCGGAGCGCAGCACGCGCTGAACCATGACGGCAGGCTCTATTGCAAACATGGGGCAAACCGCGGTGCACCTGCCGCAACGCTTGCACCTGTCGTCCCTCCACCTGATGATATACGGAAAGTCATGAAGGGACAGTTCGTGATTGTTGTCTAACCGTGTAGCTGGTTCCATACCTCCACCTCCCCGGCACCGGGCCTGACGATTACCATGTCGTATTTCATGGGGAATATGTCCTTTGATTTGTCCCTTTCGGGGATTGCGCTGTCAAGCCCGCACTCTTCGGACATGAGCCCGTATTTCCCCGCAACTCCGCCCACAACGCCCGGCCTCAGTTTCTTGGCGTCCTGAACCATAAAGCATGTCCCGTCAGGCGTAAAACCTATCACGCAATTGGGGCCGTCTATGCAAAGCGGCCTCAGGGACATTTTCAGGAACCTCACGGCCTCGCTGTCAGGTCTCATGTTGATCTCCGCGTCGTTCAGCGGTGTTATAACATCCTTGTAATAAAAAAGCGGATACCCGAGCCGCCTGCAGATATAGTGCAGGATATGGCAGAAGACCTCGCTGTCGCTGTTGTAGCCTATGTAGCCCGGGAACCCCCGGCTCGAGAGGAATTCCCTTATGGGGATAAAGGCTGTGTTCTCGCCGTTCGTCATTGTGCCGTAACCCTGGATAAAGAACGGGTGGCAGGCGTAGAGGTTTATGGCGTAGTTGGTGTTCTGCCTTCCCTGTGCAAAGATGATCTTCGCTTTCAGCGGAGATTTGTCAAGGCCGAAGAATGTAGCGAGCTGAAGCGGGTCACCGACCTCCTTCAGTGTAATGATATCCGGATAAAAGGAGAACACGATGATGGATTCATCGTCCCGGCCGAGGTTCCTCAGCGTTATCCTCGTCTTCAGTAAAAGCGCTTCCTTGTCTTCAAATGACCTGTCCCTGTACACGTCGGGGTAATCATAGACCCTGGCAAAATAGTAATCGCGGGCCTCGATGCCTTTGACATGCCTGGTTTTCGGGGTCCAGGCATACTTCAGCCTGAAGCCCACCTTGTCCATGTAACTGTCGAGCTTGTTTATGCCCTCCCTGGAGCAGATTCCCGACAGGATGGGGAAGTCCCTCATCTCCTCGAATTCCCCGCCCAGGCCCTTGAGGATCAGGCCCATCCCGGAACCGTCGTGGCCTTCCTTCATTGTCTCGAGAGCGAGTATATTCTCTACAGGCGAAAAGTATTCGTCCGATGTTATGGCGACAAGTCTGCACATAATCTTATCCTTACAGTTGCATAAAAACATCGCCCGCCGGCGGGAGAAGCCGCAGGTTTTACGCCGGGCTCTACTGCCGGCTTATGCAACATTAAGGTTGTCTCATCGTATCATCCCGGCCGTGCCGCGTAAAAGAGACTCCATCATACCGTTTCAGGACACTATGGCAATGGCAGGGGATGTGCTTGACGGCAAAAAACCCGCAACCGGACATTAATGATAACAATAACAGACGGTGTTTGTAAACGCCGGCGGCGGCGCCGGGCACGGAAACGTCAAAGTCGAAGCACGTATTGATTAAAGGCACGAGAGACAACATATAGAGAGACAAGGGCAATAAATCAATTATTGAGAGAGAAGATCACAAAGAGAGAAAAAAACAGAGATTTTCATAAAAAAGACAACAAGAGTCCATACTTTGCGTATATTAACCTTACAGTGGCATAAAAACATCGCCTGCGGACTCCCCCTGCCGGCTCATACAACATTAAGATTTATCTATGGCGTTCCTTATCAGTTCAGTCATTGGAATTCCGGATTCCTTTTGCAGCTTTTTCAATGCAATTTTCTGGTTTTCTTCAAAAAACATTTGAAATCCGACTTCGACATAATTATTGCTTCCTCTTTGCAGTTTCTTTTTTCCTTGTTTTTGACAATTCGATAAAGTTTACAGGTCCGATATGTAAAGGCGGAAATCCTGCCCTTCTTGTTATATCAGCAATTGTTTCTCTGATATAGGGAAATATAATTGCCGGACAATTAATAGTTGCAAATGCATCTAAGGTTTTTTTATCCGGGGTTTTATCAAATTTAAAACGACCTCCACCTTCTATTTCAAAGAAAAAAGGGACGTTCCCGGATTTCTGTTTTAACTTCACAAAAACAAACAACTCATTATTTTCCTCAATGAAATCGTTACGGATAGCTATATCAGTATTAAAAGTTAATCTATCCTTTTCTTCTCTAAAATCCTTATTAAGGTGAAATTCAATAGTTAATATACGAATATCAACAAGTTGCATATTAAGCCGCAAGTGCAAGCTCCTTTGGGAAGTTGTTTTTTTTCTTGTAAGTCATTTTCAGTTCACTCAAACACATATATGCTTCTTCTTTTTTCATTGCTCTCATCCATGACCAATCTGAAGTTCCGATATGAACACTCTTCGAAGTGGTTGTTGTATAAATTACAGCATCAGGTTGCAAAGCACAAGAGGATAGAAGGGGCAATTGAAACTCGGCACTCTCAAGCTCGTTTATACGTTTCTCTATTTTTTGTCTAAGCCGCTCATTAAGTTTTCCCTTAATTTGTTTATATTGTAATATGAAATTCCTGGTGTCTTGCATCAATTTTATAAAGCTATTATGTGGGTCATCGGGAATTGCTCCGGTTTCATAACGATGTATAGTCTTCTTACCGAAGCCCAAGAAAGCACTGAATGCTTCTTGGGATAACTTATATTTATTTCTTATTTGTTTTATTTCTTCCGGTTGCAAAAGCTTATTACGTTCACGGAATACCCTGAAAGCATGTTGAATCTTTTCTTCTTCATCATCTAAATTAGCAAAGAAATGATCCCCATCCGGACAATAAAACACTTTAGCCAACACGCTTATGTTTTCACCTCTAACATTAATGGTTTCCTTATTTGTGCCATATAGTACTTTTCTTTCCGATTCACATATTGGACATACTGTTGTCAATGCTTTCATTTTCTTAAACATCATTCCCCCCAATATTGAGATGGATGGAAAGAAATACATTTAGCATGTGTTTTCCCTCTAACCTCAAAAGTTTTCAATTTAATGTATACCTCAACCCCTGCAATTCTTTTGCGAAATACCCATATGTCTCCCTCACTTCCAGAGTCATCAGGTTCAGGTCCTTTGCAGTAATTCGTATGGTTTAATGTCAAAATTTCTTTTTTTCTGTGCTCTGCGGTAATTCCCAGAGCAATCAAAGCTTCCTCATTTTTGTCTCGTGGGACAACATAAAAATTTGGAGGCCAATATTTCTTGAACTTCTTGAGAAAAGTCTCAATTTCTTTTCTATATGATAGCATGAATGAAATTTTAACATAACCTTACAGTGGCATAAAAATGCCGCCCGCGGGCAGGGGAGTCCGGCGGAAAAGCTTTATCCGCGATACCTTGGAGAGTATTCCGCAGGGCTTATCGACATCCTTTGGAATTTCACTCTCCGTTACGTCCTGCAACAAAGACATATTTCCGATATCCCATCGCTTTATAAAGGTTTTACGGCGGACTCCCCTGCCGGCTTATGCAACATTAAGGATAACTTACCTGCCCTTTTATATATTTTAGCAAAAAACGGTATCATATGATACCCAAAAATTACAATACCGTTATAAGTTGTATTCGGAACAGAAGTTGAACATTTTAAATTTCAAGCGGAATATTCCACAACCTTCGCCTTTCTTTTCATACCGACGGAAAAAGTAATTGAACCCGGCCCGGGTGATGATTGTATGATTATTGATATATTATGCCTGCGTGCTTTAGAATGTTATGTCCGGCAGATCCGGACGAACGGCGAGGTTGAGCATGAGGTTGAGCATATGGTGAAAATCAGGGATACAGTCTTCCGCGAATATGACATAAGGGGACGTGTAAGTGATGATGAGCTGAATATCCATTCCGTGGAAACATTGGCAAGGGCGTTCGGTTCACTCATCAGGAGGGAAAAGGGCCGTACTACGGCGATCGTGGGATATGACAGCAGGAAATGTTCGCCGGACTTCAGGGATGCCGCGGTCAGGGGTCTGAACTCCGCGGGGTGTTCGAGCGTTGACATAGGAATGGTGACAACGCCTGTATTTTATTTCGCCCAGTACATGCTCGGGATTCCCTCGGGGATAATGATAACCGGCAGCCATAACCCCGACGGCTGGAGCGGGCTGAAGATGGCCGATGACTTCTCATCCACCCTCCTGAGCGACGGTGTCGGGAAAATCCGCGACATAATCATAAACAACGATTTCCACAGCGGACACGGCAGGGCTTTCAACTTCGACGGCATAAAGGCGGCCTACATCGCGGCGCTTGCATGGCGCGTGAAACCCGGCAGGCGGCTCCGCATTGCAATAGACGCGGGCAACGGCACGGCGGGCATCTATGCGCCTGCGCTCTTCCGGTCGGCGGGGTTCGACGTAGTTGAGATTTTCTGCGAACTCGACCCCTCTTTCCCGAACCATTTTCCGAATCCCTCGGATATCCGTTCGCTGGAGATACTGAGCAGAAAGACCGTTGAGAGCAGGGCCGACATAGGCCTGTCGTTCGACGGGGACGGCGACAGGCTAGGGGTGGTGGATGAAAAAGGGGCGGTCGTCTCTTCCGACAGGGTGCTGATACTGCTTGCACGGCAGATACTTCAGGAAAAGCCGGGGGCGAGGATAGTGTTTGACGTCAAGTGCACGAAGGCGTTGATCGAGGATATAGAGGCAAGGGGCGGGGTTCCCGTGATGTGCAGGACAGGCCATTCCTATATCAAGCGCAGGATACACGAAGAAAAGGCGGCCCTCGGCGGCGAGCACAGCGGCCATATCTTTATCGTGGATGATTATTACGGTTTTGACGACGGACTGTTTGCAGGACTGAAGCTTGCGGAATACCTGTCGCACCGGGACAGGCCCTTCTCCGGGATAATGAAAACAACCCGGCAGTATTTCAGCTCGCCGAATATCCAGGTCGCCTGCCCTGATGAGAAGAAATACACAGTGGTGGAAAGCCTTGTCAGGGAATTCAAGGATGAATTCGGGGAGGAAAACGTCATAGACATAAACGGCGCAAGGGTCAATATCGCCGACGGATGGGGCCTGGTCCGGGCATCCTCGAATCTCCCGGTGCTGGTTATAATGCTTGAGGCGGCGACAAGGGAGGGTTATCTGCAAATAAAGAGCATTCTGAAGGAGAAGCTGAAGAAGTTCCCGGAGGTCGGGGACAAGTGGGAAAACGATATTGATCCGTTTTAATATTCATAATTCTTTCACGGAAATGATATATTGTATGGGTTGCAAACCTTAGAAACCGGTAACAGGCCGGGCCGGCTGCCCGGCCTGTTGCATGAATCGAAGGAGGGATAGAGTGATTTCCAAGAAAGTGTCCGCAGTGCTGATTTCTTTATTACTGGTAGCGGCATCCGCATCACTGTATGCAGTGGAAAAACCTTTTGTGCAGGGTCTGTACACTGAAGTGCCGGGACAGAAGTTCAGGTTTGACGGCAAGACGGTGGAGGTCATCGAGTTCCTGAGCTTCTACTGCCACCAGTGCTACAGCTTTGAACGCTCGATTCCGGTTATCAGGGGAAACTTCCCCAAAAAAATCAGGTGGCGGATTATCCCCATTTACTGGGGAAAAGGCTCTCCGAAACCGGGCGAGGCATATCTCCTCGCAGAGGAGGCCGGCAAGGGTGAAGAGATGAAAAAGGCGCTTTTTCATGCGAAGATGGTCAGGAGACAGGATATCGGAGATATAGGGGTGCTCGAGAATATCGGCCTCAAATTAGGTCTCGGCTTTGATTTCAGCAGGAGGCTGCGGGCCGGGGACAAGGCCGCAGAGGTCAAAAAGGGGATGGAAATGGCCAAGGCGTACAATGTCACCGAAACGCCCACCCTCGTTATCGCCGGCAATGTCATGACAAGCCCGGATGCGGTCAATCACAATCTGGACGCCTTAAGGGAAAATGTGATACTGATCATAAAAAGCATACTCAAGTCATCAGAATCAAGGTAGTTCACCTGTTTCCTGTTGTGTCCCCCTCCCCGGCCGCCGGGGAGGGGGACACGGGATGCACTGCCTCATCGATCACCTCGATTATATGCCTCACTTCAAATTTTCCGTCAACCGCCGCCTTCAGATTCTCCAGGTGCATTATGCATCCCGGGCAGGATGTGACGACCACATCAGCGGATGTATCCAAGATGTTATCAATCTTCTTTCTCCCGATACGCTCGGAAATCTCCCTGAAATGCAGGCTGAAAAATCCTGCAAACCCGCAGCATTCACCGGCATGCCTCATTTCAGTGAAATCGACACCTTTGATGCCCCTGAGAATCCGTCTCGGCTCCTCTCTCACGCCGAGTCCGAAGTTGAGATGGCAGGGGTCGTGGTACGTCATCCTGGCAGGCCGTATCCCGAGGTCCGAAACAATGCCGGAGTTCACAAGGAATTCATTGACATCCATTAAATTCGAAATGGTATCCCCTGCAAGAAGCGGATACTGCCGCCTTATCACCATCGTACACGTGGGACACAGGCTTATTACGGCCTCGGCCCGTACCCTGTTGAAGTGTTCGATATTCTTTCGTGCAAGTGCGGCTGCTTCCTTCTGCAGGCCGGATGCCCTCAAGGGCGCGCCGCAGCAGGATTCTCCGCTGAATACGACCGCCTCATATCCTTTCGAGACCAGAACCGAGCACAGGGCACCGCCGATGTCCGGATAAAAATAATTGACGCTGCAGCCCGCAAATACGGCCACCCTGCCCGTCCGTTTTATGCTTTTATAAACCTGGATGCCGTTCTTAAACGGCCTTGACGCCACCTCCGGGATATTATATCCGGCCATCCCCGCCCTGTGAAGGGGCCGGTAAAGCAGCCGGCGGTATGCCCTTAACAGGTAAAAGGCCAAGTCCGGCCTTGATACGGAGTGTTTCAGCGCGGCCCTCAGGAAGCGGCCCTTCCTGTAGGAGCGCCTGAGCGCGGCCCTGCCCCGGTAAATCACCTCTGTTATGTCGATTCCGCGGGGGCAGAGGTCCCTGCATGCCCCGCAGAGCATGCAGCTGAATATCTTTTCGGCAAGGTTTCCGCGGGGGGCAAAACGCTTTGCGCCGAGTCCGCCCAGGAGGGCCACCCTGCCCCTCGCCCCCATGCTCTCGTTGGATGTGGTCAGGTAGGTGGGGCACAGTGCCTTGCATGCCCCGCAGCGCACGCATTTCGAGGCTTCCTTATAAAAAGACGCGTTGTCCATCAAGCATTATTCCAGCACCTCGTTTGCGCTTCCGCTCCTGAAACCCTGCAGGTCGAGGGTGACATATCTGAAGCCGAGAGACCTGAGAAACTCCGTTATCTCCTTCCTGGCCGGCTCCCGCGTCAACTCCGGGAAATCTTCAGGGGGCGCCTCTATCCTTGCGACGCCGGAATGGCTCCTTACGCGGAACTCCCTTATCCCGAATTTCCTTATGAACGCCTCGGCCCTGCCGACCATCTCAAGCCCTTCAGGGGTGATCTTCTGCCCGTACGGGAAACGGGAGGAAAGGCAGGGCGTCGCCGGCTTGTCCCATGTCGGCAGTCCGAGGGAGCGTGACAGTTCCCTGATCTCATCCTTGCCCAGGCCTGCATCAAGCAGGGGGCTCACGACTCCGGCCTCCGCGGCGGCGCGCCTTCCGGGACGCCGGTCCGCAGCATCATCCGCATTGGTGCCGTCCAGGATATGACGGATACCTTCTCTCAGTGCCATTTCCCTGAGCCTGCTGAAAAGCTCTTTCTTGCAGTAGTAGCATCTGTCGGGGGGGTTATCAGTATAATTCCTGTCATCAAGCTCCCCGGTATCTATCACCCTGTGGGTTACACCGAGTGAGTCCGCCATTTCTGCGGCAAAAGACAGCTCCTCCTCCGGAAGGCTGCCGGACCTGCCGGTCACTGCAATGACCCGGCTGAGGCCGGACACGGCTGCGGCCTTCAACAGAAACGTGCTGTCAACACCGCCGGAGAAGGCGATAATGACCCTGTCCATATCTTTCAGGCTTTGCCTGAGCCTGCTGAACTTGTCGCCTGGCGTCATGATTGTCAGAGAGTGGCTACTTCGTAGTATTCCTGGTGAAAACTCCTGTCGGCCTTTACTATGATCTTGAAACCGTTTTCCCTTTCGATCGCTTCGATACCCTCGCGCTCATCATCGTAGATCAGGTCCGCCACGTGCGAGTTGGCGGTGATCATTATCTTGCAGTTCTTCTTTGTCTGGGCGATCCTCCTTAATTCCATGAAAATCTCGTAGCACACCGTTGCGGGCGATTTCACAAAGCCCTTGCCGTCACAGTAAGGGCACGGCTCGCACAGTACCCTCTCGAGGCTCTCCCTCACCCGTTTTCTCGTCATCTGTATAAGGCCGAGCTCTGAGACCTCCAGTATCGTGCATTTCGCCCTGTCCTTGCTCATCGCCTCCTGGAACACTGAAAACAGCTTCTGCCTGTTCTCCTCCTTTTCCATGTCTATGAAGTCGATTATGATAATGCCGCCGAGATTCCTGAGCCTTATCTGGTAAGCGATCTCCTTGACCGCCTCCATGTTGGTCTTGAATATGGTGTCCTCAAGAGACGCCTTGCCCACGAACTTGCCTGTATTGACGTCTATCGATGTCAGGGCCTCTGTCTGGTCTATAATGATGTTCCCCCCGGACTTGAGCCATACGCGCTTGCCCAGGGCCTTGGGGATCTCCAGTTCAATGCCGTAGGCGTCAAAGATCGGTTCGGACCCCTCGTAGAATTCTATCTTCGAGGCCAGCTTCGGGAAATACGTATTAACGAATTCCACGAGTTTGTTGTACTCCTGCCTTGAATCTATTATGAGCTTTTCGATTTCATGGCCCAGGAGGTCGCGGACGCTTCTCAGTGCAATGTCAAGGTCGCTGTAAAGCAGGTGGGGCGCATGCACCCTTTCCTTTTTCTTCTGTATGTTGTCCCACAGCAGCATGAGGTAATCAATGTCTTTCTTCAGGTCCTCCTCAGTGCATCCCTCGCTCGCCGTTCTGATAATAAACCCGAAATTCCCGGGCTTGAGATCGCTTACAAGGTCCTTGAGCCTCGTCCTTTCGTCTTCATCGAGTATCTTTCTTGATACGCCGATATGCTCGACCCCGGGCATCAGCACAAGGTATCTGCCCGGAAGGGTGATATACGAGGTCACCCTCGCCCCCTTGGAACCTATCGAGTCCTTCGAGACCTGGACAAAGACATCCTCGCCTTCCTGCAGCATATCCTCGATCGGGAGATTAATGGGCACGCTTTCCTCAAGGTCCTCCCCGAAAATGGAATAGTCAAAGCCGGACAGCACATCCGCCGCATGCAGGAAGGCCGCCTTTTCAAGCCCTATATCGACAAATGCGGACTGCATCCCGGGCAGGATTTTGACAACCCTGCCCTTGTAGACATTGCCCACAAGACTGGCGTCTTTTTTCCTCTCGATATACAGTTCGGACAGCTGGGTGTTGCTCTCAAGCAACGCCACCCGCGTCTGTTCAGGCGTTACGTTAATGATAATCTTTCCAGCCAATGCCTCTTCTCCTTACAGCGGCATAAAAACACCGCCAGCGGGCGGGAGAGCCTGCCGGAAAAGCTCTATCTGCGATACCTCCGGGAAATATTCCGCACAGCGTATTGATGTCTTTTCGAACTTCACTGTCCGTTACTTCCTGAAATAAAGAGTTGTTTCCAACATCCTGTCGCTTTATAAAGGTTTTACGGCCGGCTCTCCCGCCTGTTTATGCAACGTTAAGGTTCCTTGTTAAGTGACTATAGTGATTCGTGTCCGTTGTCCGTGACCGTAAAAACAAAGAACTTTGAGCCCGCAACCCGGAACTCTCCTGCACGTTTATGCAACATCAGGTTTTAATACTATTATACCCAAAGACCCGTCCTTTTGATTAATGCCGACCGTATCTCCTCCTCATCCGCCCGGAGCATCTCCCGTAATATCTCCTGCAGCCTCGCCTTTACGCCGTCTGTATCAACGAGCACGAGCCGCAGCGTGTCGCCCCTGATCTCGGCCTTTTCCACGACGGGCCTTATGTCCACGGTTTTATTGTTATCCCGCGACACCGGCCGGCTTTGACTGTCCATGAAAGAGCTTATGTGCTTCCGCCGCGCAGCGTCGATCCTTATCTCGTATTCATAACGTGAGAAGATACTGCTCAGGGCCTTTTCGCTCATGCCGATCAGGGCCGTCCCGAGAACCTCGAGACCCTCCGGAAGCCTGCGGTTCAGCATGCTTATAAAGTCCGCCGGCTTCAGCGGTACCGTCAGCTCTATATCGAAAAACTCGTTCAGCCCTTCAACACCCACCGGAAGCGCCGGCCCGAAGGATATCTTCGGATGCGGATGAAATCCCGCGGAGTATGCCACAGGAATGGAAGCCCTCCTTACCGCCCTCAATACGGCCGTCATCAGTTCGCTGTGTGAAAGGTAGCGCATGTCGCCTGTTTTGGAAAACCTGACCCTCATCCTGCACGCCGGGGGTTGCGGGGAACGGTGGACGGGCCGGTGGCTGCGGGTTGAGGATCGCAGGTCGGGTGCCCGGGGGCGCCGCCCCGGGCCGTTACATTCAAGGCCGCAGGCGCAGCAGGCGGTCATGCAGCCGGAAGAAGCCTTTCCATGCACGGCCTTCCGGTATTCGGATTTCAGGAACTCTTTCGAGATTCCCGTATCGATGAAATCCCAGGGCAGGTCTTCGCCGGGGTCGAATGCACGCGAGGCGTATTCCGGGAGATCAATGCCTGTCTTTTCAGAGGCGCGCACCCACCTGTCAAAATCAAACAGCTCGGACCATCCGTCAAAACGGCATCCGAGCCTCCAGGCCGCCTCCAGCAGCAGGGCACCCTGCCTGTCGGCCCTTGAGAATACCGCCTCGAGCAGGCTGTGCTCAACATGCTGGCCCTTGAAATTGATGCCCCTCTTCCTGAACGCCCTCCTGATGTAGTCCTGTTTTTCCCGCAGCTCCCGCAAGGGGGCCTGTCCCGTCCACTGGAAAGGGGTATGCGCCTTGGGGACAAAGGCCGAGATGCCGGCATTGATATTCACCCGCCTGCCGGTTATCTCCCTGCCTTTCTTCGATGCCCTTACCGCCATGTCTATCAGACCGTTGACGTCGGCCATGGTCTCCGTGGGAAGGCCTGTCATGAAATAGAGTTTCAGGTTGTGCCAGCCACCTGAAAAGAGCTGCTCGAGGGTCTCTTCGTATTCAGCATCCGTAAAGTCCTTGTTTATCACCTCCCTGAGCCTGGCGGTTCCGGCCTCGGGGGCGATCGTAAATCCGGTCCTGCGCACACTCTTTATCTCTTCAAGCAGTTCCCTGTTTATCGAACCGACCCTCAGGGACGGCAGCGAGACGGAGGTGTGCCTGCCGCTGAACAGCCTGTTGAACCCCCTGACCAGGGGCAGGAGGCTGCTGTAGTCACCCGTGCTGAGGGACGTGAAGGATATCTCCTCATAGCCTGTGTTAAGAATACATTTCTCAGACAGTGACAGGACATTTTCAAGCGATCTCTCCCTGACCGGCCTGTAGATCATCCCCGCCTGGCAGAACCGGCACCCCTTTGCACACCCCCTCGCTATCTCGACAACCGCCCGGTCGTGCACTATCGAGGTATAAGGCAGCACAGGGGCATCAGGGAAGGCGGCATCATCAAGGTCTTTGATGATCCTCCTCCTGATCCTCTGTTTATCCACATCATGGACCGCGGGAACATAGACCCCTTCAACACCGGAGAGGCCCTTCAGCAGGGTTTCTTTTCCGCCGCCGCCGCCGCCTGAGAAGACCGACAGTATCTCCTTTATGACCTCCTCCCCGTCGCCGATCACAAATGCGTCTATAAAAGGCTCAAGGGGCAGGGGATTCACGGCGCACGGGCCGCCGGCAATAACAACGGGATAATCGTCCCCCCTGTCCCCGGATTTAACGGGTATGCCCCCGAGATCGAGCATATTCAGTATGTTCGTGTATGAAAGCTCGTACTGGAGGGTGAATCCCACTATATCAAAGTCCCTCAGGGGTCTCCTGTTTTCAAGCGAGGCGAGGGGGATGCCGTTCCGCCTGAGATACGATTCAAAGTCCGTCCACGGCGCATAGACCCTTTCGGCGGATGCGTAAGGGATGCTGTTTATGATCGAGTAAAGTATCCTGAACCCGAGGTGCGACATCCCGATCTCGTAAGTATCGGGAAAACACAGGGCGACCTTTACAGCGCCCTCTTTGCGGATCACATTGATTTCACCGTCGATATACCTGCCGGGTTTCCTGAACAGCGCAAAATTTACAGACATTTTTCATTATCCCACAGCAAATTGCCGAAAAGCAATTTGCCGTCCGTTCACGAACAGAACCACGTCAAGATTACAGGCAACCGGCTCAAGAAATTAAAGAAACAAAAACAACCGGATTTTCCCCCTCAACTCCGGGCTCTGAAGCCCGCCGGGAAAGCTTTATCTGCGATACATCCAGGACATATCCCGCACGGCATATTGCCGTCTTTCGGAATTCCACTCCCGGTTAAGTCCTGCAACAAAGATATATTTCCGGTATCCCATCGCTTTACAGAGCGTTACGGCAGCCTGCCTCGCCCGGTTCATGCAACGTTAAGGATAAGAGAGGACGGTTAGAGAACAAAACCGCCTGAAACGGACGGCCCGGTCAAATCATCCGGCGCCTTCCCGCCGGCGGAATATGTCGTTCTTCACCCACAGCCAGAACAGGCTCCTGCCGCCCTTCAGAGCCGCCCTGAGGTCATTGACATTCCTTAATGCAAGCAACTTCCTGAACACAAAGCCGGGTCTTGAATAGAATTTCTTAAACGCGATGCGGCGGAGCTCCGCAACTTCCTCCCTCGTCATTGTGTAAGGGACAAATGCCGCGCCCTGGTAGGTGAAATCCGTGAGGTCACCGGACATTGTTCCGTACCTGTCTATATTGTCGTAAAGCTCTGTCCCCGGAAAGGGGGTCAGTGCATGGAAATTGGCGATGTCCGGATTCAGTTCGCAGGCAAACTCTATTGTCTTGAGCCCGTCCTCGAAGGTCTCACCCGGCAGTCCGAAGAGAAACGGCGTGTAAACAGTCAACCCCGCCTCCCTGGCGGCCCTGACGGCCCTGCGCGTCTGCTCAAGGGTTATCCCTTTGCGGACCGCGTTGAGGTTTTTCTGCACGCCGCTTTCGGCGCCCAGGAGAATGGCCCAGCATCCCGCCTCCCTGAACGCCCTGAGGAGAGGGCCGTCCACCTGGTGGACACAGGCGGATGCAAACCATGTGAAATCAAGCCCGCGTTTTTTTATCTCCCCCGCAATCCGCATGGCCCTGTCATAATCCGCGGCAAACGTGTCGTCGATAAACTTTATCTCCCTGTAGCCCTGCCTGAGACACAGCTCTATCTCCCGCATGACATTATCCACGCTGCGGAAGCGTATGCCGTGCTTTCTATCCCTGTCAATCTGGAAGCAGAAGATACACCTGCGGTTGCATCCCCTGGCGGTGATGACAACGGCCACGGGTTTTCTCCTGTAAGTTGCAGGCGGGGGGATGTAGTTCATTGCATCTCCGAGGAGCTCACGCGCGGGGAAAGGCAGCGAGTCAACATCCGTGATGAGAGGCCGGGGCGGGTTTTTTATTATTTCATCTCCTTTTCTGAATACAGTTCCTTCAACTCCTTCGAGGGATTTCCCGCGGGACAGCCTGTCCGCTACTTCAACCATGGTGATCTCGCCTTCGCCGGTGACCACTGCATCCATATCCGCCGAGTCCGAGAGGCATTTCTCCTGCATTGCTATGGGATACGGGCCTCCGGCTGCTATAAAGACACCCCGGAGTTTCCGTCTGATTTCCGATGCGGTGTAAACGGCCTTTTTCCAGCCGAAGGTCGTGGAATAGATGCCCGCGATATCAGGCCCGTATGCGGCGAGTTCATTCATGATCTCATCGTGTCTCATGAATGCGCCGTTTAAGAATTTAACATCATGCCCGGCCTCAAGCAGGGAAGCGGCGACATAGAGCGTCCCGAGGGGTTGCCAGTAGTTGATCTGGGAGCCCGCGGTCTTTGAGGAAAAAATCTCTTCAGGCACCCACGAAGGGATGATAAGGGCGCATTTCATATGACTATGCCCCTGCGGGAAGCGTTTCCCTTTCTTTTTGCCGTGGTTGTTTTCCGAGAATGTCTTCAGCCACTTCGATGCCGGTCTCGATGGCGCGGTCCATATTGTAGTATTTAAACATCCCTGTCCGGCCGATGATGTGGAGATTGCGGAAATTCCGCAGGTATCTCAAAACCCTGGAGTAATGTTTTGTATAGCCGACCTCAAACAGCGGGTAGGCTCCCGGGACCCTCACTACACAACTGCCGATCACCTCGCTCTCCCTGATGGCCAGCAGTTTCTCCAACTGTTTCACCGTAAGCGATACCAGCCGGCCGTCCGGCAGATTCCATGTGCCGTCGCCCCTGAAACAGAAGTATTCCGCCACTATGTGGGTTTTCCCCTCAGGGGCCATATGCGGGCTCCAGTTCTTGGGTTCATGGATCCTGCCGAGGCGCATGTCCTGCTCGGGGAGATACATCCACGTAAGGTCGGTCACCCTCTCACGGTCAAGCATAACCGTCACTATAACAAGGTCCCTGTACTTCAGCCTCGACACTGCATCGAGAATGTCGTCAGGCGGCGGCGGAGCGAGCATTTTCACAAGGCCGGTCAGGGGTATGCTGGATACGAATTCACTGCCCCTGACTTCGTACCTGCGGTCGCAGTTGGCGGCGATTACACTGTCGACGAGAAAATTCTTGTGGTTTATCCGTACGGCCCTTGTATTCGTCAGGACAGGGTTTTCCTTCTCTATTTCGGCTTTCAGCCTGTCGGATATCTGCCCTATCCCCATCGGGGGATAGATGAACCTGTCGACGAGGGTGTTGACTTCCTGTCCGCTGAATTTGAAAAACGCATTCTTTATTGCAACGCCGAGCGAGAGGCCGCTTATCCTCTGCGACACCCACTCCTCGCTTATCCTGCTGCATTCAATGCCCCAGACTTTCTCGCTGTATTCCTTGAAATATATGGTGAACATGGTCCTGCCGAAATGGCTTACCACCCAGTCCTCGAGGGAGATGTTTTTCGGTGTCCTGAACAGGTTTTTTATCTTTTCCTTGCTGTAGTCGGATATCACCTTCAGTGTGGTGGGGATGCCAAGGCCGAACAGGGCGTTGGACGGCTTCAGGGGATAGTCGAAGAACTTGTTCTGCATGTATATCTTGCTCTTGCGCGGGACGGTCAGGTATTGCCCCTCGAGCAGCGTCTTCACAAAACGCTCGGTCTTCTCATTCTTGGTGATAAACCTGTGCCCCCCCAGGTCAAACCTGAAATCGCCACGGCGGATTGTCTTTGACAGGCCTCCGACTTCTGAGTCGCCTTCAAATACCGCAACCCGCCGGCCCGCCCTTGAAAGGGCAAAGCTCGCCGACAGCCCAGCGAGTCCGCCTCCCACGACTACTATGTCGGTCCCGTCCTTCATATTCAATTTAATATCTCTCCATCAGGATAAGGCCCTTGCAAAAGTCCTCTCCCTGTCACCTCGAACGGAGAGGGATGTCTTATTTATAACCCTTCGATACCAGAAGATTCCCCCGGTCGAAATGACAGATGCATGCATTTTCACACTTTTGCAAGAGGCTCAGGATATCAACAAAAAACCAGAAGAACCACCGTTTCAGGCGCGTGGCTCTTCTGGATAACGGATATTGCACACAGCATGTCTCTCTGCCGTATACTCAAAGGAAAATTGCTGCTTGAACGGCGGTCTGACCCGCTACTCTTTTCTCTTGACAACCAGCACCGGAACTTCGGCCCTGTCAACCACCTCTCTGCTTACGCTTCCCATGAATAGATGCGACGTCCTTTTACCCCGTGAACCGATGATTATCATGTCGGCTCCCTCTTCATCGGCTGTCCTGAGTATCTCATCAGCAGGATGCCCGCCTTTAACCACAGTCTTTATGCCGGTTACCCCTTTTTCTTCGAGGGCCTGCCTGTAGTGATTCAGTATCTTCTCCGCCTTTTTATCCAACGCCTCTTTATATTCCGTGCCTGAAAGTGATTCTATCAGAGTGGACATTTCCGCATCGCCTATCATTTCATCTATCAGGGACATGCCTTCGAACTTTTCAACATAAACCAGCACAACAGTCTCGGGGCGTACGCACGTGCACATTTCCGTATATATCTCCAGTGCACTTTTACTGCCTTTTGTTCCGTCTACTGCAATTAAAATCTTTTTCATTTTGACACCTGCCTGCGTTTTTTCAGATTCAGATTATGTAAACCGGTGTTGGATTATATGACGCCCGTGTGTAACAGGAAATTAATGTCCGTAACCACCTGTCGGCGCTCCATAACCACCGCCGGCCGGTGCGCCGTAACCGCCTGTCGGCGCTCCGTAGCCGCCACCGCCCGGTGCCCCGTAACCGCCTGCCGCCGCATGTCCAGCAGCGCCGTAACCGCCTCCGTAGCCGCCTCCGTAGCCGCCTCCGCCGGCCGGTACTCCGTAACCGCCTGCCACATCAGTCCGTGGCGCTACGCTATAGCCGATCAAAAAGCTCAGTATCGATATAAGAATAACAATTATGATCCAGAGACTGGTCTTCATTTCTCCTCCCTTCCGTTGTTTTAAGGTATTATCCTTTCTCTATTTTCAACACCAGTTTGCCGCCTTCCGTCTTTTCCTCCAGAAGCTCGTGACCAGCCTGTTCACACATCTGTATGATGGTTTCTTTGGATGAAGGGTTGTCGAAGATAACCTCCAGTGTTTCTCCTTCCGATATTTTTTCGAGTGACTTCTTTGTGTATATCTGTGGATGTGGACACACGAAACCGCACACATCCAGCACATATGTTCCTTCACCTGTTTTCTCGAATTTCATTGCCATGATTCAATTTCCTCCTTTTTGTGTGAAAATTTAAGTTTATAGACTAAAAAGCCTCCATTTCTTTTGCCATTTTTCTTTCCGTCCACCAGTTGAAGAACTTGACCCCTATAAAGGCGCCCAGCACCATGCCTGTACCGTATACCCATCCGTTCGGGTCACCGCCGGCAGCCCTGATAAAGAAGGCGCCGATGTTGCAGCCGAGGGAAGGCCTCGATCCAAAACCCATCAACAGACCGCCACCGATACCCCAGATATAAAGCTCGCCTTTGGGCCATTTGAATTTGAATTCGTTATTCAGACGCGCCATTACCATTGCCCCGAATATGATGCCCAGCGACATCCAGAGCGCCGGGTTACGCCACAGTTCGGGAATTCCGTTTACATATCCAAAAAACATGTTGTCATGCATGTTCCAGCCGAATTTTTCAAGCAGCCATGCACCGAACTGACCTTCCTGTGTTGTGATGTACCAGTAGCCGGGGTCAAACACCGTACCCTTGAGCGAGACATCGCCAGTATAGCCCATCCTGGTAAGAAGCTGTCCGAAGTTGTTGATACCGAACTTGTTCTGCATTCCTTTCATGGCAAGGATGTGAAGTCCCGCGGTTATGCCTACCAGCACACCCATCATACTTGTCCTTTTTGAAGCGGTTATCATATTCCACATACCGGCAAGTTCGTCACTGAGACCGGTGCTGCCTTTTTTCTTCCTTCTTTTCTTGATAAAACCCTTTCTGGCATAGAAGTAGTAAATCACCACCAGCAGCAGTATGGCCGGCAGGATCGCATTTATAAGCGCATTGCCAATGAAGTAGTCCATTGTGGTGGGGCGGCCGTTGGATATCAGGTCTGCTATCATGTATGTCGGTTTGTTCCATACGTAACCGACAAGATAGAAGTCAAACCACGAATTCAGGGGGATATCGATGTTCGAATAAGTTTTGATGGCCTCCTGGGTTTTATGGGCCGCATCCATCCATGACTGCGGCACGAGCTTGTTGAATATGCCGCCCGTGTCCACAAAGACAGACTGCCCGATGGAAAGTCCGAAAATTACCGCAAGAATCGACGTGGCATTGCCTTCGCCTATCTTATACAGGGAACCTGAAGCGCAACCACCGGCAAGCACCATTCCGATGCCGAAGATAACACCTGATATTAACATATGGATACCAAACGGCGCGGGATGGAATGTGCTCATGTTGGTAGAGGCAAGAAATGCCTGCACAAGGCTGAAAAATACAAGAGCGATCATGATGCCCACCGCCATTCTCGGCACACCCGCTGCAAAGAGGTCTCGTGACGCTGACGCAAAACAGAATCTTCCGTACTGAAGCATCATTCCGTATGCAAATCCAAACCAGATATATACTATAAGGTAGATATAGTACATGTTCACGCTGTAATACAGCATGCTGATAAGGATAAGAACGCCCGTGATTATAAAAGCCCATATCTTATTTCTTTTTTCTTCGTCTTGCACCGGTTTTATACCCTCCTTTTCTTGAAAATATTTTTGTGACCTTAAATTTCAGGATTGTTGTAAAGATTATAGATTGCTACCGCAATGATTGCCAAGCACATTCAAAATGTGAATTCACCATGTTAATATACATAGTTTCAATAGTCCAATTAAAAAATTTAATCAATCGATTATGAGTTTTTATGGAATATTTTCTATTATAAAACTTCTTGTTACGTACCCTTACAGTGGCCTGAAAATACCGCCCGCGGGCAGGAGAGACCGGCTTATGCAACATTAAGGGTACGATAAAGCCCCCCTTTAATCCTCTGTCAGGTCTTTCAGCTTCCCCAGCATCTCCTCAATGGGAATACCCTTGTCACGGGCGATCTCTTCAAGGGTTTTATGCATGGCCATCTTCCCGAACTTCCCGTCGAACCCGCAACTGCATATCCCCAGATCCACGAAAAAATCCGTCGTCTCCGGGTGCATGCGCATTATCTCGTCGGCCCTTGACCCCGGCCATATTCCAGGGTCAACATCGTCATCCATCATACCCATTTTCCCGTTTCAATTTGATTCTAAATCGTGATAATCTGCTTTTAACGTAGGAAACAGATAAATAATAACATAATCCTTGGGGCCCTTGCAAAAGTTGTCTCTCTGTCACCCCGAACGGAGAGAGAGGTTTTTTACAACTCACCGCCGCCGAAAGATTTCTCCCTCCGGGCGAAATGACATATACAGGCATTTCCATACTTTTGCAAGCGGCTCTCCTGTGAAATATTTAATGCTTGTCATTTCGCAGGATTGTAGTAAGATATTGTAGGATGAAACGGCTCCGGGACATGCCCCTCACATCAAAGTTTCTGTTCGGCAACGGGGTGATAGTCATCATCTTCTGGTGCGTTCTGAATATCGTCATATACATATATCTTAAAGACAATATCATCACGCAGACATACCAGAAAACCGACATACTTTTCTCCCATATACAGGCGACAATCGGGTACATACGGAAAAAGGTCAGGCCCAAGCTCTTTCATGTGCTTCCCGTCGAGGAATTCGTCCCGGAAGTCATGTCCGTTTCTTTCATGAACAAGGGGATAATGTCGGAATTCAGCAGGCTTTTCCCTGATTTTCAGTACCGCAGGGTGGCGTTGAATCCCATGAACCCTGAAAACACGCCTGATGAACTGGAGATGCAGTATATAGCGGAATTCAGAAAAGACAGGACGGCGGTAAAGAGAGGGATTATCAGGAGGGACAACAAAAAATACTTCCTTCATGCGCGGCCCGTAATAATGGAGGCTGAATGCCTCGCCTGCCACGGGGACCCGGAAAAGGCGCCTGCAAAACTCGTCAGCCTCTACGGAACACGCGGGGGGTTCAACAGGAAGCCCGGGGAAGTCATAGGCGTGGAATCCATAGCAATTCCCCTTGATGAGACCTTCGCGCAGATAAGGGGGCTCGTTATCTCCATATTTCTCACCGGGATTGTCGGCGTATTGTTCCTCTTCCTGTCGCTGACTTACTACATAGACATCGTCGCGGTAAGGCCGATAAAGAACGTCAGCAGGTTCTTCAGGTCCGTGGTCGAGGGCAGGAAGGACCTCGATACTCCCTTTACCCTGAAAAGCAGGGACGAGATAGGCGAACTTGCCGATTCATTCAACCGGATGATGGAGTATCTGAAGAACTCCGAGAGGAAGTACAGGCGTATCTTTGAAGGCTCCAGGGATGCCATTATAGTGGCCGACTTCACGGGGATCATACACGACATAAACCCGGCGGGGATGGAGCTCTTCGGATGCAGGAACAGGCCTGCGGCACGTGCTGCGGAAACGCTCTATGATCTGTTTCTGAAGAAGGAAGAATGCAACGGGCTTTTCAGGGCAATGGAAAAGAACGGCTATGTAAAGGATTATGAAACGCAACTTACATGTGCGGACGGGAGGCATGTCGACGTCCTGATTTCGGCCAGCTTTCTCAGGGACGGGGCGGGCAGGGTCTGCGGCTTTGAGGCGATCATCAAGGACATAACGGAATGGAAGCTCGTACAGGACAGGATGAAGGAAGCCGACAGGATGGCATCCATAGGCCGGCTCGCCGCCGGGCTTGCCCATGAGATAAACAATCCCCTCGGCATCATCATGGGCTATACGGGGCTGTTGATTAAAGAACTCAGGGACAACGGGCAGGCCGTGGCGGACCTTGAGATTATAAACAGAAACGCAGAGGCGTGCAAGAAGATAGTGGAGGACCTCCTGAATTTCTCAAGAGGGACCGGGTCGGTGCCGGAGCAGATTAATATAAACGCCGTCCTGGATGAAGTGCTGGATATGTTTTCCTACAGGCTCAGGGAAAAGGACGCCGCCGTACAAAAGGATTATCAGGCGGGCATTCCCGAACTGACGGCTGATCCCAAGAAGATCAGGCAGGTGTTCATAAATATAGTCATGAACGCCTTCCAGGCCATCGGCAGGGGCGGGAAAATAACGGTCGGGACAGTGTATGATAAATCAGCGGACAGGGTTGCGGTCTCGGTAAGCGACAGCGGGTGCGGAATTCCGGGAGAGAATATCAACAAGGTGTTCGAGCCCTTTTTTACGACCAAACAGCCCGGGGAGGGCACGGGCCTCGGCCTTTCCGTAAGCTACGGAATCGTCAGGGAACACGGCGGCGAGATAACGGTTGAATCGACAGAGGGGAAAGGAAGCACGTTTACCGTCAGCCTGCCGCTTAACCTTAATGTTGCATAAGCCGGCACGGGAGTCCGGCGGATAAAGCTTTTCCGCCGGATTTCCGTGCCCCGCGGGCGGTGTTTTTATGCGCCTGTACGGTTAAGGTGAAAGGGGGGCAGTGAAAACCGGGGGGTGAGAATATGAGGACGAAAATACTCGTTATAGACGACCGTGAAGACATGGTCTCCTTTTTACGGCGGCTCATCGGCTCCGAGCCCGGCTTTGAAGTGCTGGGGCTTACAAACGCATCAGAGGCGGTAAAAACCGTATCGGAAAACGAAGTGGACGTGGTTGTCGCGGATGTGAAGATGCCGGGAAAAGACGGGATGACCATACTGAAGGAGATAAAAGAGAGCAACAGGGACATCGTCGTCATACTCCTCACAGGCCATGGAACAGTGGACATGGCGGTAGAGGCCCTGAAGGAAGGCGCCTATGACTTTCTGACAAAACCGGTCAATAACGAGAGGCTTCTACATACCGTGAAAAGGGCGGCGGATTACAGGATGGTGCTGAAGGAAAAGTCCATTCTTGAAGAAAAGATAAGGCATGAATCGCTCGATAGGGAACTGATCGGTGAAAGCAATGTCATGAAAGAGCTGTTTGAGAAAATCAGGACGGTCGCGGCAACCGACGAGACGGTCCTGATTACGGGAGAGACGGGCACGGGCAAAGAACTTGCCGCGCGTACGATCCACAGGCTCAGCAGGAGGGCGGCCGGCCCGTTTATCGCCGTTAATTGTCCCGCCATTCCGGAGTCCATACTCGAAAGCGAACTTTTCGGCTACAGAAAAGGGGCATTCACATCAGCGTTTGCCGACAGGAAGGGGCTCTTTGAGGCGGCCGCACAGGGCATAATATTCCTTGACGAAATCGGCGACATACCCCTGAGCGTTCAGACAAAGCTCCTGAGGGCCCTGCAGGAAAAGGAATTCAAGCCCCTCGGAGACATAAAAAGCGTCAATGTGGATGTCAGGGTCGTGGCCTCCACAAACAGGCAGCTTGAGAAAAAGATAGAACAGGGTCTGTTCAGGGATGATTTTTACTACAGGCTGAATGTCATAACTATAAGGATGCCCTCACTGAGGGAAAGGGTCGAGGACATTCCCCTTCTCTCAGACTATTTCCTTAAACGCTACAGCCATAAGTACAGGAAAAACATATCCGGTTTTTCGAAAGAGGCCGTGGAGTACCTGAAGAGGAGAAAGTGGAAGGGCAACGTGAGAGAGCTGCAGAACGTCATCAAGAGGGCCATCATCTTCTCCAAGGACAAGCTGATCGGCAAAAACATACTCCGGGACATAGACGGAATCAACCCGTATTCGGAGGTCATGCTGAGAGACACCGCTTCAGTAGATTACAGGACCGCCAGGAACAACGCCATTGAATACGTCACCCGCAACTATATCGGCAATATACTCCGGAAGACAAACGGCAACGTCACGCATGCGGCCCGGTTGGCCGGCCTGGAGCGCCAGTCCCTGCAGCACCTGATGAGGAAATACGACATTCACCCCGGCGATTACAAACCTTAACCCTGCCGGTGCATAAAAACACCGCCCGCGGGCGGGAGAATGTGCGGCGGGTTTTACGGCGGACTCCCCTGCCGGCTTGTGCAACATTAAGGTTTATTAGGGGCGGAGCCTGTAGAGTTCCCCAAGTATGCGACACAAATCATAAACCTGGCAAATCAGAACGCACAGGGAACAAGACCTGCCGTGGGTCGTTGCAAGTTGTTATGCAGTCCTATGTCTCTTAATAATTTCAGTTAATGATCTCAAGGCTTGATTTACAGAGTCATGATCCGGGAAATATCTTGCAACATCAGGCTCAATAACTACAACGTTTGTTCCTTCTGCATATCTTTTAGCATATTTTCCCCTGATACCCTTGCTGAAATCATATTCTTCGAGCATATCTTTATCTTTTGGGATTCTCTTCATATTGCTTCCTTTCTTTTTTGGTTGCCTTTCTTGTGCTTATTATCCTTATTTTATTTCCCCTTTCTGCATGCACAACTACCAGAAGACGATTTTTATAGGAATTTCCAATTAAAATGAATCTGTCCTCTTCGTCGGAATGTAGAGGATCATGAATTGTCAATGATAAAATATCTCTGAAAGCTGTGCTCGCTTCATCAAAAGATACACCATGGATTTTGATATTTTTCCTTGCTTTATCTGTATCCCATTCAAATTGAAGCATATTTTATCATTTTTTGTCTTATTATACCTGTTGTGGATAGGTCTGACAATAGCTGGTATGGATTGCTTATTTTAGTGCATATCAGACTCAGTTAACCTTAATGTTGCATGCCGCATAAGCCGGCAGGGAGACTGCCGGCGGACGGTGGTCTTATGTCCACGGCAAGGCCGGGGCAACCCGGTGCATAAATTATGCGGCGGTGCAAGATAATTTTTGCATCAATTCCCCTGCCGGTTATATCCGGTCCTCTCGGTCCCTGAGCCGCAGTCGTTTAAATTCAAGGGGTTAAGCGCTTGTTTGTTTCACACGCCCCGGTCATGTCAGCGTGGCACAGTGCTTGCTGTTTCCAGGTGGTTCTTCTCCGTGTTGCAGGAATCAATTACGAGTGAAATGCCGGAAGGCGTGAATATGCCGTACGGAATATCCCTGAATGTATCGCGGATACAGTTCCTCCGGCAGGCTCCGCTGCCGCGCCGGAGGCATTTCATGCCGCTGTAAGTTCAACTCCGCTGCAGGGCAAGTGAAAGGAGGTGAGGCCTTACGTAATCGATCATCTGCCGGCCTTTTACGGCTTAACCGAAATCCAAGGAGGTATGAAATGCAGGAAGAAAAAAAAGAAACATCAGGGACCGGCTCTCTCACAGGCGCCGCGCTGGAGGCCGATGATGTGCTTGCAGGCGCCGAGGAGTGGTCCCCGGTCGAGACAAAACTCGTTGTGTGGTCGTTTGTAGTGGCAGCCGTTGCGCTTATAATCGGCCTGGTGCTCGTGCCGACTTCCATACTGCACTGACATGAAACAGATAGTGCTCAAAATCAGCCACGACGGAAAAGACTGGGTTGTGGAAAACAGTCTTGTATCGATGTCCTCTCCCACGCTCGAGGAGATAGATGCCGGAATAGGTGCGCTCCTGAGAGAGAAAGGATTTATCGGGAAGGGGGAGAAGGCGCGGGTCAGGATGGAATTCGACAGTTCGGGGATACCGCAGTGGATCAGGCAGTATTCGCACCACTATTTCGACCGGATCGTGGACATACAGGGATGAAACTCTCACGAGCCGGGGGCAGGATATACGGTGCTTTTATTATTGATGAACCGCTGTTAAGCGCGGGCGGCAAACAATAAAAAAGGGGGTGCATTATGGTACAACCTGAAAGAAAATGGTACTCGGGCATGCTGACCCAGGAAGACTGGTGGGCGGTATGGCTGGGTGTCGGCTTTTTCTTTTTATCCCTCCTGAACATAGCGGGGATCGACCTTGTCGGGTGGATCACCTATCCGACAAAGTGGGTCTTCAACGTGCCTGAAGGAGGCAAGGGCGCAATCAGTCATGCATTTTACGCCCTCGGCAAGAAGTACAGCCTGACCGCCAAAGACTTTTACAAGGGGCTGGGCTGGTGGAGCATTATATGGACATACGTCATCTTCACCATCGCCACCTGCATAGGCGCCGCGTCCATGAAATGGAACGTCAGGAAGTTTTTTACAGGCTGGACGATCATCTTTTTCCTGACAATCGCCACGTGGTTTATAGGACATCACGCCTTTTTCGCGGCAAACAAGATCAACATGGGCAAGTACGGGCTGAACTTTGCGCTTTCGCTCGGCGGCGGCGGCTCATTCATTCTGGCGCTGATCGTCGGCCTGATCATAGGGAATTTCTTCAAAGGATTTGCGGAATTCCTGAGCGAAGCGGCAAAACCGGAATGGTACATCAAGACAGCGATAGTCACCCTGGGAGTGAAACTCGGCTATCTCCCGATCAAGCTTGCAGGCATGTCGCAGAAACTGGGAAAGGCGGCGACCGGCCTGACGTTTGATCTCTTTATCGCGGGCGCTGTGGCGACCATCGTGGCTTACATGGTATTCTGGCCCGGCGTCTATATTATTTCACGCAGGATATTCAAGCTTCCCCGCAAGACGGCCGCCGTGCTCGGCTCGGGCATTTCGATATGCGGCGTATCAGCGGCTGTCGCAACCGGGGGTGCGGTCAGGGCCAAGCCCGTTGTGTCCATAATGGTTTCCGCACTGGTCGTCATATGGGCGGTCATCGAGCTCGTCATCCTACCCGGATTCTTCACCCATGTATGGCCCGGCACAAAGGACCCGCTGGTTGCAGGAGCCGCACTGGGCATGTCGGTCAAGACGGACGGCGCGGACGCCGCGGCGGGCGAGTTAATGGACGAACTCATGCGGAACAAGATAGAGGCCGACACCAACGGCGCGGTAAAATGGCCGTCGGGCATTATAACCTCAAGCGCCGTGATGACAAAGGTATGGATCGACATGTTCATAGGTATATGGGCATTTGTGCTGGCAATGGTGTGGGTGTACAGCATCGACCGGAGGCCGGGGGAAACGGTGCCGGTGTCGGAGGTCTGGCACAGGTTCCCGAAGTTTGTTATCGGCTACTTCTTCACCTGGCTTTTCCTGCTCGCCCTCTACTTCGGTCCGGGACAGGCCGGCGCGCCCGAGGCCATGCCGTTCCTGAAATCCGTGAAGGCGGGGGCCGTCCCCATTGAAAAGGGCATGAGAAAACTGTTTTTCATGCTTACATTCATGAGTCTCGGCATTATAACGGATTTCAAGAAGCTCAGGGAAGCGCAGTTCGGCAAGATGGTGTGGGTGTACTTCGTGGCCCTTTTCCTGTTCATTATACCGGTGGCCCTTGTTATCGCCTATCTCTTCCATCACGGGATGCAGATACCCAACATTGCGGGGTATGTAAAGTAATTCCTGATGTTGCATAAACCTTAATGTTGCATAAACGGGCGGGAGAGTCTCCCGTAAAACCTTTATAAAGCGATGGGATTTTGTAAATATGTCTATGTTGCAGGAAATAACGGAGAGTGAAGTTCC
>JALSHG010000107.1 GCA_026982355.1 Thermodesulfovibrio sp.
TCTCTCTCCGCTCGATGTGACGGACGGAGGACTTTTGCAAGAGTCTCAATTATTGATTTACTGCTCTTGTCCTCCATGCCGTCTCTCCCGGCTTTAATCCATACGCGCTTCGACTTTGACGTTTCCGCGTTCCGTTCCCCGCCGAGGTTGCGATTTGCGGAATGAATGTAATAAAATCTTCTGTTACACGCCCTCTTTTCTCTCCTGTTGCAGGCATGCGGGGTGTGTATCCGGCGGGCCGGAAAATATGCCGATACGACAGGACTGGAAAATGTTAAACTATTCAGACCTGGATACTTGAATGTTGCATGAACCGGGCAGCCTCCCCTGCCCGCGGGCGGTGTTTTTATGCCACTGTAAGGTTGAAATGGAGAGGTGTCCGAGCGGCCGAAGGAGCACGACTGGAAATCGTGTAGGCGTTAACAGCGTCTCGAGGGTTCAAATCCCTCCCTCTCCGCCACTGCAGTGTTGAGAATTCAGAATACGGTCAGGCCTTTGGGCCCTGTGCAACGGGATGCTGTGAACCCCGCCAGGTCCGGAAGGAAGCAACGGTAAGCAGTTATTCCGGGTGCCGCAGGACTACCTGAAGGCCTGGCTGTTAAATATTATGAGCTACATCGTACTTGCAAGAAAGTGGCGGCCCCGGGGCTTTGATGACCTTGTGGGCCAGGAGCCGGTTGCCCGGACCCTCAGGAACGCGCTGGCAAGTGAGAAGGTGGCGCATGCCTACCTGTTCTCCGGCCCCAGGGGCGTGGGCAAGACCTCTTCGGCGAGGATACTCGCCAAGGCGCTTAACTGCGAACAGGCGGCGGGCGGCGACCCGTGCGGTGAATGCAGGAGCTGCCGCGCCATAACAGACGGTGCTTCCGTGGATGTGTTCGAAATCGACGGGGCGTCCAACAACAGTGTGGAGGCCGTGCGGGAACTGAGAGAGACCGTAAAGTACGCTCCGTCCGGCGGCAGGTACAGGATATACATCATCGACGAAGTTCACATGTTAAGCACATCGGCCTTTAACGCGCTCCTGAAGACCCTCGAAGAGCCGCCACCGCACGTGGTCTTCATATTTGCAACAACAGAGCCGAAAAAGATCCCCTCCACGATCCTCTCCAGGTGCCAGCATTATTCCTTCCGCAGGATCACGAGGGCAATGATAAGGGAGCAGCTTGAAAAAATTGCCGCCGCTGAAAAGATCAGGATCACCGAAGGCGCGCTGCAGATGATATCAAAGGCCGCCGACGGCAGCATGAGGGACGCCCTGACCCTGCTGGACCAGGCGTGTTCATTCACCGATGATATCACCGAAAAAGAACTCCGGGGTCTCCTGGGCCTGCCCGAGGCGGAGATCATCACGGGTCTTTCGAGAAATATCTTAACGGGTAATATCCCGGATACCCTTTCGTTAATAAAGGAGCTGACGGACAGGGGCAGCGACCTGCGGCAATTGACCCGGGAACTCGTGGAATATTTCAGAAACATAGCCGTGGTAAAGGTGACGCGCAATCCGGAGGAGCTTCTGGAATTTTCAGCGGAAGAAGTGCAGGGGCTCAGGGAACTTGCCTCTGATGCAGGCATAGAGGAACTGACCCTGCTTCTGTCCGAGCTCCTCAGGCTGGAAGGGGAGGTCAGGAGCGCTGCCAATCCGAGATACACACTCGAGCTCGGTCTGCTGAGGATGTCGTTTGTAAAAGGCATGACATCCATCGGGAGCATCCTGCAGATGCTTGGTGATTCAGGGGGGGCGCCTGTGGAAAAAAAAACAGAGGTAAGGGAGCACGCAGAGCCCGCTGCAAAGCCGGACATCCGGGACAAGGAAGGTATCTGGAGACAACTGATCGAGAAGGTTGATGCCGAAGATCATCTCCTTGCCTGCAAGCTTATGGAGGCCAGGCCGCTGGAGCTTACTGCCTCGGAGCTTGCCATAGGATTCAACGGGGGCATGACAGTGCTGGCGGATTTCATAAAAAGCAAGGCCTCCGTCATCAACACCGCCCTGCAGGAGATAAGCGGGCACAGCCTCCGGCTGAAAATACTGTCCCTGCCCGGCGAAAAGGCCGGGAAAGACAACAGAAAAATAAAAGAAGAGGTCTTTTCCGAACCCCTGGTGAGAGAGGCGCTGAAGATATTCAGCGGTTCATTAATAAAGATCAAGTCACTTGAATAAGGAGGAGTCATGTCAAAGAAAATGCTCGGAGACCTGATGAAACAGGCCCAGAAGATGCAGCAGGAGATGAGCAGGATACAGGAGGAATCAAAAAAGAAGACGGTCGAAGCATCCGCGGGCGGAGGCATGGTCGTGGCCACGGCAAACGGCGCGATGGAACTCGTCTCCATCAAAATCGAGAAAGACGTGGTCAACCCCGAGGATATAGAAATGCTGCAGGACCTTGTCATCGCCGCGGTGAACGAGGCGCTGCGCAGGGCGCAGCAGATGGTCAGCGAGGATATGAGCAAGATCACCGGGGGCATGAACATACCCGGGCTGGGGAATGTGCTGGGTTGATTGATGGGCGGCGGTGTCGTTGAAAATCTCATAAACGAGCTTACACGGCTTCCGGGCATCGGCAGAAAGACGGCCCAGAGGCTTGCATTCTTCATAATGGGCATGCCTCATGAAGAGGCCCTCGCCGTGGCGGATGCAATTGTACGAATAAAGGAAAATGCGCGCTTCTGCAGTCAGTGCTTCAATATCACCGAAGACGATATCTGTTCCATCTGCAGCGACCCCCGCCGGAGCCGCGACAAGATATGCGTGGTTGAAGAGCCGGGCAACCTTATTGTCATTGAAAATACAAAAATCTACAACGGCCTCTACCACGTCCTGCTCGGGGCGCTCTCCCCGATTGACGGGATAACCCCTGAAAGGCTCAGGATAAAAGAGCTGGTCCGGAGGGTGCAGGAGGGCGGTGTCTCGGAAGTCATTATTGCGACAAATCCCAACACAAAGGGGGAAACGACCGCCCAGTACATATTGCAGGTATTGAAACCCCTCGGGGTCAGGGTATCGCGGATCGCCTACGGCCTGCCCATAGGCGGCGATATTGAATTTGCAGACGAAGTGACCCTCTCAAAGGCCATTGAGGGAAGAAACGAGATGTAGGGATGCGCGCAGGTTCAGGGCCTGTCTGATGACAGGACTTCTTCAATCAGTTTCCTGTCAACGTCTTCCTCTATCCTTACCTCGCCGATGGACACCGGCAGGATGAACCTGAGCTTCCCGGCCCTTGCCTTTTTGTCTATCTCCATTGCATTGATGATCGCGGGGATACCGATGTCCGCCGGTAAGTCACACGGCAGCCTGTACATCCGGACGAGGTCCCTTATGAGTGCAGCCTCATCTTTGCTGAAAATCCCCATCCTCACGGCGAGCCTCGCCGCCGCGCACATGCCGATTGCAACGGCCTCTCCGTGAAGGAGGGTTTTATAACCCGTTGCGGTCTCTATGGCATGGCCGATTGTGTGCCCGAAATTGAGTACGGCCCTGAGGCCGGCTTCCCTTTCATCCTTTGAGACCACATCGGCCTTGATCCCGCATGACCGCCTGATTGCGCTGATAATCGCGTCCCCGAGGGAGATTATCCCCTCCCTGTCCGTCTTCAGAAAATCGAAAAGCCCCCTGTCCGCTATCACGCCGTATTTTATTATCTCGGCCATCCCGCAGCAGAATTCCCTCTCCGGGAGCGTCCTTAAGGTGTCTACGTCTATCACGACCAGCGACGGCTGATGGAACGTCCCTATCATATTTTTGCCCAGGGGATGGTTCACGCCTGTCTTGCCGCCCACAGAGCTGTCCACCTGGGCCAGAAGAGTGGTGGGAACCTGTATGCAGCGGATGCCCCTCATGTATGTAGAGGCGACAAATGCGGTTATGTCGCCCACCACGCCCCCGCCGAATGCTATCAGGACCGAATCCCTGTCGAACCTTGATTTAAGCAGTTCCCCGTGCAGGTAGTATGTCCAGAGGAAGTCTTTGTACTCTTCGCCGTCGGGGATGAGAAGGACTTCCGGCACAATACCGTATTCGCGCATGGATTCAAGCAGCGTGTCCCTGTAAAGGGGAAAGACCGTCATGTTGCTGATGATCGCGACCTTCGTGGGCCTGAACTCCTTCAGCCTGAGCCCGAGCCTGCGGAGCAGCCTGCTGCCGATGACGATGTCGTAGCTCCTGTCCTTGAGGTCAACGGTGATATTCTCCGCATCAAGCCCCAGCCGTTCAATAATCTCCTGCGCCGTCTCACGCGGGGTTATATAATCGGTGTCGACAGATGTGTCCGCCTGCCGGTACAGATGCAGCCTTTCCGCGAGCAGCCTGTTGATCTCCTCAAGGGGTTCTTCCACGTCAAGCAGCGGCCTCTTGCCGCCTTCGGTCATGACCCGCCTGAGAATGATCCCGGGTTCCGCCCTGAGCCAGACCAGGATGCCCCTTGCCCGGAGGTTTTCCACATTATTCCTGTTCTTGATCACGCCGCCGCCTGTGGCAATCACCACATTGTTTAACCGCGAGACCTCTCCGACCACGGCCTCTTCAAGCCGCCGGAAATACCCCTCCCCCTTTTTCTTGAATATGAGGGAGACGGGCATGCCCTCCCGCTCCTCTATGAGCGTGTCGGTATCTATAAACCGGTATCCGAGCTTCCTGCTGAGCTCAATCCCCACCGAAGTCTTGCCGGTTCCCATAAAACCGGTTAATACGATTTTCATTCAGAACTCCCTTACCTGTTTCAGGTATCCCTCGTAATTTCTCCGGATCTCTTCCATGCTGTCGCCGCCGAACTTTTCAAGGAACCCGTCGGCGATGACAAGGGCCGTGACCGCTTCGCCGATCACAGAGGCTGCCGGCACCGCGCAGGCATCCGACCTCTCATATGCGGCCCTGAACCTTCTCCTGGTAATGATATCCACTGAGGCGAGCGGGCTTCCGAGCGTCGGTATGGGCTTCATCGCCGCCCTGACGATAACGGGCATGCCGTTGCTCATCCCGCCCTCTATGCCCCCGGCATTATTGGTCTTCCTGTAAAAGCCTTTCCGCCTCCCGTAGTATATCTCATCCATAACCTCCGAGCCGGGTTTGCCGGCGTTCTCAAAGCCGTTGCCTATCTCCACCCCCTTGATGGCCTGGATCCCCATGACGGCATATGAAAGTCTCGCTTCGAGCCTCCTGTCCCAGTGGACATAACTTCCGAGGCCCACGGGAAGCCCGAGCACGGCCACTTCAAAGACCCCCCCGAGTGTGTCGCCTTTTTCCACGGCATCCCTGATCCTGCCGATTATCTGTTCTTCCGCCGCCTTATCGGGGCACCTCACGGGGGATGCCTCCGCTTTTTTAAAAAGCGACAGCAGCTTTTTCTCATCGGCCCTCCGCCCGCCGTCCGGCTCCCGGCTCCTGACGCCGCCTATCTCGGTTACATAGCTTATAATCCTGATGTTGAATTCAGAGAGGAGCCTCCTCGCCGCAGCACCCGCCGCCACCCTTGCGGCGGTCTCCCTGGCGCTGGAGCGCTCGAGGACGTTTCTTATATCACGGTGATTGTACTTCAGCGCACCGCACAGGTCGGCATGCCCCGGCCTCGGCCGCGTAACCGCACGGAGTCCCGGATCGGCGCTCCGGAGGCCGGGGCCTTCAGGAGCCTGATCGCCGGGCTCCGAGCTCATAACATCCTGCCAGTTGGGCCAGTCCCTGTTTTCTATTAAAAGCGTAACCGGCGAGCCGAGTGTCTTTCCCCGCCGGATGCCGGAAAGAATCTGCACGCGGTCTGACTCTATCTTCATGCGTCCGCCCCTGCCGAAGCCTTTCTGCCTCCTTGCAAGGTCGCGGTCCATGTGCTCCGCGGACAATGACAGGTTGGACGGCAGCCCCTCGACCGTGCACACCACGGCCCTGCCGTGCGATTCGCCTGATGTAAGAAAGCGCAGCCTGTTCATCATGTTCACCCTGCAGCGGCATAAGAATGCCGCTTATGCAACATTAACCTTACGGTGGCATAACATCCAGCCGGCGGGGCAGAGGAGTCTGACGGGAAAGCTTTATCCGCGATACCTTCAGGAAATATTCCGCGCGGCATATCAACGTCTTTTTTGATTTCACTTTCCGTTGTTTCCTGCAACAATAACATATTCCGATATCCAATCGCTTTATAAAGGTTTTCCGGCAGACTCCCCTGCGCATTTATGCAATATTAAGGTTAAGGTTCATTTCACAGGCTCTCATTTTATCATATCGCGTGATTAAATTAATACGGCAATTTTACAGGTTATCCGCTTTATATAAAGGTCTCAGGGCGGCCCCGAACATTCTCCGGTCCCGGGCGGCGGATGGTCGTTTCGACCGCAGCATGGCCGGCAGGCGTTGTAAATTCGGTCCGTATTGTATTATTTTAATGTAACTGAAGGGATGCCGAATATGCTGCGCGAACTGCACATTAGAAATTTCTCCATAATTGACGATGCGGGCATTGAGTTCGGGGAAGGATTTAACGTCCTTACAGGGGAAACCGGAGCGGGAAAGTCCATCATAATACATGCCCTCAGCCTCGCTCTCGGGGAAAGGGCTGGGGGCGATTTTATCAGGAGCGGTGAAAAAGAGGCGGTCGTGGAGGCCTTTTTCGACATCGCCCCGGAATCGCTGAGTCCTCCGGCGCTTCAGTTCCTTCGGGATAACGCCGTTGATTTTGAGGACGGTCTCATCCTCAGGAGGATCATAACGGCCCGGGGCAGGAGCAGGGCGTATGTAAACGGCTCAATGGTGAACCTGCAGACACTCTCGGATATCAGCAGAAACATCATAGACGTGCACGGCCAGTACGAGCACCAGTCCCTGCTGTCCCCGGAGAGCCAGTTGGACCTGCTGGATGCATACGGCGGACATGCGGCCCTCAGGGAAGAGATAAGCGGAATCTTTGAAAAGCTCCGCACCCTGAAACAGCGGACAGCGGACCTCCTGCGGGAAGACAGGGACAGGGCCCGGCGCCTGGACATGCTGCGCTTTCAGGCCGGCGAAATCGAGGCTGCGGGCCTGACACCCGGAGAAGACGAAGAACTGTCTGAAGAGCTTAAGATACTGGACAGCGCAGGCCGTCTTGCCGAGCTTGCCAACGAGGCCTATGAGGCCGTTTATTCCTCTGATGCATCCTGCATAACAACCCTGTCAAAGGTTCTGAACGCCCTGAGGGAGATATCCGCTATCGACGGCCGCGCGAACGAGGCATTGAAGTCAGTGGAAGAGGCGCTTCCGCTGCTTGAGGAAACAGGCTATTTCCTGAGGGATTACCGGGAGAGCCTCGATTTTGACCCGCAGCGGCTCGGGCAGGTCCAAGAGAGGCTTGAGCTGATAAGGAAACTGGCCGGAAAATATGGAGACACCATAGAGGATATCCTGAGATACAAGGAGAACGCCCTCGTGGAGATCGAAGGGCTTGAGCATGCGGGCGAGAGACTGGAGAATTACAGGGCCGGGATGGAGCAGCTCAAACGCGTGCTGACCGAAAAGGCGCGGCTGCTGTCGGAAAAGAGGAAAAAAAGCGCCGCGAAAATAGAAAAAGAGGTTGTGGCACGGCTCGCTGAACTGTCCATGCCGGATACGGAGTTTTCGGTCCGGATAACCCATGAAAAGGGAGAAGACACGACGGACGGCCTCATGGCCTCCCGCACCGGTATTGACAACATAGAGTTTCTGATCTCCCCCAACATAGGGGAAGAGCCCCGGCCCTTATCCAAAACAGCCTCCGGCGGAGAGCTTTCAAGGATTATGCTTGCGCTCAAGTCCATACTTGCGAAAGGCGACAGGGTATCCGTGCTGGTCTTTGATGAAATAGATGCGGGCATAGGCGGCATGACCGCTGAAACAGTGGGGCGGAAGCTCAAGGGCCTTTCATCATATCACCAGGTGATATGCATAACCCACCTTCCCCAGATAGCGGCCTTTGCAGACAGGCATCTGAAGATCCGGAAGATGGTCAGGGGGGACAGGACAACGGTTGCAATAGGCACGATAGAGAAAGACGAGAGGACCGAAGAGGTCGCGCGCATGTTGAGCGGCGGCATATCGGACGTGTCGATCAGGCATGCGGAGGAGATACTGAAAAAGGCCCGCGGCAGTCTTAATTGAACTCCCCGTGACGGAGGTTGTTGTAAATGGTGGACTCCCAGCCTGTTATTATTCCGTTGTCGTCACACACGGGGCAGAACCAGAGAATCCGGCCCGGGTTGTCCCTGTCTATGCAGGCTGCGATGTTGCCGGCGCATTTTCTCCTTCTGGGCCTGCGCCTGCACTTTATTGTGGTCATCCGGGGTTCATACTCATTATAGTACGTGGCCTCCTCTATGATCAGAGTGATGTGGTTGGCCAGGTTCAGTGCCGTGCCGGGCAGGTCGCCGATATCCCCGTGTTCATTCAGAAAGTGTTGTATGTTGGTTATCCAGGTGTTTCCCATGATGTTCCTTTGCGTGATTTATTTCCCCGGTTTCCCTTCGTGAGATATATTAATGGTTTCCCTGATTTTTTGCAAAATCCGGGCAACCGCTCAGGCAGACGGCCGTACCGGAATACGGTTTATGCAGTGTGTTTTCTGATCTCGCCGTTGAATTATAAGCGAACCCGAGGCGATTTTCGGATAAATCTTAAATACCCCGACGCTAATTTCATATGCCGTCTCTCCCGGCTTTAATCTGTACGCGCTTCGACTTTGACGTTTCCGTGGGTTCGGGAATTTTCATCAATTGACATTAAGCCTGTTCTTGAGGTATTTTTAATATTCGGTTCTCATTGTGCCGGCCGGGCCTATAGCTCAGTTGGTTAGAGCGCACGCCTGATAAGCGTGAGGTCAGTGGTTCAAATCCACTTAGGCCCACCAGACAAGCCGGAAAACTTCCGGCTGTTCGCGCCGGCCGTTTTGATTTTTGTATGTTTTTGTTTTTATACTAAAAAACTGAAGACCGGCGTGTGCCGGTGTGAATTCCCGAGGGGGTGTAGCTCAGCTGGGAGAGCGCCTGCTTTGCAAGCAGGAGGTCATCGGTTCGATCCCGTTCACCTCCACCATATTTGACTTGTGGCGGTAGTCGCCTCGCCCCTGCGTGGCGAGGGGGACAAATTATATAAATAATTCCACGGTTTTTTGAAATCAATGACGAGCGTGCCCGCCGCAAGGCGGCGGTTCGAGCCGATTTTTTGAAGGAGATTTTTCATTCCTGAATAGTCTTCCTGCAAAGCGAGATTTT
>JALSHG010000108.1 GCA_026982355.1 Thermodesulfovibrio sp.
CTCAGAGTATTGAGAGGATTGTTTATGCTGTACTAAATCACTTAAATGATAAATGGAGAATGACACCCTTAAAAGAATTTACACAGAAATCTTGACATTACCTTCCGGAGCTGATTCCTTGACAATAATTCATACATCAATCTAAAATAATGGCGGTCTGCTGCTTTCCGTTTAACCTTAAATGTCGCGTAACATGGCAGGCACACCTGTCTCAGGGGCGATAACTTTAACGCCGCCTGCTTCAGGTCGAGATAACCCGTAATGTTGCATAAACCGGCAGGCTCTCCTGCCTGCGGCGATGTTTTTTTGCCGCTGTAGGGATAACCCGCAATGAAAAGAAAAACAGTATGTATTTACTATTCCGCCGCGGTTGTAATCTTTTCACTTCTGTTCTCGCTGCCTGTATCCTTCGCTGCCGGGGATTACGAATTATACATAGCACAGGGCATAGAAAAACTCAATGAGGGCAATTACGGTGAGGCGCTTGAACTCCTGAAAAAGGCCATTGAGTCGGCTCCCGAAAACCGCGAGGCATTATATTATGCAGCGGTTGCATATTCAAGACTCGGCAGGTACGGAGAGGCGGAAGAGCTGTTTCTGGAAATACTGAAAAAAGGCGGGGCCGATGCGAATGTCTATCTTGAGCTGGGGCGCCTTTATAATGCCAGGGGAGAATGTCCGGAATCTCAAAGATATCTTTCGATGTTTATCTCTCTTACAGATGATGATGCATTGAAAAAATATGCAGAAAACCTGCCGGAGGACTGCAGCAGGCCGGCGGGCCGGAGGAAAGCTTACAATCTGGCCATTACGGCAGGGGGCCAGTATGACGATAATGTAATAGTTGAACCTGAAAATCCTGCAATTGCAGCGGACAGGAAACGTGACCGGAGGTTTGTCGCTTATTTAACCTCGGACGCCGCCCTGTTTGAAACCGGAGGGATAAGCCTGAAGGCAGGATATAATTTTTACCAGAGTCTTCACGAGCATCTTAGCGGTTTCAATGTGCAATACCACAAGATAACGCCTTCTCTTGATGTAACCATCTCCGGGGCGTTCAGTGTCACAGCGGGTTATACTCTGGAGTATACACTCCTTGGTGAAGAAGAGTACAGCCGTTTTCACACTTACCACGGCAGGATTACCCTCAGGGAAAACGGGAAGCTGTCAACCGAGGCAATATATGAATACAAAGACCGCAAGTACTGGGACACGGATACGTTCAAGTCCAATTCCATAAGGACGGGCCACCGGAACACCGCCGGGATAAGACAGAATCTTTATTTGAACAATCTGTGGGGCAACATCTATTTTTTCAGTGATTTCGACAAGGGCCGGGAAGAGTACTGGGACTTTAACGGATACAGGTCCGGCGCGGAGTTTACTTACATCATAGCGTCGCCCCTTCATATAAACGTTTCAGGTGAATACACCGAGAGGCGCTATCGTGATTACTACCCCCTTTACCGGCAAAAGAGGCGGGACAGGATGCAGCAATATACCGCAAGGCTTACATATTTCTTTTCGGACGGGATGAGCGTCTCGGTAACGGATATTTACAACGTCAACAACTCCAACCTCAGCATATATGATTACACGAGGAATATTGCGGGAATATTCCTGACGGCGGATTTATTATAGCGGTGTGCTGTTGCCGGGCTGGATGTCATTCCGGCGCCATATGTAACTCATTACATATTTCTGTGTAACAGATTCTACAAACACCCCCCTTTCCGAACGTTAACTCCCTGTAAAACAAAGAAATTCCTTTCTGGCATTGTAATTGCTTTTTCTTGGAAACGAAGGGAGCACGCATGAAAAAACACTTGCTCGCAACAGTCACCTGCCTTGTCATGATTTTCATTCCCGTTGCAATATCATATTCTGATACAGGTACGGAAGCAGGACACATCCTGATGGTAAAAGGCAGGGTGTATCTGATAAGGGATGCCCTGAGAAACAAGGCCCTGCCCCGTATGAAGCTCCTGCCCCGGGACGCGGTGGAAACGGACCGGAAGTCAAGAACAAAACTCTTTTTCATGGACGACAGCATTCTTAATCTCGGGGAGCTGAGCAGGGTGGAAGTTCAGGAATACCTGTACAGCCCTGAAAAAAAACGGTCAAGGTCGATCTACAGGCTGATCGACGGTTCACTGAGAATGGTGGTCGGAAAGTCGGATCTTGAGATTCACACCCCCACGGCAGTGGCGGCCGCAAGGGGGACGAAATTCATCGTATGGGTTGAAGGCAGCGGCGAGGGGATGTTTACAGGGATAATAACACTGGAATCCGCGGTGCAGGTCAGGAATATCGTGGAAGGCATAGAGGGGGAAGTCACCGTCAGGCAGGGGCAGATGAGCAGGGTGTACATAAATCGCCCCCCTGAAGCCGTCCAGCCGGTTGATATTGAAATAATGAAACAATTCAGCGAGCAGACCTCTGTTCTTGGAAGCGAACCGGATGCCGCAGGCGGAAGCTCCGGCGGATTGCCGGTACAGGCCGCAGGGGATTTATACATGTTCCGGCCGCCTGTAACACAGGAGCCGGTTACAAATACACCCGTGAGTGTGGATGTGATTTATCCCGAGTAAACCTTAAATGTTGCAGGAAAGCAAGGGAAGGCTGCAGAATTGACCTTAATATTGCATAAGCCGGCAGGAGAGTCCGGTGTAAAACCTTTATAAAGCGATTGGATATTGGAAATATGTCCCTGTTGCAGGATTCAAAGGTTGACAGTATGCGGTATTTGCGGTACATAAGCGTTCTTGTATTATCACTGACGCTCGTCTCCTGCGGCGGAGGCGGCGGCAGCGGCTCCGGCGCGGGCTCAACAACAGTGTGGATCAATCTCGGCCGGGCGCCAGTTATCAGCGGTGTCGTGTCGTCCGGCGCCATTCCCTCATCCGTAAGCTCTGTGAGGTTTTACATATCGGGCTCCGGCATGGCCCCGGTGGAACGTACCATAAGCGTTGCCGCAGGCGGTACAGTTGCGGAACGGTTCGATATTCCAAACGGTGAAAACAGGCATTTCCGGGTCTTTTCCTATAACAGCAGCGGTGCCATGATATATTACGGGGATGCATATGCGGACATGAACGGCGTACCCGTCGCCGTTACAATTACAATGGTTGCAAACGAGATTCCTCCGGTATTCGCAGGCGCCGCAGGGGCGACTGCCGTCTCAAGCACGGAGATAGACCTCTCATGGACGGCGGCCGACGACGATATAACGCAGCCATCGGACATGGTGTACCTGATATACATATCAACGACACCGGGCGGAGAAAACCTCCTCACGGAGCCTGATTTTGTTACGGCTGCAGGGGCCGTTTCCTACAGGGTGACGGGGCTCTTCGCCTCAACGACCTATTACTTCGTGGTAAGGGCGAGAGACGAGGCGGGCAATGTCGACAACAACACCGCAGAGGTGTCGGCAACCACACAGACCCCGGCTGATACGGACCCGCCCGCATTCGCAGGCGCCGCAGGGGCGACGGCGGCCTCAAGCACGGAGATAGACCTCTCGTGGACGGCGGCGACCGACAGTGTCACGGCGTTATCCAACATCGTCTACCTGATTTACATGTCGACGACATCGGGAGGCCAGGACTTCCAGGCCCAGCCGGATTTTACTACGGCTGCAGGGGCCGTTTCCTACAGGGTGACGGGGCTCCTGGCTTCAACGACCTATTACTTCGTGGTAAGGGCGAAGGACGAAGCGGGCAATGTCGACAACAACACCGCAGAGGTGTCGGCAACCACACAGACCCCGGCTGATACGGACCCGCCCGCATTCGCAGGCGCCGCAGGGGCGACGGCCGTCTCAAGCGCGGAGATAGACCTCACGTGGAATGCGGCGACCGACAATGTCACGGCGTCATCCAACATCGTCTACCTGATTTACTTATCAACGACATCGGGAGGCCAGGACTTCCAGACGCCGAACTATGTCACGGCTCCGGGGGCCACTGCTTACGCTGTGACGGGGCTTAACTCTTCAACGACCTATTACTTTGTGGTGAGGGCGAAGGACGAGGCGGGCAATGTCGAACAGAATACAGTAGAAGTATCGGCAACGACTCAGTCTCTGTTCTCGATGCATTAGCGCGGATTTCCTATTGAACCTTAATATTGCATAAGCCGGCGGTGTTTTTATGAAACTGTAAGGTGAACTCTTTTATTATGAAAGGCCTGGCAAATGACGGACGGCATCACGGTGCGCATACTCGGTGACTTCGGTCCATTCTCCAAGCTGGGGAAGAGTATCGCCTATCAGGTAACCATAAAACACTCCTCATATATCATAGACTGCGGGGCCCCGCTGTTTCAGCAGCTCGGCAGTCACATGCTGAGGGAGATCAGCGGCCTTATAATCACCCACTGCCATGACGACCACAAGAGATGGTTTACCGACCTCGCGCTCTTCAACATGTATGAATCAGGCGCAGGCCGGAGGATTTTCTATCTTGCCTCTGAAGATGTTCATGACGAGCTTGTGAGGTCATCCGGACCGGCCCTGGACAGGAGCCTGTCGAGTGATTCGAAGAATATAATAGACATCTCCTGGGAGCAATACGCTGATTACAGGATGATAGGCCCCCGCGCCAGGTACAGGATCGTGCAGGTGGACGAGGGCATGGGCAAGACAGGCCTTCACATAACCGACAGGGAAGGCAACATCGTCACACCTGATATCGCAAAGATCGTCATAAGTGAAAAGACAAAGAGGCCGAGGATGCTTTTTAAGGACCCGGTCTACAGGGAATGGGTCGAACCCGAGAGCTTTTATCCGTTCTCATCCCCGGTATTTTATGAAGACGACAAAAACATTTACCGCGCCCCGGAGGGGTTCGCCATTGAGGCCGTCAAGGCGCCGGTGTGGCACGGCATCCCGTGCACGGCCATAAAGATCTCAACAGGCGGGGAGACCCTGATATTCAGCTCCGACACCGTTCATGACAAGGACCTCTGGAGACAGCTCTATACAGAGAAAAGGCCGCAGCGGCTCAGGATGCCGAAGAAGGAATTTGAATCCGCCGCCGTTATCCACGGGGACATCAACGACTATATAGAGCGCGTCTGGAGCGAGGAGCGCTACATGGAGGCAAGCACTGCATTCAACGATGCCGTCGTCATACATGATGTATCCGCAGGAAACAGCACAGTGCACACGGACTATGAAAAGCTTGACAGGACCTTTCTTGAAAAGGATTATGTCCTCTTGACCCACAGCCTTGACAGGATCACCTCCGAGTGGGCGCTGTGCGACAGGGAAAAGGTGTTCCGGATCAGGGGGAGGAGTTTCTTTGAAGTCGTGGGCGATGAACTGTATCCCATGAATGCGGACATATACCACAAGGAGGCAGGGAGATATTATGTCGGCTACCGGAGTGAAGAGGGCCGTTACACGGTGTATGAAAAAGGCGGCCTCCTCGGACTCTGCAGGGCGGAAGAGGACGCGCCGGGCAGGGTCCTTTACCGTGTGGAGATGTATGAGGACATCTCCGGCAGGTACCTCCCCAAGCTGGAAGACAAAGACAGCTTTTACATGGAGCGGCCCGACGGACGGACGGAGCTTGTTGAATTCACGGATGAAGGGAGCAGGGGACGGATTGTGGAAGATTTAAGGGCCCGCCTCCTGAAAGGAGGCGCTCCATAGGAACCGTATCTCAGAGATTAAACGCCGGACGGCTCCGGAAACCGGCTGTATATGTGCCGCTGCTTATAACCGTTGTCTTTGCCGTGATGACCGTCCGGAACCCGGCGGTCATCGACGAACATCTGGAAACCCTCCTTGTGGACTACAGGTTCAAGGTGAGGAACCTCCTCTCCCCGCCACCGGTTCCCGGCGACATCGTGATAGTGGCCATTGACGAAAAGAGCCTCTCGGCATATGGAAGATGGCCGTGGACCAGGAGTCTGCAGGCGAAACTGATTGAAAGGGTGTTCGATGGCGGCCCGAAAGTGGTGGCGGTGGATATCTTCTATGCAGAGCCCGAGTCTCCCGGGGCCGACGGGAAACTTGCGGAAACAGCCGGGCGTTATAAGGACAGGCTTGTCATCGCGCTCGGCGTGGAGGTTGAAAAAGGGAAGAAGTTCAGCGGTGAGATGGATGACATTATATATGACCTTGCGATCCCCGGAATTGAAAACACCGGGTATCTCCGGCCGATAGAGGCGTACAGGGTGATCCTCCCCCCCGAGCCTATAGCCGGCTCGGCTACATTCGGACATGTCTATCCCCTGCCCGACAGGGATGGAAAGCTCAGGTGGGAGGTCCTCTATGTCAAATACGGCGAAGAGTATCTTCCATCCCTTGCGCTTCAGACAGCGCGTATCGCCATGGGTATCCCCCCGGATAAGGTGCGCATTGTGGGCGGAGCAGGCGTCATGGTAAATGAACTCTTCATACCCACCGACAAGTTCGGCAGGCTCCATATAAACTATATCGGCAGGGAAGGAAGCCTGATATTCAAATCAGCGGCTGATGTGCTCTCAGACAGCATACCGCCCGGGTTTTTCAGGGACAAGATCGTATTTATCGGCGCCACGGCCATGGCGACATACGACCTGAAAAACACCCCCTTCTCCGCCAACATGCCCGGAGTGGAAAAAAACGCAACCGTGGTCGCCAACATACTGAGCGGGGATTTCATAAAAAAGACCCCTGCCTATGTCGATCTCATCGTGGTCCTGATCACAGGCCTTGTCGCCCTGTTGATGGGACAGAGACGGAAGGCGCTGTACTTATCGCTTGTCTACATGGCGCTTGTCGCCGTAATCATCATAATAAACCAGGCGCTGTTTACGTATTACGGCGTGAGGGTCAATCTCCTGTACCCCCTGCTTACGGTTGTTTCGGAAGGAACGTTCATTATAAGCTGCTGGTACTTTGTCGAGGAGAAAAGGGCCGGGGAGATCAGGAGGATGTTTTCAAGTTATGTAACAGAGAAGGTCGTTGATGAACTGATCAGGAACCCCGGCATGGCGCGGCTCGGCGGCGAAAGGAAAGAGATAACCGTGCTCTTTTCCGATATAGTGGACTTTACAAGGTTCTCGGAGGCGCACGCGCCCGAGGAAGTGGTAGCCATGCTCAACGAGTATCTCGGGGCAATGACGGAGGTTATCTTTAAATGGGAGGGGACTCTTGACAAGTTCGTGGGTGATGAGATTGTTGCCTTCTGGGGCGCGCCGATGGAGCAGGAAGACCATGCGGAACTGGCGGTTCGCTGCGCGCTCAACATGGTCAAGAGGCTTGAAGAACTCCGGCGGAAGTGGAGGTCCGAAGGCAAACCCGTGCTTGATGCCGGCATAGGCATAAACACAGGGGAGGTCGTGGTGGGCAACATAGGCGCCGAGGGCAAGAAAATGGACTACACGGTTATAGGAGACCACGTGAATGTAGGGGCAAGGGTGGAGGCGCTTACGCGAAAGTATAACACCCGCATAATGATAACCGAATTCACACTGAACAGGATAAGGGACATTGTGACAAAGGGTATCCTCTACCGCACGAATATATCCGTAAGAGGGCTGGAAAGGGTGACTGTCAGGGGCAAGGAGAAACCCGTTGAGATATACGAGGTCGGGTTCCTGACACCGGGGACCGCCTCAAGGATTCAGGAGTGTGAGAAGACACCCCGCATGCCGACGCCCGGTTGTAATACCGGCCTGTCCGGAGGCAAAGGGGTGCGGGAGCCAGCGCCCGAGCCTGATGCCGCATAAGCCGGGCGGTATTTTCAAGCGGCTGTAGGGTAAAATAGAAAACCAAAAGGAGCCTGAAATGAGCGCAAGCCTCGAAAAAAAGATAAGGCAGCTTAAGACATTGACCGAGCTTGCCCCGCTCATCAATTCGTCACTGGACCATGAACTCATCAGGAAAAAGACCATTGAGGCAACGACATGGGTCCTTAACGCCGAGGCGGCAAGCCTCTTCCTGCTGGACAAGGCCACGGGCGAGCTTTATATAGATGTCGCAACAGGAGAGAAAGGCGAAAAACTCCGGCGCGTGAGGCTGAAAAAGGGCACGGGCATCGCAGGATATGTGGCGGAACACGGAGAGCCGCTTATCATACATGACGTGCAGCATGACGCGAGATTTTTCGAGGGGGTGGATAAAGCCAGCGGATTTACGACGAGAAACATCATTTGCGTCCCCGTGCGGTCCCGGGACCGCATCATCGGCGTGCTTGAGGGTATCAATAAAAAAGACGGGCGGTTCGACGATAATGATCTTGATATATTGAATTCGATATCAAATTATGTCGCCGTCGCGATAGAGAATGCCTGCCTGCATAAAGAACTGAAAAAAACCTTTTACGACACCGCCGAGGTCATGGCCGATACGATAGAGCTGAGGGACCCGTACACAGGCGGCCATACAAAAAGGGTGAGGCGGTATTGCCTCATCATTGCAAGATATATGGGTCTGGGCAGGAACGAGCTTGAAACCCTTCACCTTGCCGCGATACTGCACGATATAGGCAAGATCGGCATAAAGGACGATATACTGCTCAAGGACGGCAGGCTTGAAGAAGCCGAATTCATCAAGATGAGGATGCACTCGCTCTACGGCGCGGAGCTGCTGAAAAACATCGAACAGCTCAAAGACGTGATACCATGCATCAGGGCACACCATGAACGTTATGACGGCACGGGATACCCCGACGGGCTCAAGGGGGGCGAAATCCCCCTTATAGCAAGAATCATCACCGTGGCGGACACCTTTGATGCAATGACCACGGAGAGACCCTACAGGAAAAAACTATCCAAAGAGGCCGCGCTGGCCGAGCTGAGGGGGCTTGCGGGAATACAGTTTGACCCTGATGTCGTCGAGGCGTTCATGCAGGCATTCAAGGAAGGGAAGCTGCCGCTGTAAGGTATAATCCCGACCGTAACCTTGATGTTGCATGGACAGGCAGTGGAGTGCGCCCCGCCGCGCGTGTTTTATGCCGCTGAAATGCGCCGCAGCTTGGTGAAAGGCCGGAGGTATGCCCTGCCCGGCACCCGGCGGGATTTTCAAGTGTGCCGGAATATGCTATAATTTCATTGAATTAACACACCGCACATCAAAGAATATGACCGACTGGGTGGAAATTCTGTTTACGTA
>JALSHG010000109.1 GCA_026982355.1 Thermodesulfovibrio sp.
ATTCGATATCTACATGGGGAAACCCATTCCCGCCGATAAAAAGAGCCTTGCGTTTTCCATCCGTTACAGGTCCGCTGCAAAGACCCTCACCGACAGTGAAGTCGATGCCGTGCATTCCGCTATTATAAAAAGCCTCCGGGCGGAGCTCGGCGCCGAGCTCCGAAGCTGAAAAAAAGAGAACAGCAACCGCCGCTTTGTAATAGGAGAATAGGCTATAATTAACCTTAATGTGGCATAAACATGCAGGGAGTCCGCCGTAAAACCTTCGGACCCTCTCCTGCCCGCGGGCGGTGTTTTTATGCAACTGTAAGGTTAAATAATTATGAATCTCTCAAAAAAAATCCTCTCGGACCCGGTAAATAACTGGGTCTTCTCGAATTCCGTAAAGGAGACATACCTTGTCGGCGGTTACGTTCGGGATCTGCTTCGCGGACATGTCAGCAAAGACAAGGACTTCGTCCTGAAAGGCGATATCAGGCGGGTTGCACTTGATGCTGCAAAGAAGTTCAAGGGCACCTTCATTGAATTGAAAAAAGACCTGACATGCCGTGTGGTTCTGCGGAACAGGGAAGTTATCGATATTACACGTCTTCAAAGCAATATCGTTGAGGACCTGCAGCAGCGCGATTTCACGGTGAATGCCCTGGCATGGTCCCCTGAGACCGGGCTCATTGATCCGCTGGAAGGCGGGGCCGACCTGAAGAACAGGGCAATCAGGGCGGTTGACCCTGATAATCTTGTCCGCGACCCCCTGAGGATGCTCAGGGCCTACAGGCTGGCGGCTGAGCTTGGATTCTCCATTGACAGCGGGACAAGGATATTCCTGCGCAGATACGCCGGGTTGACGGTCAATGTCTCTCCCGAGAGAATCACTGAGGAACTGTTCAGGCTGCTGAACAGCAGCCGGGCCGCTGATTTCCTTTCGATGTGCGCTGAAGATAAAGTGCTTGACAAGGTATTGGGTGTTAACCAGTTGATATTGAAAGATAAAATTAAATTGTGCATGAAATTTGATGCCACAGTGCAACGATTTGAAAGAGAAAATAAAAGGAAAATCACGCGCATACTGAATGAAAATGTCGGCCAGGGGCTGCTCAGGGCCGGACTTATCAGGTTGGCGGTATTGCTGGGCGGCGGACGTATCAGCGACAGTCATCTGAGACTGAGCCGCAGCAACAGGAAAAAGTTGATACACGTGCAGTGCATTTATAAATTCACCGGCCTCAGGCTCACGGAAAAAAGGCTGTATCAAATTTTCAGAACGTCAGAAGGGTCAACCTATGAGGCAGCGATTATCTTGTCCTTACATAAAAGAACAAGGGTGGATTCGCTCCTCGGGAAAGCGGAGTATTTCCTGAAAATAAAAAACAGATGCCTGTTGACAGGAATCGAGATACAGAAGATTTTAAATACCGGCCCGGGGGAACTGGTAGGCAGAATCAAGGACGAACTTCAGAAGAGGGCCTTTCTCGGATATCTGAGCAGCAAAGCCGAAGCCAGGTCCTGGATCCTATCTAATTTTACATAATATCTATTATCGGACATTGATACCGTCAAACTTTTGTTAAAAAGATGTTAAAACCCTGCCCGGGCATCCCCCGTAAAAGGCTTGTATTATGGGATTTTCAAGGATTGCACAATTTTTGGGCAGATTAAAAAAATCAATAAAACAATAAGTTAACAAAAAACAGTGATTATTTGAGGGGTTTTGCGGGTTGCCCGAGGGTTTCGGCAATCAGTCCCGCGTCCGTCAAAGAACTGACTCTTACCTGTATCTGCTGTCCGGGCTGAAGCCTGTCGGCCCTGACAAGAAGCCTGAGATAGTTATCGGAAATTACGTTGTAAAAACCCGCAGTTGTGTTCTTATTCTCAACTATTACATTTAAAATAGCATTCAAATTCCTTGCCATATAAGCATTTTTTTTATTTTTTCCGATCTCAATAAGCCTATTCACCCTTTCTTTTTTTACATTGCCCCTGACCTGATCCGGTGATAATGCGGCCTTTGTTTCAGGCCTTTTCGAGAATGGAAACACATGAAGGTAACTGAAAGGAAGCTCCTCAATAAGCTTTACAGTATCGTCAAAATCCTTAACGGTTTCACCCGGAAAACCGGCAATCACATCAGTGCCGATCGATATGTCCGGGCATTCGGATAATATCCTGTGGATAAGTTGTTTAAAATATCCCGTGTTGTATCCCCTGTTCATGGTCTTCAGTATCCTGTCAGATCCGCTTTGAAGGGGAATATGGAGATGACGGCAAACCCTGCCTTCTTTTATGAACTTCAGTATGAATCCCAGGAAATCCTCCTTGAGTTCCTGCGGCTCCATGGAGCTCAATCTGATGCGTATACCCGGATAAGAATCCGCCATCTTATCCACAATATCCAACAAAGAACTTTCAGGTTGAAGATCCAACCCATAGCCGCCTATATGAATTCCCGTCAACACAACTTCCCTGTAACCGTCCGTAACGAGCCCGTCGACAACCTTCAGCACATCCGCGGGATAAAGGCTGCGGCTTCTACCCCTCGCCATTGGCACCGTACAGTATGAGCAGGAAGAGTTGCACCCATCCTGTATCTTAAGAAATGCCCTGGATCTGCCTGAAAAATAAGGTTTTGCCTTCAGGGGGGAACCGGGAGGGCCTACAATTACCGAACGCCTGCCGCCCGAACCCGATAAATTATGAAGGTAATCGACAATGTCATCTTTGCCGGAATTTCCGATAACAAGATCGATTCCTTTTATCTTTATTAATTCATCAGGCCTCAACTGGGCATAACAGCCCGTGGCAATGACCCTTGCCCCGGATTTTACGGCCTTCCGTATAAGCTGCCTCGATTGATAGTCGCTCCTGGCTGTTACCGTACAGGTGTTCACAATGTATACATCAGGACCGTCAGTATGTTTTACAATCCGATAATTGTTGGCCCTGAGAATCCCTTCCATGGAAGCGCTCTCAGACTGGTTCACCTTGCAGCCCAATGTCTGAATTGCTATTTTCACAATAACTTTCTGAAGTTAAAGCCCTTTCCTGTGCAACAAAACCGGTTGTTGGAGTCTGTTTATAACTAACACAAATAATGATGACAAAACCTGCCTATCAGTGGACATTATCCATCCCCCGGCACAAAAAATGGTGGGGGGGCGGCCTTTTGTTGTCTAATGCGGGGTTTGGACCGCTTCTCCGTATAACGAATGCGGCTTCGCCTCCAGAATTTTCACATTGACAAGACTGCCGATAAGGTCTTGTTCCCCGTAAAAATTGACTATCTTGTTCGTCCTTGTCCTGCCGGTCAACCTGTCACCGTCGGTCGGGCTTTTCCCTTCTGTCAGAATCTCATAAACCTTCCCCTCAAGAGACTTGTTCTTGTTGTATGTAATGGATTCCTGCAATTCCAGAACCTTTGACAGCCGCTGTGACTTGACCTTTTCATCCACGTGCCCCGGCAGGTCGAGCGCCTTTGTACCAGGCCGCCTTGAATACTTGAATGCAAATATACCGTCAAATCCAATTTCGGCAAGGGCAGTTGCCGTTTGTTTGAAATCAGCTTCCGATTCTCCGGGAAATCCTACGATAATGTCGGTAGTTATGGCAATGTCTTTAATGTTGTTTCTCAAAAGGTCTATCTTGTTTTTGTAATCTTCATATGTATAGCCCCTGTTCATCAGATGCAGTATTTTGTCGGAACCTGACTGGAGCGGGAGATGGAGGTGTTCACATACTTTCGGCAGATCCCGCATGGCCTTTATCAGCTTTTCCGAAAAGTCCCGCGGATGTGAGGTGACAAACCTGATCCGCTCTATGCCGTCAATGTCGTGTATCCTGCGGAGAAGGTCCGGGAAGTCGCACTCTTCCGGGAACGTCCTGCCGTAAGAATTAACATTCTGCCCCAAAAGCGTGATTTCTTTAAATCCCTGTTCAGCGAGGGATTTCACCTCATTGTATATATCTTTGCCCGGTCTGCTTCTTTCCCTGCCGCGCGTATAGGGTACAACACAGTATGCACAGAAGTTGTTACACCCGTATATTATGGACACCCAGGCCCTGAACCGCCCTGCCCTCTTTACCGGGAGATTCTTCACGTGATAATCGGGATTGTCCGTTAATGCAACAGCCTGTGTTCTCCCGGCCATGTCAGGAGTGGCGTGCTCTGTATTCCGTGTTACCCAATTCTGCAGAATGTCTATATTATCAGGTCCGAAAACAAAATCCACGTACGGAAACCTCCTGAACAGGTCTTTTCCCTTCTGCTGAGCAATGCAGCCTGCAACGGCAATCTTCAGATCGGGGTTGTTTTTCTTTGCCTTCCTGAGCCGTCCGAGCTCGCTGAAGAACTTCTGCTCGGCCTTCTCCCTGATGCTGCACGTGTTAAGCACGATGACGTCGGCATCATCAGTGCCGCCGGTCTCACAATATCCGGCTTCCGAAAAGATTCCCGCAATCTTCTCGGAATCATGCACATTCATCTGGCAGCCGAAAGTGTGAATATGAAATTTTTTCATATTTTCAATAAGTTAAACAGCTGTCTTTTGCAAGGGTTGCACAAGTCCTTTTAAGTCTTCAATCGTGAGGCTTTTGCAAAAGTCTTTATTTGTCACTCTGAACTTGTTTCAGGGTCTCTTGACTTATTGTTTTTATTAAATTCTGAAACAAGTTCAGAATAACATTTTGCTGTGTTTTCAGACTTTTGCAAGAGGCTCTCGTAATATTTGCTTTCTTGAGTATATTATTGAGAGTTCCTTTTTTCAATTCCTTGTGATTGGGAACTATGACGGAGATGTTTTTATTGAGGTTGTGTAAGAAAATATGGCTTCCGGGTTGGTGGTCAACAACAAAACCGATTCTACGGAGGGCTTTAACTGCCTGTCTTCCGGAGAAGCTTTTGCTCAAACAGTAACCTCTGCTTCTTTAAGTACAACACCAGGTTCTGCTTCAATCTCGTTCAATTTTTCCAATCCCTACAGATAACACAATATAGCTTCTTTCGCATTTTCAAGTGCATCTTCAACAGTCTCTCCCTGAATGAAGCAGCCATCTAATGCCGGTACTGTAACAACATATCCGCCTTCTTCAGCTTTTTCCAGTTTGACATTAAACTTCATCTCTCTTAACCTCCGGTTGGATTTTATTTATTATATCAATTCAGATGATGAAAAGGCAGCTGATTTACAAATTCGGACTCTCCTGCCGGCTTATGCAACATTAAGGTTAACCTTTACAATTGGATAACACACCGGCTGCGGGGCAAAAAGAGTCCGCCGTTTTAACGTCGGGAATCAGGGAACATCTTGCCCGGGTTCAATATGCCTCTCGGGTCGAAAACGTTTTTTACCGCCTTCATGAGCTCAATGCTTACATCCGAAAGTTCCATCCCTACATACTGTTTCTTGGTCAGCCCCACCCCGTGCTCCCCGGATATGGTTCCTTCCAGCCTCAGGGCCGCTTCAAATATGTCCCTGACCGCCTGTTGCGCCTTCCGGTATTCATCCTTGTTGTTTCTGTCCGTCATGACGTTCACATGAATATTCCCGTCGCCGGCATGGCCGAAATTTGCTATTGTCAGATTATATTTTTCCGATATGGCCCTCAGCGAACGAAGCATATCCGGAATCCGTCCGCGCGGGACCACTATGTCCTCGTTTATTTTGGTCGGGCTGATATGATAAAGGGCTGGCGAGACTGCCCTCCTTGCATCCCACAGTTGCTGTTTTGAGTATATATCATCGGCAACCCTGATACGGGCGCCCAGGGCACTGCATATGGAGGCAATCCTGTCGGCATCTTCTGAAACCGCCGTGTGTGAGCCGTCAACCTCGATCAGCAGCAGGGCTCCTGCATCAGGCGGCAATCCGCATGGCCTGTAATTCTCAACCGCAAGAATCGATTCGCGGTCCATGAATTCAAGGGTACGCGGAATTATGGCGGAAGATGTGATTCTGCTTACTGCCTCTGCAGCGTCATCCGGCTGTGAAAAGGTACATAAAAGGGTTGCAGTCTCGGCCGGCAGGGGCAGGATTTTCAGGAAAATCTTTGTAATAATTCCGAGCGTTCCTTCCGAGCCTGTCAAAAGCCTTGTCAGGTCATACCCGACCACCCCTTTATACGTTTTCCCGCCTGCTGACAAGACCCTGCCGTCCGGAAGGACTGCCTCCAGCCCAAGGACGTAATCCCTGGTCACTCCGTATTTTATCGCCCGTGGTCCGCCTGCGTTTTCGGCGACATTCCCCCCCAATGTGCAGAATTTCATGCTTGCAGGATCCGGCGGGTAAAAGAGTCCCTTTTCTTCAAGTTTTTCCTGCAGAGTATAATTAATGACACCGGGCTCCACCACGGCTAACATGTTTTTTTCATCAATGTCTGTAATCCTGTTCATTCCCTCAAGCGAGAGGACCACGGTATCACGCAGGGGCACGGCGCCGCCGGTCATGCCGGTGCCGGCCCCCCTTGGTATAAGCGGAATCCTGCGGTCAAAGGCAAAAGCGGCAATTTCCGAGACCTCCCGTGTATTAACCGGCATTACCACCGCGGAGGGGATATTCTCCGTGGAAGAGGCGTCAAACCCGTAACAGAAAAGATCCTCCCTTTCCGTCAGCACCCTGCCGGGCAGCATATCTCCGATTCTTTTCCTGAACAGTCCGAACATTTGTATAAATAATTATACCAGCATGTGGCGGGGTTTTACCTGTCTGCGGTTCAAAAAAAAACAGCCGCCTGAAGACAGGCGGCTGTTTTTTTGCAGGTTGAACGTGTTTTTTGAATATACTAAATTTTCCTGCGCCGGGCGTAAAAGGCTGCTCCCATCAGACCTGCTCCAAGAAGCATTAATGTGCCCGGTTCGGGAACGGGGGTCATGCCGTCGGCAGGGTCCGTCGATGCCGAAACAGTAAACCCTGCGGCGGTCGAGCCGTTATTCGAGATGAACCAGTTGATGTTGACATCCTGCCAGTAAACATCAATGCCCATGTTTAAAAGCTCGGCAGGCGCCGGCTGTTCAGCCTGGGCCGCGCTGATCTCGCCGGAAAAGTCCATTATGACGCTGTAATTGGTGTCGGTTAAGTCTCCGCTCAGGGTATACAGGGTATCATCTCCCGGAGTATAACCGTCATTGGCAAGGTCGTCATAAAGGGCGAAATCAACTACATCTCCGCCGTTTAGTGCCAGTGTTATGCTTACCAGAGAAGTACCGAGGTCATAAAACGACGAACCGTAGTTAAGATAGTACCCTAATCCGTAGCCTGACGTTATATTCAGGTTGGCAAGTGTCACCGTTGTGTCGGCTCCTGTTCCATCAATCATCAGTAACGGACTGCCGACATCGAGAATCAGGGCAGATGCGCTTGCAATCAACAGAAACATCCCCAGCACTGCCGCAAAAAAGATAAGACATACTTTTTTCATATGTTGCTACCTCCTCCAAATCTGTATAACATACCGGATTTATGCTCGACAAGTAGCAGGTAAGAATGCAAGTTCTGTGCCGGATATCGGAAGTCACCCATAACATCTTGAATTTAAAGGGAAATCAGCCTGTTTGCTGTTCGTGTCAGCACGAACCACGTTAACGATAGCGTAAATGCTTTTAACATATCCCTTGACCACACAGTCTGAAAAACAATACAGGGTAAGCGGGCAGGAACATGAAACATGCTGATTCTGAAGATAAAACCTATTGTTGGTATGAGAATACTCCGAAGTGTAAAAATTTTTACAAAAGTAAAAAAAACCGACACTCTTTAATTTCCGGTGAATTTCACATGTGCCTGAGATGGCTTGCCTCCCCGCAATGACATGTTACTGTCATTGCGGGGAGCCTTGGCGATAGATAAGCGGCAGTCGTGTATGCATTTATTGCGGGAATTAATCTTGCAGTTTTTAGTTTCGTCTCCTTCTTCTTAAAAAAGCTGCTGCGCCCAGGATGCCGCCGCCGAGGAGCAAAAGCGTGGAGGGCTCGGGGACCGGGGCGGGGGCCTTTTCAAGCGTTACGGTTGCCGTGATGGTTCCCTGCCAATTGGCGGGAGAACAACATGTTCCCTGCCATCCAACATCAAAACCTGTCAACTGAACAATAAACCAACCGTCGTCTCCAAACGGCACTTCCACAGGATCAAAGCTGAGGCTGACGTTTCCTTTTTTGGTACAGCTGTTATTGTTATTATTGTTATTGTGATTATTGTTGCTGTTGCCCTTCTTTCCACCCGTACTCCCGCCCCCACTACATCCGTCAGTACGCGTGATTGTGAGGGTTCCGTTGTTAGCGACAGGGTTGGGAATCCGGATATCATGAGGCAAATCAAAATCGAGGTAAGCGGTAACATTATACTCGTTATTCTGCCGGCCGCCATTTCCGCTAATACCTGCAACAAGCGCATAATTGAAAGGTCCGTAGCTTCCATTGTCATCCAGTGTAAACTCAAGGTTCTCAAGGTTATCGTCTGTTGTGTAATTTAAAGACACACCTTCGCCAACAATTGAATTGTTTTCTCCGATCTTAAAATCGACCGGTGTAGCGCCTGCAAAAGAAACAATACCTAATACCAGCGCAACTACACTTAATGCAATTACCAATCTTCTCATTTTTGCACCCCCATAGTTTTTACATCCTCTGTTTCCCGTGTATAGGAAAACAGGAGAATTATTTTCCCTGCCAACAGGGTTGTAATTTCAAAAACAGCAATTCCCCTGCCACTTTGATAACTTATTGTTTTCCAATAAGAAATTTAAGTTGCAATACATTGGAGATGTTATAAATAATGTAAACCCCTCCGACAATAAACCACGGGCCGGAATGATCAAGTACAGGCATAACGGCTATTATCCTTCAAAATCACTCAGTTGAAACGATGCATCCTCTCACGATGGAAAAGTAAGGAATCCCGACATGAAAATGTAAGTAAATCCGACAAACCCTTATGAGAAATCATCATCGGGACTTCTTTTACCATTATGTTTATAATGAAGTGATTTCAATCACGGATTACACCACCCTTATTCACTTATGATGTATGTAAATGTTGCATAATTTTTCATTCAGAAAGGTCGATACCACTCTGCGCGGGATCATGGCTGCACCCGGGATTATCACGGAAACAACGTGTGGCCGGGATTTATCCCCGGCCGGGAATTTTTCGGTATGGGGATATACCTTTCAGTGTAAAAGGGGAGGAAGATATGTTGAAAGATTCGGAATATTCGGAATATAAGGAGTTGTGTATAACATCTGCACTCATTATATTCATTCTTTTATCTGCCGCCACGGTTTATGCAGGCGAGGCGACTCTTACCTGGGATCCGCCCACAACAAATGCAGACGGAACACCGCTGACCGATCTTGCGGGGTATAAGGTCTACTACGGCACTGAATCGGGCAATTATTCACAGAGCATCGATGTGGGAAATGTAACAACTTATACGGTCTCCGGCCTGACAAACGGGCAAACCTACTATTTTGCCGTTACGGCTTATGATACATCAGGGAATGAAAGCGACTATTCCAATGAACGCGCAAAGACCATAGAGTCGTCATCCTCAACGCCCGTCCCTGATATCACGGTGACCGACTCCATAGGCTCCGCCACCGACCTGGAGATGCCGTTCGGCGATGTGACCGCCGGCAATTCATCCGCCAAGACCGTCACCGTGAAAAACGACGGCAATGCAGATCTCTCCATCGGCTCTGTCGCGGGAAGCAATCCGGTGGAAGAACCTTTCAGTATCTCGGATGACACCTGTTCCGGCCAGGTTCTGAAGCAGTCGGAAACCTGTAAATTCACTGTCAGCTTCTCACCGGTTACAACCGGGATGTTCAACGACAGCTTCGACATTCCGTCAAACGACACGGACGAAAATCCCGTGACAATCGCTGTGAGCGGCGGGGGGCTTTCAGCGGCTTCCAATAATCCGCCCACCACCCCCGCGCTTATTTACCCGGCGAACGGCCAGAAAGGCGTGGATACAACGGTTGAATTCAGGTGGAAAAAAAGTATCGACCCTGACGGAGACCCGGTGACCTACTACCTTTACTATGATAATGACAGGGACTTTACGGATACGACTCCCCTCGTGGTAACATCGCTTGAAAGCGGCGATATTTATTATGCGGGCATTGCCGGCTACGGCGCGGGGCTGGTGTTGCTCGTGATGATTCCGTTTCTCGTACACGCCGGCAGAAGCAGGAAAAAGATATTGACGGTCGTCCTGATAATAATAATGGCGGGGATACTTTTAATATCGTGTGGAGATGTTAACGATGTTATAAGTGATTTTACCGACCCGTTTCTTGACAACAGCTCGGGCAGCCGCACTGTATCAGGTCTTGCATCCGGCGCCACATACTGCTGGAAGGTGGTTGCGGAGGATGGTGACGGAGGAGAATCGGAAAGCAGTGTGAACTGCTTTGAGACGAAGTAAGCTGTCGGAACAGTTCATTCATGCCTGCGCGTCCATCCCTCCTCTCCTTTGGGGAGTAGGGATGGACACAATGAAAAAAATCGCCGCGCATTTGACAATCCCGCAAAATTATGTAAAATAATCTGTCGGGATCGCCTGAATATCAACAACTCAGCTCCCTGTAACCTTAATTACGTAAATTACGTAACCTTAACATGTTGCATAAGCGGGCAGGAGAGCCTGCCGGAAAAACCTTCAGACTGTCCTGCCGCTGAATATTTTCATGCAAGCGTGAAGGTTGCAATATTCACGCAAATAACCGACATGAGCAATTCCGGAGAGACAAGCGTTTTTATCACTCTTCTTAAAAACGGATATGCAAGGGTTTTTTACAGGAACTGGCCGGTCTGGCTGGGTGGACTGTTGATAGGTATCACCAGTGTTATCACTTTTGCCTGGGCACGGCCCTGGGGAGTTGTCGGAGGCGTGAGGGAATGGGTTGACTGGTTGTTCTATTACCTCGGAATTTACAGGTCCCATCCGTATTACAACCCCCTTTTAAGCACCAGTTCCATACTGACTTTCGGATTGATCTGGGGCGCCTTTGCCTCATCGCTCCTGTCAAAACAGTTCACCATTAAAACACCGCCGCCATTTGAACTGATTAAAGGGGCAATAGGCGGGACATTGATGGGAATCGGCGCGGCCATGGCGGGCGGATGTAACGTGGGTGGATTTTTCAGCGCAACCAGCGCCCTTTCCCTGAGCGGGCTGGGCATGATGGCGGGCCTGAGTATCGGAGCATTTCTCGAGGTGCGCTATATCTACTGGGAGTTGGAACATCTGCACTTCAGGAGGGGTGAAGGGCGCCTGAAAAGGCCGAAAGACGGCGCAACCGGCTGGAAAAGGATTCAGCCCTGGCTGGGGGGACTGGCCATGCTGGCCGTATTTACAGGCGCGTACGTTTACCGTTCTTACGGCATTGATCCCTCTTCAGGCTATAACTATACGAAGACGGGGGGACTACTTATTGCAGGAACAGCGTTCGGGATAATCCTCCACCGGACACGTTTTGCGTTCCTGCAGGCGTTCCGCGAACCTTTTACGAGCGGCAATGCTGCACAGGCAAGAGGCATGACCATTGCCGTGGTCGTCAGCGTGCTCGGGTTTGCGGCGCTCAAGGCAAGCGGCCTGAGGCCCGAAGGGGTTTATGTCATGCCCACATTCTGGGTCGGGAGTTTTGTGGGCGGCATCATCTTCGGTTTCGGCATGCCGTTTGCCGGCGGATGCGCAAGCGGTACATGCTGGAGGACGGCGGAAGGCAATATAAAGAACCTGACAGCGTTTGTCTTTTTCGGCGTGTCGAATTCACTGAGCCAGGCGCTCATCGATTCATCCGGGAGGATTTCCTCGCTCATGGGGAAAAAGGTTTTCCTGCCCTACTATATCTCTTACCACTGGAGCGTTGTGCTTATCATCGTGATAATGTTCTTATATTACCTTGTGACATCCTGGAATGAAAAGACGGGGGCATTTATCTGACATGATGATACTCCTGGAGCGATTTAATGTTCAAATCCTTTTTCTTCATCACCTCTATTGCATTTATCGCCGCCCTCGCCCCTGCAATGGTGGTTGAATAAGTAATGTTGTACTGCAGGGCTGTCTCCCTTATCGAGAATGAATCCCTCTGAGCCTTTGCACCCGTGACAGTGTTTATCACAAAATCAATCTCCCTGTTTTTTATCAGGTCGACACAGTGGGGCCTCCCCTCACCGACCTTGTTGACCGTCTCAACATCGATCCCGACCTGCCTGAGATAAAAGGCCGTGCCCCGCGTGGCCGCCAGCGAGAAACCGAGAGACAGGAGCTTGCGCGCCATGGGGGGCAGCGCTGGCTTGTCCTTGTCCTTGACGCTGATGAAGACCTTTCCGCTCAGGGGCATTGTATTGTTGGCCGATGCCTGGGACTTTGCATACGCCCTTTCAAAGTCTTTATCGATTCCCATGACTTCGCCTGTGGATTTCATTTCCGGTCCGAGCAGGGTGTCCACCCCGGCAAAACGGTCAAAGGGGAATACGGCCTCCTTGACGCTGAAATGGGATACCTCTATCTCGGAGGTGAGTCCAAGCTCCGCAAGGGTTTTTCCCATCATGACCTTGGCCGCCATCTTGGCGAGAGGCACACCTATGGATTTACTGACATATGGAATTGTCCTGGACGCCCTCGGATTGACCTCGAGGATGTATATCTCGCCGTCTTTTACGGCGAACTGCATGTTCATGAGCCCGATGACGTCCAATTCCGCGGCAACGGCCTTTGTCTGGAGTTTGATCATGTCGATAATCTCCTGTGATAATGAGTACGGCGGCAGGGAGCATGCCGAGTCTCCGGAGTGTATGCCGGCTTCTTCTATATGCTCCATGATCCCGCCTATTATCACGCTTTCGCCGTCTGAGATTGCATCCACGTCAACTTCAATGGCGTCCTCAAGGTATTTGTCTATCAACACCGGGTGTTCGGGCGATGCGGAGACCGCCCTCTGCATGTAGTCATTGAGGCTTTTCTCATCATACACTATCTCCATCGCCCGGCCGCCGAGCACGTAAGAGGGCCTTACCATGACGGGGTAGCCGATCTTCCGGGCCTCTTCAACAGCTTCGGCAACGGACATGGCCGTGCCGCTTTCGGGCTGCCGGAGATTCAGCTTGTGCAGTATCTCCTTGAATCTCCTGCGGTCTTCAGCCCTGTCAATCGAGTCCGGGGATGTGCCGAGAATCCTCACACCTTCTCTTTCAAGCGGCACGGCGAGCTTCAGCGGCGTCTGCCCCCCGAACTGTACGATAACGCCCTCGGGTTTTTCCGTGTTTATGATGTTCAGGGTGTCTTCAAGCGTAAGGGGTTCAAAGTACAGCCTGTCGGCGGTGTCGTAATCGGTGCTGACCGTCTCGGGATTGCAGTTCACCATTATCGTCTCGTATCCGAGCTCTTTCAGTGCAAACACGGCATGGACACAGCAGTAGTCGAATTCAATGCCCTGCCCTATCCTGTTCGGCCCGCTGCCGAGTATGACGACCTTCTTCCCGGCGGTGGGATTTGCTTCACATTCTACGGAACTGTTGGGGGTCTTCGGGCTCTCCAGCCTGTAGAACGGCTTTTCATAGGTTGAATACAGGTACGGCGTGTATGCCCTGAATTCAGCGGCGCATGTATCCACCATTTTATAGACGGCCCTCAGGCCGATCGTCTTCCTTGCGTCTCTGACGGCCTTTTCATCGGAACCCAGCAATCCGGCGATCATCCTGTCCGAGAAACCGTATTCCTTGGCCTTCCTCAACAGGTCAACCGGCAGCGGCTCCGTCCCTCCGGCCTTCATGTCGCCTGCGGCATCCCGGATCTGGGACTCCAGGTCGGTTATCTGCTTGATATTGCGCAGAAACCACGGGTCGATTCCCGTTACCGCGTGCAATTCCTCAGGGTCTGCCCCCAGTCTCAGGGCATGCGCAAGGTACCATATGCGGTCACAGGCAGGGGTCTTGATTTTCTCCATAATCTCATCAATACCTGCATCAACGGGCTCAAACCCATAGCTGTCGATCTCGAGGCTGCGCAGGGCCTTCTGCAGTGATTCCTTGAATGTCCTGCCGATTGACATGGCCTCACCCACGGATTTCATCTGGGTCATCAGCGTGGAGTCGGCCTCGGGAAACTTCTCAAAGGCAAACCTGGGGAACTTCACAACAACATAGTCAATCGCGGGCTCGAATGACGCCGGGGTCTCTTTAGTGATGTCATTGGGGATTTCATCCAGCGTGAGTCCCACGGCCAGCTTTGCCGCTATCCTGGCGATCGGGAACCCCGTTGCCTTGGATGCAAGGGCGGAGCTTCTCGATACCCTCGGGTTCATCTCGATTACAACAAGACGGCCGTTGTCATGGTTTACGGCGAACTGTATATTGGAGCCTCCGGTGTCCACACCTATCTCGCGGATAACGGCAATCGAGGCATCCCTCATTATCTGGTATTCCTTGTCGGTCAGGGTCTGGGCGGGCGCCACTGTAATTGAATCGCCTGTATGTACCCCCATCGGATCAAAATTCTCTATCGAACAGATGATCACGACATTGTCCTTGTTGTCCCGCATCACCTCAAGCTCGTATTCTTTCCATCCGAGGACAGACTCCTCGATGAGCACCTGGTCCACCGGACTGAGCTTTATGGCCCTTGCAAGATGTTCCCGGTATTCAATCATATTGTAGGCAATGCCTCCGCCGGTTCCGCCCAGTGTGAATGAAGGTCTCAGGATCAGCGGGAACCTGAGGTCACCCGCAGCCTTCATGCCCTGTTCGATGGAATTGACATGCATGCTTCTCGGGGTCTCGAGCCCTATTTTCCTCATGGCCTCCTTGAACAGCTCCCGGTCCTCGGCCTTTTTAATGGCGGGGAGCCTGGCGCCGATCAGTTCAACACCGTACCCGTCCAGGATTCCCTTTTCTGAAAGGCCCACCGCAAGGTTCAACGCGGTCTGCCCGCCCATGGTCGGGAGCAGGGCATCAGGGCGCTCTTTCCTGATTATCATTTCAAGAATATCAACGGTAAGGGGCTCGATATACGTGGCATCCGCCATCTCCGGATCGGTCATGATCGTTGCGGGGTTTGAATTTACAAGGATTACCCTGTATCCTTCTTCACGGAGGGCCTTGCAGGCCTGGGCCCCGGAATAATCGAACTCGCATGCCTGCCCGATTACTATGGGACCGGAGCCGATCAGCAGTATGCTGTGTATGTCTGTTCTCTTGGGCATATGTTTTCTTCCTTAATCAGAGTTTTCCAGGAAGGCGCTCATCTCTTTCACCGGCATCTCCGGTTCTTCATCGGTCTTGCCGGCATATATGATCTTTTCGGTGCCGTCCGTCAGTTTCAGCGACAGGGTGATGAACTCCTCCACATCGTCCAGTCCCGGCAGGGCGCTTCCGTGTTGTGAAGATATTCTCTGGACAAACTTGATGCCGTCAATATTCTCCGGGACAAATTTCCTGATTCCCATCTCCACCGATTTTATACGGGAGAAAGGTATTTTCTCGGTTTTGCCCCCGAGGAATCCCGGGAACGCAATAGTCGCTGTCTTCTCATTCCTGTCAAGGACAAGCTTCAGGTACCTCTCCCTGAAAATAAACTTCCTTGCCCCGAGAAAAACAACGACAAAGAGCAGGACAACAAACACATAGCGCAGAATTGCCGGTTCAGCGCCGATAAAACCGGCGGCCATATATGCGGGGATGCAGACAGCGGATGCAAAGAGCATGGACGCAAACTCCTTGGAGTAAACACCGGATGGAAGCACGCTGCTCTTCTCCGCCCTGAAAGAAGCGGTGGTGAATACAAGCCTGTTGCTGTCCGCCCTGAGCCGGTAATTGTCCCTGTTCAGCTCCATGATTCCACCATGCCTTTAAACCGTTTGAAAATATAACCCGAGTCATTCGGTCCGGGGCCTGCCTCGGGATGATACTGGAACGAGATTACCGGCATGTCCTTGTGCCTCATGCCTTCATCCGTGCCGTCGTAGAGGTTTCTGTGCGTCAGTTCCACGCAGCCCCCGAGACTTTCGGTATCCACACAATAATTGTGGTTCTGGGAGGTTATCTCGACCTTCCCGGTGGACAGATCCATTACCGGATGATTTCCGCCGTGATGCCCGAACTTGAGTTTGTATATCCTGCCTCCCAGCGCAAGGCCGAGAATCTGGTGCCCGAGACAGATGCCGAGTACGGGTTTCCGGCCCATGAGTTTCCTCGCATTCTCCACAGCATACCCCGCGGTCCTTGGGTCCCCCGGTCCGTTGCTCAGGACTATACCGTCCGCCATTTCCATGACTTCCTCCGCAGGGGTTCCCGCAGGCACCACCGTGACCTCGAATCCAGCCTCCACCAGATGGCGGAGTATGTTCATTTTCACCCCGAAGTCATAGACCACGACCCTCTGAATTTTGAATTTTGAATTTTGAATCTTGAATCTTGAATCTTGAATCTTGAATTTTTTTGAATCCTGAATCCCTTCCAACCGCCACAACCGTTCATTCCACTTGTACATCTCCTTTGCCGTAACCTCTTTCACAAGGTCAAGGGAGGATATTCCGGGGTGGTTTCTTACCTTCTCCAGCAGGCTCTGCGGATTCAGGTCCACGGCGGAGACAATCCCCATCTGGACGCCGTTGTCCCTCAGGTGCCTGGTAAGCGCCCTCGTGTCGATTCCGCTGATACAGGGTTTGCCGTGTGCTTCAAGGTAGTCCCCGAGGCTCCTCGTGGAGCGCCAGTTGCTGGGAACATCAAAGAATTCTTTTGCTATGAACCCCTCGACATTAGGAGCAACAGATTCAATGTCATCAGGATTTATGCCGTAATTGCCGATCTGCGAATATGTCATGGCGACTATCTGGCCCTTATACGAGGGATCCGTCAGTATCTCCTGGTAGCCTGTCATTGATGTATTGAATACAACCTCTCCGACAGCCTCGCCCCTGGCGCCGAAACTCAGGCCTTCAAAAACCGTACCGTCAGCAAGGACCAGTAAAGCCTTATCCTTGTTTAATCCCATTCGTAAACCTTTCCCCTCGAGATTGTCTTTTCAACAACTCCCTCTAATGTCCACCGGTCAAACGGCGTGTTTCTGCCTTTTGATAAAAATGCGGATGAATCAACCCTGTATTTCTTATGCATGTTTATTACCGCAATATCCGCATCAGCGCCTTCGGATAACACTCCACTGTTTATTTTCATTATTTCAGAGGGTATTACTGTCATTTTCCTTATAAGTTGCATTAAGTCAAGAATCCCTTCCGCGACAAGCCGCAACCCGAGGGAGAAGGCCGTCTCAAGCCCTGAGATGCCGAAGGCCGCCCTGTCGAACTCGACATTTTTATCGTCAACATGATGCGGCGCGTGGTCGGTGGCTATTGCATCAATGGTGCCGTCTTTCAATCCCCGTCTGACCGCCTCCACGTCCTTCACGCCCCTTACAGGCGGATTGACCTTGAAATTCGTGTCGTAACTCACGAGGGACTCATCCGTGAGGGTGAAATAATGCGGGCATGTCTCAGCGGTTACCTTGACACCCCTGTGTTTTGCATTGCGTATCAGTTCAACGGCACCTTCTGTTGAGACGTGTGCGATATGCAGTCTCCCCCCTGTAAGGTCTGCGAGCAGCAGGTCCCTTGCGACCATTATGTCTTCCGCGGCATTGGGGATGCCCTTTAATCCAACTATGGTCGAGACAAAACCCTCGTTCATCACCCCGCCTTCAGAGAGTTTCAGGTCCTCGCAGTGCGAGATGACGGGCATGTTGAATATCTTGGAATACTCCAGCGCGCGTCTCATTATCAGGCTGTCGGTAACTGGCCTGCCGTCATCGGAAAACGCTATGCAGCCCGTCCTTGCAAGCATCTCCAGTTCGGCCAGTTCTTCACCCTTCAGGCCCTTTGTTATCGCGCCTATGGGATATACGGCACAGCACCCCTCTTTCAACGCCTTTTCAATTATAAACCTGGTCACCGCCATTGTATCGTTCACCGGGTTCGTGTTCGGCATGCAGCATACAGTGGTGAAACCGCCCTTTACGGCAGCCATGGTACCGCTTTTTATCGTTTCCTTGTATTCAAAGCCCGGCTCCCTCAGGTGTGTGTGCATGTCCACAAGACCGGGGATAACAATGCATCCCGAAGCATCTATGACCCTGTCAGCCTCGGGCCCCCCGCCCTCCGGGTACAATCCCCGTATCTTCGTTCCTTCTATCAGCACATCGAGGCGGCCGTCCGTATTGCTCCGCGGGTCCATAACTCTCCCGTTTGTTATCAGGATTTTCATTTCTTCACCCCTGCCAGCAGGTATAAGACCGCCATTCTTACCGCAAGGCCGTTGGTCACCTGTTCGAGGATCACGGACCGCGGTCCGTCCGCAACATCCGTTGCTATCTCGACCCCCCTGTTCATCGGGCCGGGATGCATGACAATGGCATCGTCTTTTGCGAGTTTGAGCCGCTCGGCCGTCAGGCCGTAGAGATTGAAATATTCCTCAAGAGAGGGGAAAAAGCCCTTGCCCTGTCTCTCGAGCTGCAGCCTGAGCATCATGATAACATCAACCTTCCTGAGCCCCTTTTCCATGGAGTCGAATATCTCCACGCCGAGTTTCCCGATTTCCGCGGGCACCAGCGTGGGCGGACAGATTATCCTTACATTTGCACCGAGTTTTGTCAGGGCATAGATATCGGACCGCGCAACCCTGCTGTGTGTGACATCCCCGACTATTGCAGCGGTCAGGCCCCTGAATTTCCCTTTATGAGACTGAATCGTAAACAAGTCAAGCAATGCCTGGGTGGGATGCTCGTTTGCCCCGTCCCCCGCATTTATGACGGATATGTTTTCAATACGGCTGAGAAAGTGCGGAACCCCGGCTGAGGAATGGCGGATCACCACGAAATCGGCGCCGAGAGCCTGTATGGTGAGCGCTGTGTCCTTAAGGGTCTCGCCCTTGATGACGCTGCTTGCCGGAACCGAAAAGTTCACCACGTCCGCGCTTAATCTCTTGGCTGCAAGCTCAAAGGATGTCCTCGTCCTCGTTGACGGCTCGAAAAAAAGGTTTGCGACGGTCTTTCCCCTCAGCGGCGGGACTTTCTTGATGTCTCTCCTGAGAACATCCTTGAAGCCGGCCGCTGTGTCGAGGATATGATATATCTCTTCAGACGTAAGTTCTTTGATGCCCAGGAGATCTTTTGATCTGAACATAATGTCTTCTTTTCCGCCGTACGGACGGGCTACCCCCTCTCACCGGTTACAAGCACCACCCTGTCCCGCCCGCCGTTTTTCTCTTCAAGTGATACCTCGATAAGATCATTGAAAGACGTGGGGATGTTTTTGCCGACATAGTCGGGCCTTATCGGCAGTTCCCTGTGCCCCCTGTCTATGAGCACGGCAAGCTGTATGTAGGCCGGCCTGCCGAAGTCTATAAGCGCATCCATGGCCGCCCTTATGCTCCTGCCCGTAAAGAGCACGTCATCCACCAGCACCACGGTCTTGTTGTTGATCGAACACGGAATTTCGGTTCTTTTGACAACAGGCTGCTCTTCCTTGGTATTGAGGTCATCCCTGTAAAATGTTATATCAAGGGCGCCGACATCGATCAGCCTGTCTTCGATGGACTGCAGTTGTTCAGCGAGCCTGCCGGCAAGAATGACGCCTCCTTTCTGTATGCCGACAAGGCAGAGATTGTCCACTCCCTTGTTCTTCTCGATGATTTCATAGGCCATCCTCTTGACGGCCCTCTTGATGTCATTGGCGTCGAATATTTCCTTACGCATGGGAAGGAAAACCCCGTTCCGGGAGAGAAAAGGCCTTTGAGAGTGCGGTGCTCCGGAATTTTCCGATGAATGAAGAGCGCAATTCGGTAGTCCTTTCCAGCCTCTCGGGACCAGTTTAAAGGTTTAATTCGTCAATCATCTTAATATAAAGCGGTTGCCGCTGTCAATATACGGATTCCACGGATTTGCCGTGATTCGTTGTAACGTTGTGTTTTCCGGTGCTATAATGATGAATCACCACCCTGCCACCCTGCCTGCCTGCGTGGAATTCACAGGCAGGCGTCAAGGACGAGAGCGTCGGAGCGATGAAGCAGGTGTGAAGCGGAAAATCATGCAGAAAGCAGCAGGAAATGCTCAAACAGTCAGACAGGAGAAACGGAAATCTTCACGGATTCCCGGCATCCTGATAATAGCTTTAGGTCTACTTCTGAATCAGAAAATCATAGAGAAGACCATCATACCCGACGGCTCCATAGAGCTTCTGTCCTACCGCATCCTGATAGCAGTTGTTCAGCTTCTCATAATAGCGTTCGGAATTTATGTATTCCGGAAAAGGCCGGAAATCTCCCCTGCAAATATCTCTCTTGCAGTGCTGAGCCTTCTGTTCTCAGCACTGCTTGCCGGGGTCGCGCTGCAGATTTTCTACACACTGCCTCCCATGGTCTCCGGCTGGAGGCCGAATGTGCCCGGGAATGAACGGAACCAGCTTGGCTACCGCGGGCATCCCATCAAATATTCAGACGATGATTACGTGGTCCTGCTTGTGGGAGACTCACAGGTGGAGGCCTTTGCATGTGACTTTGACTCAATGCCTGATCAGCGGCTGCAGTATTATCTTAATTCAACAAGTAAGAAGAATGTAAAGGTCTTCACGATAGGGGCGAGCGGCTACGGGCAGGACCAGCAATATCTGGCCCTGAAGAAGTATTATCAAAACCACCGTGCAGACCTCGTGATAGTATGGCTGACACCGCGCAACGACGTATGGAACAATATGTTTCCGACACACTGGGCCACCAACGGTTATCCCAAGCCGACCTTCCGGCTTGAAAACGGCGAACTCCGCGGCCCCAGCGAACAGATGGGAGAGGAAATTCCTTTTTCGCCGATAAAACTGGTTGCGATTTTCCAGCGTCTGTTCCTGGACAGGGACGGCGAGTGGGAAAAGTACCTTCCCGAGCCGTATAAGCCCCTTTCCGAATACAACGGGCCGGTCAGCCGGGACTGGCAGAAACGCTGGGACAGCAACATCGGCCTCATGCGCTATGAGAACCTGGATAATGAGAAAAGCCACCTCGCAATAAGCCTGACCCCCCGCAGCAAAAGAATGCAGTACGGCCTTGAACTGACCAGAAGGCTCCTGCAGGAAATCGGCACGCTGGTGAAATCTCACAACGGCAGGTTCGTTATATTCAGAACCGCCGACCCGCTTCAGGGTGCAGGGAAAACACCTCCTGATGTGACGGTTCATATCCTGAACGGCAGATTTTACATGACATCTGAAAAGCAGTTTGAAGAGAACATGCGGTATATCACCGAAGGGTTCACATCTTATGTCATTCCTGTTACTGTAAAGGACTGGCGGGTCAGCCCTACGGATTCGCATCTCAATAAACGCGCGAATGACCAGGTAATGAGGGACCTGGCGGACATACTGAAAGGCCTGATAATATCTGCGGGTAACAGAACCACGGTGAAGGCAGAGGTCGCGCATGGACAAAGGGACGACACGGAAGGGGCGGGGATTTCTGCCATCATAAGCAGAAATTAACCGCTATAACTATCTGCGGATATCAGACATTACAGTTGCATAAAAACACCGCCCGCCGGCAGGAGAGTCCGGTGGTCTTACGGCGGACTCCCTTGCCGCCTTATGCAACATTCAGGTGAATCCGGGAAGGTCTGCAGGTCCGCCTCACCGCAGTGCATGTTATGCTCTCTTTTTTCTTCCAAGATAAACCCTGCCTGCCAAAAGTACTCCACCTGCAACAAACAGAACAGAGCTTATCGGCTCAGGGACAAGAAACACTCCCGATGCAGATGTCCAGGTTACCCCTGGAGGAACATTGATATAATTGATACTGCCTGTGTTGAAAAAGTCCACCGTGGCAAAGGTTTCCTCACTTCCCGCATTACCCTGCGTTGAGGCTACCAGACTCATCGGTCCGCCAAGTGTGAGACTCACCGAACGTACCACGGTGCTATCCTCACTAAGGGTGGTGCCCGGCGAGACGAGCAATTCTGTCAATACAAAGTCTTCGTTGATAATATCAAGGTGTGGCCCGGTAGCGCCGTAATCTATTCGGACCCTATATGACTGATCACCAATCCGTGCCCCGAAACTCAACCGGCTCTGTCCATAGTATGAGTCAGACCTTGATCCTTCCACGTGTCCGCCGAGCTCAACAGAGACTCCGTCAGGATAGTACCCCGCAGGGATGTTGAAGTAGAGGGTGTCCGCAATAGTAACAAGGGTTTCTGCGCCGGCCTCCAACCAAGTATCGAAATAAAAACCATTGACTGCTGTGACATAGGCACCGACCGTGCCCGTAGCCAGAGAACCGTAATATTTGGCTTCGGCATAATTAAGACCCGGACCCAGCAGCCTTTCCTCATCTCTCAGCGAAGTCACTGGAATCAGTCCCGTACTGCGCTCCACCCTCTCGGTGGTCCGTCCGTCTACCCATACGGTTACGTCCAGTTTCCCCACACCGTAATAGGACAGAGCATAAGCCTCAGCATGAGTCAGACCGGTGAGCAACAGTCCAGGCAGAATTAAGCACTTGACTATTTTTAACCACATCCTGCTTATGGATACTTTGCAATGTCTCATTTCTCTCCCCTCCTGTTGTATTGCAAGATAAGCTTTTTCATTACCGTTTACAAAACGGGGCATTCAAAGTTCGTTTTTCATAAAAAAACAATCGAAAGGCAGCCGGTCACCTCTGTACTCGTTCAATGTTCAACGACCGGTTATGCCAATCTTATACTTAGTTTTTTACCTAAGGCAAGGGCAGCCTTCCCTAAAGTCTGAAGTGTTATTGAAACATTGGTGGGGTCAAGCAGCCTGTTAAGAGCAGAGCGGCTTGTATGCATTTTTTCTGCTAAGGCCGTTTTCGATAACTGTTTCTTCTGCATCATTTCCTCGATTTGAAATGCGATAGCTCTCTTTACTGCTACTGCTTCTGTTTCCGCTAATGTGCCTTCATCTTCGAGAAAATATTCAAAGTTGCTGCCTGAATATTTACTCTTCATAATCTACCTCCTCGTCAAATTCAACCTTACCTTACAGTGGCAGCCGCCCGCGGGCATGAGAGTCCAGCGCTTTTACGGCGGACTCTCATGTCTGTTTGTGCAATATTGAGGTAATCTTTCGGTCATTCCGTTGTAATTTTTTCAACCATTCTCGAACAGGCTCTTTACCTGGTTCAGTTTTATAACATACTGCCTGCGGTGGATATTTTTATTGTTTATTGTACCATATTTGGTACTCCTGTCAAGAACTGTGTGTATGTTTACATGAAAACGTCAAAGTCTACCTTACAGTTATAAAAACACCGCCTGCGGGGCACAGGAGTCTGCCGGGAAAGCTTTATAAAGGTTTTACGGCGGACTCCTCTGCTGACTTATGCAACATTACGGTTTATGTCCCTTTAATTATGTCGTACTGTATACTGAATAAGGACTGGCGCGTCAGCGCTACGGATTCCCATCTCAACAAGCGCGCGAATGACCACTATGTGATGAGGGAACTGCCGGGGAAGGTGGGCGCTCATGTGTTCTTTTAAAGATAAAAAAGTCTCCCTCATCATCAACCCTGTTGAATATTCCAAAAAGGACATCTTTCCGGACAACTTCCCTGTACCTGTCCCATCCCTGTTCTGAAGCAATATCTTTACTTATTATTATGTAGTCTATCCTGATATAGTCCGAATCAATGGATTTGATTTCTCCGGGCTTAAAGGGAAGCCTTACGGCTTTCCTTCCCGAGAAAAGCGCAATCCGGGGCGACACGTCAGACAACACAATCCCGTCCTCGGGAACAACCGTTTTCAATCTCTCAAAGAAACCAAGGGATTTCAGAACATCTTCGTCCGGGTCCATCCTGTAAATCACCTTGCCCGCATATGCAAGAGAAACAGGCACGCAAAAAATCAGCAAATATATCAGCACGCCGGAAATATATTTTCTCTCCTTCAGGAACTCAAGGAAAGAAGACAGGGACGCAAGGAACACTATCAGAATCAATGGCTTAAACGGGACAAAAAACCTGTCCAGGAACAGAAAAGGGATATAAAACAAAAAGTTTATGATAAGAATTACAAGGATAATAAAAAACAATCGTCGCCCATCCCTGTTCCTGTCAAAAAAAACCAGTCCCACGGAGATAAAAAGTAAAATCCCGAATGGGGACAGGAGTTTATTCCAGAAAAGAGGGTTGAAGAAATTAAGGAGGTTTTTTTTGATTTTCCCCAGTATATGATGCTTGTTTTCAGATATTATCTTTTTCAGCGAATACTCCATGTCCACTGTACAAAACGGATCAGCCGACAGATAAGTGAAATTTCTGAGATTCATGAAAGAAAAAAAGGAGAATCCGTCAGTTCGTAGTTTCTGACGAGCCAACCGCTTATGATTATCGAGAACAACAATATAAACAGGAATATCTTTCTCCAGTCGACCCTGTTGGCAATAAAATAAATAATCAGCACAGGAATCAGGAAAAAGAAAACCGTTCTCGATAAAAACAGCAATCCCGTGAAAATACCCAGGCATATATACCCGGCATTGCCTTTTTTAAAGCAGAAAAGGATATATATAACAAGCATCAGCCAGAAAGTCACGAGAGTTTCGCTCAATCCTGAGTAACTGTACTGCATGCTGTCAAAAAAGAAAACAAAACCACCGATTATTCCGGCGGATACAGATGCAACTCTTTTCAAAACCAGAAATACCAGCGGAACAGTCAGGAGCATCCAGAATCCCGACTGAATAATACCCGCTTTCAGCGGGTCCGCAATAACCATCTGAAAAAGGGCGTTTGAGATTGTCGGAAGCGGAAACCTGTACAGGTTAGGCCAATGAGGTCTGTTCAATAAATCCCTGTCCTTCATATACCTCAAATGTCCGGGAAAAACCTGCAGGGTGGAAAATCCGTTTCCTCTCGCTATCTCCCTGCCCATTTGAGAATAATCCATGCTGTCGTTATATTTGAAGAACTCGTTGTAATTAAACAGTACAACCCATACAACAACCAGCGCTGTCTGCAGGACGAGCAGCGGAATATATGACTTTTTTGACCGGATAAAGTTCGCCATCAACCTCGCGGAGGTAAGGGTTCGGAAAGCCTGATTGCACGAATTGCAATAACCATAGAAAGTTGCACGAACAACAGTAGTTGATTTCATTAATATATCAGGAAGTTATCGTTTTGCCAAGCTGCATATCATGCCCTTGCCTGTTTTACCTTAATGTTGCATGAGCCGGCTGTGGAGTCCGGCGTAAACCCTTTATAAAGCGATGGGATACAGGAAAATGTCTTTGTTGCAGGACTTAACGGAGAGTGAAATGCCAAAAGACGGCAATATGCCGTGCGGGATATGTCCTGAAGGTATCGCGGATAAAGCTTTTCCGCCGGACTCCACAGCCCACAGGCGATGTTCTTATGCCACTGTAAGGTTTAACCTCTACGACTCAGGTGTGTCTGCTCTCCATGGGGGGCCGGTATAGTCTGCAGACCCCCGGCCGGCGGCTGGATTATTGCCGAAACTGATTTTCCGGCGATTTTAGTTTTAAATTTATGTATAATAAAATATAATAAAAAAAGAAGGAAAAATCCCTTCCTTTTTAAGTAGATATTTTTCAGTCTGCATTCGACATTCTATGAAAACAAAAATCGCCCACTATCTGGTCTGGACGCTGACGGCGGCAATGTACGCGCCGGTTTTTTTCAATCTTTACAGCTTCCGCTGGGATAAGGTCGACTATACACACGCCTATTATATCCTTCCCATATCACTGTGGCTTACATGGCGCAAACGGGCCGCACTGAAAGAGCTTGCCGCCGGAAGCGGCACGGGCGGCGGAAGCCTTGCGAGTTTTTTCCTGATCGTTCCCGGCATATTGATGTTCATCATAGGATGGCGGCAGGATTACCTCTTCATATCCACCCTTTCGCTGATACCCCTGCTGTCCGGCCTTGTCCTGTTTCTATACGGAACCGGTGTTGCAAAGACGCTGTCATTTCCGATTCTCTATCTCCTGCTCCTGGTGCCTCCGCCGTTCGGCATCCTGGACAGCATCACCCTGCCCATGCGCTACGGCATATCGGCCGCCACTGAGACAATACTGGGATTCTTTGATTACCCCATTACGAGAAAGGGCCTCCTGCTGACCATAGGATACAATGACATATTCATGGGACAGCCGTGCAGCGGCTTCCGGTCGCTTATAACCATGTTCTCACTGGTACTGGTCTACGTGTATATAATCAAAGGCTCTACGGGCAAGAAACTCATCCTTACCGCGTTCATAATACCCGCCGCGCTGCTGGGCAATCTCATACGTGTAATAACGCTCTGTCTCATAACCTTTTATTTCGGTGAAGAGGCTGGACAGGGTTTTTTTCATAATTTCAGCGGGATCATGATATTTATAATCACCATTTCCGGATTAATGGGAGTGGAAGCGATACTTGACAGGCTGTATTCAGGCCGGAGGTCATACTATTAAGCCATGAAACCCTTCAAGTTCTGGATGGTCATAATACTTCTTTCAACCGCCATGATACTGAGCTTCACCTATAAACGGCCGAAATACAAGGGCACGGGCTTTGTCTCCGCGCTTAATATCCCGGCCGAATTCGACGGGTGGCGGGGCAGGGACATAACAGCGGACCTGAACCTCGAACTGGAGGCCTCCAGGTTCGGTTTTATCAGCGACCTCAGGACATACCAGTATGTAAACAGCAGGGGGCGGACGCTCCTGCTGATCATCCTTGACGCAGGCAATTTTCATCACCCGAATGTATGTTATACAAGCGCGGGGTTCAAACTGAGAGAACTTGATGATACTGAATTCAATATCGGAGGAGGCCGCGTCATCACCGCGCGCACACTGTATACGGAAAGGGGAAATGAAAGCTTCCTGAGTTTTTACTGGATAGTCATAGACAAGCAAATAGTCAACAAGTGGATCGAGCAGAAGCTGAAGCAGTTGTATTTCTCCCTGTTCAATAAAAAGAGGATCGGCATCATGGTGCGGATGGATATACCGGCAAGGGAAAGCGAGATAGAAGACGCCCTGATTATCGCAAGGGAGTTTGTCAGAGAGTTCAGCGCAACGCTTGCACCGGAGCCCGAAGATTACCTCTTCGGGGCCGCTGAAAAATAAGCAGGTGTAAGATGAATATTTTAGGCATATCGGCTTTTTACCATGACAGCGCCGCCTGCATGGTGCAGGACGGCGGGATCACGTTTGCGGCCCAGGAGGAACGTTTCACCCGGAAAAAGCATGACCCCTCCTTCCCTAAAAACGCCATTGATTATTCCCTGAAAGAGATGGGACTGACGGTTGATGACCTGGATTACGTTGCCTTTTACGACAAGCCTTTCATCAAGTTCGAACGCATACTGTCGACATACCTGGCCTATGCGCCTTCGGGAATCCGGTCGTTCATCAAGGCGATGCCTGTATGGATAAAACAGAAGCTCTGGATGAAGGAACTGCTGAAGAAAGAGCTTGGATATGACGGGAAGATCATCTTTCCCGAACATCATGAATCCCACGCCGCATCCGCGTTCTTTCCGTCCCCGTTTCAGGAGGCCGCGTTCCTTACCATAGACGGTGTAGGCGAATGGACGACCACGAGCTATGGTACCGGCAGCGGCAACAGGATAGAGATCATCGCGGATATTCATTTCCCGCATTCCCTCGGACTGCTCTATTCCGCCTTCACATACTACACGGGCTTCAAGGTCAACTCCGGTGAATACAAGGTAATGGGCCTGGCGCCCTACGGCGAGCCCAGGTACAAGGACCTGATACTCAGCGAACTTATAGACCTGAAAGAGGATGGTTCCTTCAGGATGAACATGGAGTATTTCGACTACTGCACGGGCCTGAGGATGACCAACGGCAGGTTCGAAAAACTCTTCGGCGGGCCTCCGCGTAAACCAGAGGCGGAGTTGACACAGCGGGAGATGGACCTTGCGCGTTCGGTGCAGGAGGTGACCGAGGAAGTGATGCTGCGGATGAGCCGCCACGTCCACAGGGAGACAGGGCGGAAAAATCTCTGCCTCGCGGGAGGGGTGGCCCTTAATTGCGTGGGCAACGGCAGAATACTGCGCGAGGGACCTTTTGAAAACATATGGATACAGCCTGCCGCCGGAGATGCAGGCGGGGCGCTGGGAGCCGCCCTGTTTGTGTGGTACCAGTACCTGGAAAATACGAGGCATGCGGACGGCAAAAGAGATTCGCAGCGCGGCTCATATCTCGGGCCCGAATTCGCCAGTGACAGTATCGTCGGTTATCTGAATAAAAACAGCATCCCCTTCACCCGCCTGAACGAGGAAGACATCCCCGGCAGGGTGGCTGATTTAATCGCGGAGGGGAAGGTGATCGGATGGTTTCAGGGCAGGATGGAGTTCGGTCCCAGGGCACTCGGGGCACGCTCGATTATAGGAGACGCCCGCTCTCCGCAGATGCAGGAGATAATGAACCTGAAGATAAAATTCCGCGAGAGCTTCAGGCCCTTTGCGCCGTCGGTCATAAAGGAAAGAGTATCGGATTTCTTCGAAATAGACAGGGAAAGTCCTTACATGCTCCTTGTGGCTCCGGTGAAAAAAGACATCCGCAAAGAGATGACGGATGAAGAAAAGAGTCTGTTCGGACTTGAAAAACTCTACGTGGTACGTTCGGACTTGCCGGCCGTCACGCACGTGGATTACTCCGCGAGGATACAGACTGTTGACAGGGAGACAAACCCGCTGTATCATAAGCTGATAGAGAAGCTCGATGAAAAGCACGGCTGCCCCGTTATTATCAACACCTCATTCAATGTAAGGGGCGAACCCATAGTCTGTACCCCTGCGGATGCCTACCTCTGCTTTATGCGCACCAACATGGACTATCTGGTACTCGGCAACTGCCTGCTGGACAAAAAAGAGCAGAGGCCCCTTGAAAACGATACGAACTGGCAAAAGGAGTTTGAGCCGGATTAGAAGAAGACATGCTTGAAGAGATCAGAAACATCAGGAGCGAAAAGAGCGATCTCAGGAAATTCGGGCTCAGCGTCGGTATTGTCCTCGGCCTGATAGGCGGCCTGCTCTTCTGGCGGGGGAAGGACTACCACTCATATTTTCTTGTCATATCCGCGGCGTTAATCATTTCAGGCATGATCATGCCGGCTGTACTGAAACCCTTTCAGAAGGCATGGATGACACTGGCGGTAGTAATGGGCTGGTTCATGACACGGGTCATCCTGAGCATTCTCTTCTACCTCGTGCTCACTCTGACCAGCCTTATCGGAAGGCTGGCCGGCAAGGAATTTCTTGACACGAAAACGGACAAATCAAGACCAACCTACTGGAATTACAGGAAACCGGAGAAATTTAATAAAAACGGCTATGAAAAGCAGTTCTGACTACAGCGGCAAGGAGGCAAAACAATGAGCAAGATGGCTATTATATCGGAATTCTGGGAATTCCTGAAAGTAAGAAAAAAGTGGTGGCTGGCGCCTATTATTATCTTCATGGCTCTGCTGGGCGCCCTGATTGTATTTACCCAGGGTTCGGCCGTGGCCCCGTTTATTTACACATTGTTTTAAAAAACCAGCAGTGTGCATGATGCCGAAAGAGTGTAAAGATTCTTTGCATTCTTTTAATAAAATTTGACATATCCGTCTGAAACCGACTATAATGTTTTAACAGCGTTCCGCTGCGGTTACCGTATTTCAGCAAAAATACCGTGTAGTCATAGTCACCGTTTGATTGCCCTTTCGGCAACGGAGCATGTTGGCTCCACTGCCGAAAGGGGCCGTATACATCCTGTCCGGAGGAAAGAAATGTTACATAATAATGTCCCGCGCGTAATCCATTCACGCGGCTGCCGGAAATTAATCTGGTATCTCCTGATAATCATCTCACTCCTGCCGCCGTTTAGAACAGGTGAAGCAGCCGAATACGTAACCATAACCGGCAATGATCAGAACATACATATCTCTCCTGGAGCGAACACGAAGTATACCGGATGCTGTGTCGGCCACCTGGGCGGCTCGGCAACCGGTGATATCAACGGTGACGGTGTCAGCGATTTAATCGTTTCATCCCTTTACGCGGATATCACAAGATACAAATCAGGTTATCTGCCCGCTGACAAGGATGCATGGACGGAAAATAATGCTTCTCTGTGGAGCGTAGTCAATTACAGACTTACCTCCCCTGTCACGAGCATCGACTCCGTTGTCGGAGATTACAGCATCAGCTCCACCAGGAATGCATCCGGATGGACTGCCATGAGATTAACTCTTCCTGCAAGAGTTGCTTTAGAACCTGCAAGGGATCGCTTGCATTTCCGGATTTATACTGAAGGAGGCAATGAACATCTTGACAAGATAAGAATCTATGCCCCCGTGTGGGGAAATCATTTCGAGTATGATGCCTCCGGCATCGCATTAACTGATGCGGGATGGACAAAGATTGACGTGAAGCTATCGGATTTCTCAAAAATCGGTTCCCCTGACTGGAACAATGTAGCAAAAGTTGCGATATCTTTTCTGAATGGCGCCGCACAAAGCGATATCAAAATAGACAACCTTTATTTCGAGCATTACACCGGATTAACTGTCCCAAAGGCCGGTGCTGTTTATCTGTTCTACGGAGGGTTCACGTCCGGCCGCACGCTCGAGGAGGCCGACGTTGTCATCAAGGGGGTCGACACCGGGGACATGACCGGAGAATACATAACCACCGGCGACATAAACGGCGACGGATTTGACGACATTATCATCGGCGCCCCGGCGCCGCCGGTTAACGACAAAGATGTCACACCGGACGACAAAAGCGGCGCGGTTTACGTTGTATTCGGAGGCAGGGCCCTGCCGGCTGCCGTGGACCTGAAAACCGGTGCCGGCTACACTGTCTACGGAGAAGACCCCAGAGACCGGTTCGGCCAGACGGTCCATGCCTCGGACATCGACGGCGATCATATCGCTGACCTGATGATAGGCGCCTTGAGCGCGGACGGATTATCAAACGACGGTGAATGGGACGGGGAAATACACATAATCAAAGGCTCTCCCGCGCTTTCAGGTGTCCTTGATCTAAGCGCAGGGGACAGGGCCGATATCTCCATCTACGGCCGCAGGTACGACAAGCTCGGGACCCAGGCCACAATAGGGACGGGTGACATATACGATGACGGACGGACGGACCTCGTCATAGGTGTCTGGGCAGGGGACGGAAATCCGGCGGCGGACAGGTTCAGCAACGAAGGCAGGATATTGATAATCAATGATATAGGCGATTATTCAGGCACGATTGATCTGAACTCTTTCACGCCAGATACTGCAATCCTGGGGGCGGACAGGGGTGACAGGCTCGGCAGAATAGCCATTGGAGATGTCAATAAAGACGGTATCGATGATATTATTGCCGGTGCTGAAAAAGCAGCCGAGGAAGCCGGAAAGGTATTTGTATTTTTCGGATCTTCATCGTTTCAGCGAGGGGAAATCGATCTGAAGACAACAGATGCGGACATCACGATAACAGGGGCTGATGCGGGTGATAATCTGGGCCTGAAGGTTTATGCAAGCGACATAAGCAATGACGGCATAGATGATATTTTAATCATAGCCCCCCGCGGCGACGGAGAAAACGGTGATAAAACGGATTCCGGGGAAGCTTACGTAATCTATGGAAGCCCGGATTTGCCACAGACAATAAATCTTGCTTATACCCCGCCGGATTTAACTGTTTACAGCGCGGACAACAGAATTGATGAGGACGGCAGCAGCAGAGGCGACTTAAGAGACATCATCGGAGGCGACATATCGGGCGACGGTGTTAATGATCTTATCCTCGGCTACAGGTACACGGGCAGGATCGTCGCCCTTTACGACGGTTTTCAGAGGCAGGCGGACAACAGCCCGCCTTCAAAACCACGGCTTGTCTCACCGGCGGACGGCCGGACAGGCCTCGGAACGACCGTGGAGTTCAGGTGGCTGAAGAGCACCGACCCCGACGGTGACCCGGTGACCTACACACTTTATGTCTGTGACACGTCCGGTTGTATTAAGAGAGAAAATACGGCATCCCTCATAAACCGGAATATGTTTTATGCCGGAACAGGCCCGGGACTTCTTGTGTTCGGCATTATGCTTGCAGGCGGTATGAGAGGCAAGAGGAAGACGGCCCTCCTGCTCATAATGGTCATGGCGGCCTCGCTGTTTCTGATTTCCTGCGGAAGCGGCGGCGGCGGTGAGACCGTCCCCGCGGCTGACGGCAATGAAATCGTCCGGACGGTGTCCGGTTTAAAGCCCGCAACCACGTACTACTGGAAGGTGCTTGCCGATGACGGCAACAGGGGCATAACAGAGAGCGAGGTCAGAAGCTTCACCACCGGGTAATGCGGCGAAACCTCACTGTCTCAGCTCAATTCTGACAACCCGTGTCGACACCATGGCTATCCACAGGATAACCACGGGGACAAGGGGCCAGAACTGGCGGTTGTACGCGCTCAGCAGTGAACTGCCTCCAAAGGCGATCAGGCCGAATATGATCAACCCGTATATCTCACGGGGAATCAGTCTGCGGCGGAGAAAAGCCGGATAGATGGAGGCGACGCCGAAAACCACCAGAAACATGTTGGGGATAATATAAAAATAGGTTGACAGCTTCTGGGAAGTATAAGAATAGGGATAATTAAACAGGAGGCGCCCGATGTTGGCCAGCCAGTTCCTGAAATATTTCACGGGATGGTCGACGATATTTTTCAACGCCTGTCTTTTATATGCTTCATCCCGCTGAACACGCGGAAGTCTGGACAGTCTGCGGTCAAACTCCATCTGTTCCTTGTATACATCCGGATGCTCGAGCATCGACCCCATCCATTGCCAGTCGCCCAGTTCATTTTCGTACGGGGTGGACATCCAGTACAGGGACATGCCGCCGGAATCGCCCCAGTAAAAAATCTTGCCCGTCAGCGAATACGTATAAAGCAGGTAGGGCGTGCAGAAAAGAAGCGCCAGCAGGTAAACCGCCATGGGCCTCCTGAACGTGTCTTTCCTTTTCCTGAGATACAGACAAAGAAAAAGCGGCAGCCCGGTCATGATCACGTATCCGAAAAACACCTTTGTGAGCGCCAGGTATCCCAGGTAAAACGATGCCGCCGCGAGATGCAGCCGTGGTCTTTCCACGTCATGATACAGCCTGCAGAAATGGAAAACAAAACCGCATACCAGGAAAACGGACAATGTCTCTGTCATGAGGAAATAAATATACTTCAGAAACGGATAATACAAGCCCAGCGCATACGAAAAAAACAACGCCTGCCTTTCCCGCATATAAAGACGCAGGGTCCTGTAAAAGTAAACCGCCGCCGTAAACAGAAACAGCGGGTTGAGCAGTTTGGCGGCCAGCCACGGCAGGTTCAACAGGACAAAGGGAAGCAGGATAAGCGGGTATCCCGGACCATACCACAGGTTCACGTCATCACGCGGCGAATAATAGCCGTGCGAGAGGTTTGTTGCAAACATCACATAATGTGACTCATCCGCCCATAAACTGTTTGAGCCGGCTGCCAGGACAACGCCGGAGTAAAGCAGCAACAGGGGCAGGAATTTCCTCGCATCACTCATCATGAACCCGATACCGGATTTACCGTAATCCGCACCGAAACACCAGCCGTATCACCCTCGCTGTCCCTGGCCGTAATGGTGATGACATGCACCCCGGCGGACAGGTCGTTTCTTGAAAAAAAAGTTCCCCTGCCTATCTCGCCGTCTATACTGGATGTCCATACCTTGCAGTTTTCCGTTATGGCTCCTTCATCCACATCATAAACCGAAGCGCTGAATGTAATTGATTCCCCTTCTGCGAATATCTCTCCGTCCAGGGGGCTCATGATGGTAATGTCGGGAAGGTTGTTGGGAGGGGCTTCAACCTCGGCGGCGCCCCAGTATGCATCGTCACAACCAGTGTGGAAAAGCAGTGACAATACAGTCGGCAATACAACAAAAAAAAACCGCAGCCCTTTAGTTTTTATACCACACACCGTTTTTATATCCTTAAGAGCCTCTCGCAAAGTCTAAAAACACAGCAAAGTGTCATTCTGAGCTTGTTTCAGAATCCGATAAAAACAATAAGTAAACCTTACAGTTGCATTAACCTTACAGTGGCATAAAACTACCGCCCGTCGGCAAGAGGGTCCGGCGGAAAAGCTTTATCCGCGATACCTTAGAGAGTATTCCGCACAGCATATCGGCGTCTTTTCTGAACTTCACTCTCCGTTAATTCCTGCAACAAAGACATATTTACAAAATCCCATCGCTTTATAAAGGTTTTACGGCGGACTCTCTTGCCGGCTTATGCAACATTAAGGTTAAAACACCGCAAAACACAGCCTGTGCCCGTTTATGCAACATCAAGGCCACTATCTGTTCTTATTTATACAACCCAGTCCTATTCCGGCAAAAGCGGAATAGGTGAAGATGACGCCGTTTTTGATATTGCCTCCCAACGTCCACAAAAGGATGATAACCGTAAACACTGCAAGCCCGCTGAACAGGCCCCTCAGTTCATAATCATCCAACCGTTTCCCGAGCATCAGAAATACCGAAAAAAACATGATGAACATTCCCGCAAAAGAGGCCGTTCCGAATATGCCCGTCTCTGTCAGCACCTGCGGCCAGAACTGGTCGAGGCTTTTCCATTTTCTCAAAAGATAGTTTTCTTCCGGTTTGAAATTGTATTTATCATAAAGGGGCGAATTGAAGAGTATCGACACAGCACCCCCGAACCTCCCCGGCCCGACTCCCCAGAAAGGGTGCTCCTTCCATATGCCGAGCGCCTTGTCCCTGGCATATTTCCTGTAAGGCGTTACACTTGCCTGTTCCTGATTTACCATAAATGACCGGCCTGTCAGCTTCCAGATGTTAAAATCCCACAACGTGCTCATGTAGAACAGAATGACCAGGAAAGGAACAATGAACAGGATTATAACCAGGCGCCTGCTCCTGAAAGCCTGCACACCCGCCAGGAACAGGAATCCCGCGTAAACCATCCTCGCCATGCTTCCGAAAATCCCCACCATCAGCGTGAACAGCACGGCGAAGTTCACCTTTCTCCTCAGATAAAAGTACATCGTGAGGATAAACAGGCTGTAAAATCCGAAAAAGTTGGGACTGCGCAGGAGGGAGGGCGTCCGGAAAATTCCGAGCCTCCAGTGCTCCCTGAATGAATCGCGGTATATGTTTAAAAAGGCTTCCCCGAACAGGTAATTCCCCCTGTCGTATATACATCTTCCGGCTATATACCTGGAGTGAAGCGCCCAGAGTTCCTGCGCGAAGGCCACGATTGCCAGGAATACAGTGAGAATCACCAGCGCCCGGAATATCTTCCTGAACCCGGCAAAATCACTGAAGAAAGCAGCATAAACGAAGATAAAGAGAAAGTATTTTATATAGTCAAAGATACCGAGGCCGGTGATGACCATTGAAGAGCCGTTTACCGCGCCGGATATGAGTCCGGAAACGGCAATCGCCAGAACAGGGATCGACAATAGAATGTGGGGTCTGGCTATGGTTTCCCTGTGTCTATAAAACTCCCTTATTGCCAGGGGCAGCAGAACCGCCACAGTGATTTCTTCGATGCGGTTGATGAAAAACGATACCTGCCTGCTCCATACCTCCACACTCTTGACAATCATCCGCTGAAAAGGCATAAAAAAAATCAGTCCCGTAAGCCACCATCGTATCAACCTTATGTAAGTCATATTCCCTCTCAAAGCGAGTTACTGTTCCGGTCTCCTGCTGTAATTTTCCTTTCCCCGAGGTAGTCGATAATCCTTTCCACGCACGTCTCAAGCGGAGTGTTCCCGGTATCCATAACCAGCTCCGGATTTTCCGGCGCTTCGTAGGGAGCAGATATACCGGTGAATTCGGGTATCTCCCCCCTTCTCGCCCTTGCATAACTGCCCTTCACATCACGTCTCTCGCATATTTCGATGCTGCAGTTGCAATAGACCTCGATAAAATCACCGTCATTCACCAGCCTGCGCACTGATGCCCTGTCCTCCCTGTACGGTGAAATAAACGCCGTAAGGGCTATAACGCCGGCTTCGATAAAAAGCTTGCACATTTCACCGATGCGCCTGATATTTTCCCTGCGGTCTTCCCTGGAAAATCCCAGGTTGCTGTTAAGTCCGTGGCGGACATTATCGCCGTCAAAGACAAAGGTCCTGCACCCCATCCGGTGCAGTTGCTCCTCGACGGCATGGGCAAGTGTTGACTTCCCGGAGCCGGACAGGCCCGTGAACCAGAGGATGACGCTCCTGTGGCCGTTCAGCCTTTCACGTCTCTCCCTTGTAACCGTGGCGTGGTGCCATATCACATTGGCGCTTTTATTATCATTTATGATTTTCTCCATTATTTCAGGGTCTTCTCCCTCTTATAAAATTTATAAAGATATTTTATTATACTATTATGCATGTAATAGTTCATCCCCCGCGTTAAGCAGGAAACGGGAAGAAGAGAAAGTGTCAATTTCCACAACACTGTGACAAAAAAGTTGACATGCATGAGTGTTGTCTGATATTATTGTTGTAATACCGGATTTTTTAAGCTTCTTGCCGGAAGCGCTTAAATACGTTACTCTCACATACCGGTAAAAGAGAAAAAATCTTTTACTGCTTACTGCCTGGAAATTATCATTACACTGCACCTGTGCGGTGTGAGAAGAGGAAAGACTGTTGAAAGGGTCTCTTTCAATAAAAACAAACCACTAACATCCCTCTGCAAAAAGAGGGGACGGGGAGATTTTATGATGGACAGTAATTATCCGGACACCGGTCCCGCACCGGATTCTTCTATCAATAACATACCGGGAGCCCGGCCTTCTTCATTTACAACCGCGCTGGTTGTTCTCCTGTTAATAATGACAGGTTCATGGCTGAGTCCCGAACCCGTGCGCGCAGCAATCCAGACCGGCCAGTTCGTGGAGGTAACGCGGGATGCGGGAATTGACGACTCCAACAGGAGGACATTCGGCGTCTCCTGGGGCGACATGAACGGCGACGGCCTGCCCGATATCTGGATCAGCCATCACGCCAGAAAGCCGGCATTGTACATCAACAACGGAGACGGCACGTTTACGGATTCAACGGCATCGGTCATGTACGACAATGCTTCCGACATGCACGGCGCGGCCTGGGCCGACTTTGACAATGACGGGGACCAGGATCTGTTCCAGATCGTCGGAGGGGGCAGCGGATGCGGGGAAGGCTCAAACCAGTTCTTCATTAACGACGGCAATACCCTGCAGGATGAAGCAGGATCATACGGCCTGGCTTACCCCATGGGAAGGGGGCGTACGCCGTTGTGGTTCGACTGGAACGGGGACGGTTACCTTGATATCTTTCTTTCAAACCTGAAGCGCAGTTGCGATGATCAGGCACAATCAGCGCTCTTCACCCGGCAGGACGGATATTTCACAAACGGCAATGACCTGACAGGCATTGAGACCGATATGGGCAGCGACCCCGTCTTTGCGCAGTTGACCCACATGGGGCCGGCTAACGCCCCGGTCATAGTGGTATATTCAAATCCGTCACCCCACCGTGTCTACCGGTACGATTCCGTGCCGTTCAGGGACGCCACTTATGCGCTCAGCGGCCTCTCAACCGGTGCTGTGGAGGATGCGGCCATCGCCGACTTCAACGGCGACCTGCGGACCGATTTTTATTTTGCAAGGGCATATACGACTTCTTCCGTGATTAAATACAACGAGACAAACATCAGGGCCGGGATTCTCACGGGCTCATGGGATGCCGCAGTCAAGAGTTTTTCCTTCACCCCCACAGCAGCGGACAACGTCACATTTAAAATAGAATCATTTCAGGTTACACCCGCGGATATATACATCGGTTCAGATAAAACAAATCCTCCGGCCAAGACATTTACACTCACCGCTGCGGATGCGGCAGGAATGCCCGACACCACCGGCACCGAGCTCGGAATATTCATAGGCTATGACACGGACACCTCAAAATGGCAATTTTCCGTCAGGAGCAACAAGTGGCTCATGCTCCATGTTTCCATAACCGTGGACACCACCAACGCCGCCGCCGCAATATCGCCCCCTTCCGATGTTGTCGGCTTCGACGATACCGGCGGTGCGGAAAACGACAAATTGTTCATTCAGACGGCGGACGGTCTCTTTCAGGAGGCTCCTGAAGTTGCGGCCTTAGGCCCCACTGCATGCCATTCAGTGGCGGCAGCGGACTTTGACAATGACATGGATGTGGATATTTACCTCGTATGCCGGTCCATTGTCAAAAATTTTGATAACATCCTGTATGAGAATATCGGCAACAACATGTTCATGCCTGTGACGGGACACGGAGCTGAAGGAAGCGCTATAGGCCTGGGCGAAAGTGTGGCGCTCGCCGATTACAACGAAGACGGTTTCATGGACATATTCGTCACCAACGGGAAATATTCAAGCACGATCACGGAAGGCCCCGACCAGCTTTTCATGAACACCGGCAACACCAATCACTGGCTTGAGATCGACCTTGTCGGTGTGGTCTCAAACCGCGACGGCATCGGCGCAAGGGTGCTCGCAACCACTCCCGACGGAAAAACGCAGTTGCGCGAGCAAAACGGGGGCATCCATGCATATTCGCAGAACTACCAGCGCATACACTTCGGCCTCGGAGGTAATACGCGTGTGGACCGGCTTGTCATCCAGTGGCCGAGCGGCATCGAGCAGGCAACAAACAATATTGATGCGGATCAGGTCTACGAGGCAACCGAACTTGACATCACAGGTTCTTCAACAAGCGGAGACGGGCCGCTTACCGTATATTTCACGAGCAGTTCCGCCGGTCTTTACAAACCTTCAACCTATGAATGGGACTTCGACAGCGACGGTTCTCCCGATTCAACGGACCCGGGACCCTCATATACTTATACCTCTCCCGGCAAGTATACAGTCACACTGACTCTCAGGGATTCCCTCGGAGATGTCATCACAACGGCAACGAGAACCGACTATATTACAGTCAATAATTATATACCTGTCAATAACAATCCGCCTTCGGCGCCGCTGCTCCTGTATCCGGCCGACGGCCAGACGGGCCTTGGGACGGCGGTTGAATTTGTATGGGAAGAGAGCATCGACCCTGACGGGGATGCGGTCAGCTACAGGCTGCAGGTATGCAAGGAAAGTGATTTCGCAACAGGCTGTGTCGACACGGGTAACGCGTCATCGGCAAAAGGGGTCGAGGACATATTCTACGCAGGCACGGGCGCGGGACTGATGATATTCGGGATGGTCCTTGCCGGCAGCGGGAGGAGCAGGAGGAAAACGGCCGTCCTGCTGATTGCAATGCTGACAGTTGCAATGCTTTCAGTCTCATGCGGCTCAGGCGGCGGTTCGGGTGGCGGCGGCACGACCCCTCCTGACATAGTCACGCAGGAAGGCACTGAGGTGTCGCAGACAATATCCGGACTGATGCCCGGGACCACGTACTACTGGAAGGTGACCGCCTATGACGGAAACGGCGGCAAGGCGGAGAGCGGGATAAGAAGCTTTACTACAGAATAGAGGGGAGATCACCGAGCGGCTCTTTCGTAGACCTCGAGCGTCCTGCCGGCTATTTTCCCCCAGTTGTATTTATCATTGATCAGGGCAATCTGCCTTCTTCTCTCCGCGGCGCGCCACGGCCTGTTTATGAACTCCCTTATCTTGTCCGCAAGGGATGCGACGTTGCCGGGTTCGAAAAACCTCTCCTCTTCCAGCTCCACGTTCCTGTTGGCCGGTATGTCGCTCGCTATGCACGACAGGCCGTAGCTCATGGCCTCCAGCAGGACTATGGGAAGCCCTTCGTGATATGAGGGGAGGACGAACAGCCCTGCATGGCTGTACAGCTCCTGAAGGGGTCTTCCTGTTATAAACCCGGTCAACACAATGTTTTCATTGCTGCGGGCCTTTGCCTTCAGGGCCCGGCTGTACCTGTCCTCGTGGTCCGCGTCACCGGCGATAACGAGTTTAAGGTCTTCGAGTTCGAGCCTGTTGAAGGCGCCTATCAGGTCGTCGAATCCCTTCTCAGGGACGAACCTGCCCACAGCCAGTATGTACCTCCCATTGCGCAGGCCGTATTTTTTCAGGGCGTTTTCAGTATCCGGCGGCGACGGCAGGTCCACGCCGTTGGGAATGACAACGCTGTCCCTGCCGTACTTGTTCTTTATATCCGCTGCGATGCTGTCTGAAATGGCGATCACCTCGTTTGCGAACACAGCGCCCATTCTCTCGCAGAATCTCAGAAACATCCTGGCAGGGGGAGGCCATTTCTTCCGGTTGTAATCAGGCCCGTGGTTCGTAATCACGACCTTCATGCCGAGCAGGCGTGCCAGGGGAACAAAAAGTGAAGGTCCGACCGCGTGGATATGCAGGATATCCGGCTTAATGACGCGCGCCTTCAGCACCCCCTTGAAGGTATGGACAACGGCCTCGAGGAACTTGTTTGCGGGACAGCTCAGCGGTATCACGCGCACACCCCTGTACGTGTACGGGGCTGAATCAACATAGGGCTTTCTCGCGAAGACCGTGACATCGCAGCCGCGGTCAGCCAGCCCGGGATACAACTGCCTGCAGTGCGTCTCCACTCCGCCCTGCACCCCGGGGAAACCCCGCGTGCCGACAACCGCTATTTTCATCTGAATATCCCCCTTCGCCGGATGGGGCCTCCCCCTCACGGTTCCCTCTTTAACCTTACAGTGGCATAAAAACATCGCCTGTGGGCTGTGGAGTCCGGCGGAAAAGCTTTATCTGCGATACCTTCAGGACATATCCCGCAGGGCATATTGCCGTCTTTTAGAATTTCACTCTCCGTTACGTCCTGCAACAGGGACATATTTCCAGTGTCCTATCGCTTTATAAAGGTTTTGCGGCGGACTCCACAGCCGGCTTATGCAACATTAAGGTTAATTCAGGGAGCGAGCAAAACGATTTCCTCCCGGATCAGGACGGCCGGCACCTGCCGTCCGGGAGGCAGAGGACGGGTTTTTTCTTTAAAGTAACTCGCAGCTTGTTCCTGATGACCCAGAGGGCCGGCCTGTGAATGTATTTCATGATCGCGGGCACGGCGCTGCCGACCATCCAGCATTGCCTGTTGCAGTTTCTGACCAGCCTGCGGACCTCTTCCGCTTTCTCGCTGTTCCATATCTCGTCAAACGTCGTCTCTTTTATGTTGCCCAT
>JALSHG010000110.1 GCA_026982355.1 Thermodesulfovibrio sp.
ACCTATGAGTTGTTTTAACAACTCTCAGAGTATTGAAAGGATTGTTTATGCTGTACTAAATCACTTAAATGATAAATGGAGAATGACACCCTTAAAAGAATTTACACAGAAATCTTGACATTACCCGGGGGGCCCCGTGTGTTGAAAAAAAAGGTTTCAGCATGTAAAATTTACAGGCGCATTTCAGGAAATGTTACACGGTGATTTATGAAAAGACTTTACGTTGTATTAATCATGCTGGTTCTGGCGGCGGCAGGCTGCAGCAGGGAGAATGTAAAACCGTCCGCTGATTCCCTTTTGACCACTGCTGCTTTCAACCGCATAGAAAAGATAAAAAAGGCGTATGAAACAAAAGACAGGGATGAACTGCAGAATACCGTAAGCGCTGAAACAGCCGGCAGCATCCTGAAGAATCTTTTCTTTGAAAGGGCCGAACTGTCTTTTAATCCGAGACTGGTCAGAATAGGTGCCTCGTCCGTGACGGTTGACTTGAACTGGCGGGGCACCTGGTGGACCGCCAAAGACGGCAGGATCGAAAACAGGGGTGTGGCCGATCTCGTTCTGGATAGGGAAACGATGAAGCTGCTGCGCATAGAGGGTGACAACCCTTTCCAGACACCCATAGCCGAGTAAGCGGATATTTCCGTTGATGCCGGGCCGGGCCCGTAAGGTCACCGGGTCCGTAGAGGATGTTTTTGTTCTATACTATAATGAAAGATAAACCTTGGTGTTGCATAAACGTGCGGAGGAGTCCGGCGTAAACCCTTTATAAAGCGATTGGATATCGGAAATATGCCTCTGTTGCAGGAAGTAACGGAAAAAGGGACGTCTTTCCTGCCGGTTGACCGTGTCCGTTACGGTCACGAAGCACGGAAGTTTGACATGCCGTGCGGAATATCACCTGAAGGTATCGCAGGTAAAGCTTTCCCGGCAGGCTCCTCTGCGCCGCCGGCGATGTTTTATGCCGCTGTAGGGTGAAACAAAGGATGCCGAAGTGGCGGAACTGGCAGACGCGCTAGGTTCAGGGTCTAGTGGAAGCAATTCCGTGCGGGTTCGAATCCCGCCTTCGGCACCATTTCCCACTTTCCCCTCTTTGCAGGGGTCTTCAGGGCTGTTTTCAGGATTTTCAGGAATTCGCTCCGTGGAATCTCCCTCGCCCCGAGGCTCAGGAGGTGCGGGGTGGTTATCTGGCAGTCTATGACGGAGAAATTCCACTCCGACAGTTGTTCGACAAGCCGTACAAACGCAACCTTTGAGGCATTGCTTTTTTTCGTAAACATGGATTCCCCGAAAAATGCCGAACCGAGGGAAACGCCGTAGAGCCCCCCGGCCAGTTCACCGTCGGACCAGCTCTCCACAGAATGGGCATAGCCTGAATGGTGAAGGCGGATATAGGCATCGATCATTTCAGCGGTGATCCATGTCCCCCCGTCGTTTTTTCCGTGTATCCCGGCACAGTTCCTTATAACGGATTCAAAGGCGGTGTCCATCGTGACCGTGAATATGCCTTTTTTCATTGTCTGCCTCAGGCTCCTTGACACCTTCAGTTCATCCGGAAACAGGACAAGGCGCGGGTCGGGCGACCACCATAAAACAGGCTCGCCAGCGGAATACCACGGGAAGATGCCCGCTGAATACGCAAGCAGGAGGCGGGACTCGCTCAGGTCCCCCCCGACTGCAAGCAGGCCGCTGTCTTCCGCAAGCTCCGGCGGAGGAAAAACAACTTCGTCCGGCAATCTGAAAACAGGCATTTTAAAGAATATCCCAGGTCTTCCGGCAGACTCCCCTGCCTGCTTGTGCAGCATTAAGGTTAAGGGTTAGTGTGAATAGTCAAATCTCAACCCCTTGTTGTCCGCATCTATGCGGACATTCCCGCCCTTGCAGAGCCTCCCGAAAAGCACCTCTTCAGACAGGACATCCTTGATCTCCCTCTGGATAAGCCTTCCCAGGGGCCTTGCGCCGAAGCGGGGGTCATAGCCGTGTTCGGCGAGCCAGTTTCTTGCACTTTCCGAAACGGTCACCCTGACCTTCCCGGGCCGGAGCTGGTGTTTGAGCTCTGTTATGAACTTGTCGACCACCTTTCTCATTATATCCGGTGTCAGTGCATTGAACGTGATCGTGCAGTCAAGCCTGTTCCTGAATTCAGCGCTGAAGAGTTTGTTGATCGCATCCATGCCTTTCGCCCGTGTATCCCCGCTCCTGTCACCGAATCCGATGGAGCTTTTGCTCATCTCTTCGGTGCCGGCATTCGAGGTCATGATCAGTATGACATTGCGGAAATCCGCCTTTTTGCCGTTGTTGTCGGTCAGGGTGGCGTAATCCATCACCTGCAGGAGTATGCTGAATATATCCGGATGGGCCTTTTCAATCTCATCCATGAGGAGTACGCTGTAGGGATGCCTCCTGACCGCATCCGTCAGGAGCCCCGCCTGGTCAAAGCCCACATACCCCGGAGGCGCGCCTATGAGGCGGGCCACGGTGTGTTTTTCCATGTATTCACTCATGTCAAAACGTATAAACTCTATACCCAGGACAGAGGCGACCGTCTTTGAGACTTCCGTCTTTCCCACGCCTGTGGGGCCTGTAAAGAGGAATGAGCCTATGGGCCTGTCAGGCGCCCCGAGACCGGCTCGCGCCCTCTTGATCGAAGAAGCCAGTGAACGGATGGCCTCATCCTGCCCGAATACCGCCTTTTTCAGCTCGGCCTCGAGTCGTTTCAGTTTTTCCGTGTCGGATGTGGAGACATTCCGTTTCGGTATCTTCGCCATCCTCGCGACGACGGATTCGACCTCGGGCTGCCCCACGGTCTTTTTGCGGGCAAACGAAGGGGAAAGCCGCAGCAGCGCCCCCGCTTCATCAATAACGTCAATCGCCTTGTCCGGCAGGTATTTATCGTTTATATATTTGGAGGACAGCTCGGCGGCGGCCCTGAGGGCCGTGTCCGTGTATCTGACGCCGTGATGTTTTTCATAATAAGGCCTCAGGCCCTTCAGTATGCGGAATGTCTCTTTCGCGCCCGGTTCGTAAACCTCTATCTTCTGGAAACGCCTCGAAAGCGCCCTGTCTTTTTCAAAATAATTTTTATATTCCTCATATGTGCTTGCGCCGATACAGCGTAATTTGCCGGTATTGAGGATGGGTTTCAGGATGTTGGAGGCGTCCATTGAGCCGCTGCTTGTCGCCCCTGCGCCGACAACAGTGTGTATCTCATCGATGAAGAGGACGGCATCCGGGATTGATTCGAGACTTTTGATGGTCGACTTGAGCCGGGCCTCGAAATCCCCGCGGTATTTTGTGCCGGCAAGCATTCCTCCCATATCGAGCTGGAAGATGCGCGCCCGTTTCAGGATACCGGGAACCTCGCCCCTGTGGATTTTCAGGGCAAGACCCTCGACTATCGCGGTCTTCCCCACCCCGGGCTCGCCCACGAACACGACATTGTTCTTCCTGCGCCTGCAGAGCACCTGGATGGTTCTCTTCAGTTCATTTTCGCGCCCCACAAGCGGATCGATGCCGCCCTCCGCCGCCTTGCGGACCAGGTCAACGGTGAACTGCTTCAGCGTGTCTTTTTTTGAGGACTGTTTTTTCCCGGGTGCCGGCTTGGTTTCAGCGGGATGACGGGGCTCTTCCACAAGCCCGTCGAATGTCTTTGATATGCCGTGTGAAACATAGTTCAGCACATCAAGCCGCGTTATGCCCTCGGACATGAGAAAATGCACGGCGTGGGATTCCTTTTCAAGAAATATCGCCGAGAGTATATCCCCTGCGTCGGCCTCCTGCTTTTCAGACGACCTCACGTGGGTTACGGCTGTCCGGAAGACCCTCTGAAACGCAATGGTGGGCTCGGGATACTTCTTGGAATTCCCGGGATATTTCGGAACGTGCTTGTCGAAAAAACCCTCCAGCAGGGACTTCAGTGTCTCTATGTTCCCGCCGCAGCAGGTGATTATCTCGATTCCCCATTCATCATGAATAATGGCGAACAGTATATGTTCCACCGTGAGATATTCGTGGCGCCGCGTCCTGGCGTCCCTCACGGTGGCTTCAATAGTTATCTCCAGTTCCTTGTTTATCATTCCTTCTCCATTGAGCATTGAAGGGGAAAGCCGTTCCGCCGGGCGAGCTCGACCACGGCGGCGGTCTTTGTCTCGGCGATCTCACGCGTATACACGCCGGCCAGCCCCTTTCCGTTTTTGTGGACATGAAGCATTATCTGTGCGGCCTCAACAGGCGGTTTGTCGAAGACCGTCTCAAGGATATGGACCACAAAATCCATGGTTGTGTAATCGTCATTGAGAAGGAACACCCTGTAAAGCGGAGGTGACTTTACCTCCTGCCGTTCCTTCAGCTCGAGTTCTTCATCCACGTTTGTTCTGAATTCATCCATGTTTTTGCCTCACGGACATGCCTGCTGATACTGATATTTTAACCCGAAAAAACAATAAAGGAAAGTACGGGCGCGGGTGCGCCTTCTCCGCGTTGCCGGCGGCCTCGAATTGATACACAAACCCTTTCTGCTATAATTGTTTTATTGTATCCGGTGAGAATATTACGACGGCCGTGAAAACGGACAGGACTGTGAGAAACTGATGAGAATTGTCATAGGCAGGCTTTCCGCGCTTTTTTTAACACTGTTTCTGGTGGCGGCCAACGCCGTCCTCATAGAAACCGTTCTCGACATGTACGGCATCAGGGGGCACAGGCTTTTTACCGGTTTCCTGGGCACGCTGCTTATCATATTGTCTTTCGGATATTCGTTGAGAAAGAGAAAGAAACTGATAACCTCCGGCAGGATCAAAGGCTGGCTGTTTGCGCATGAATGGCTTTCCATTGCCGGATCGTTTATTATTTTCATACATACAGGCACGCATCTGAACGCGGCTGTGCCGGTAATCACCCTCGTGTTCATGTTTACTGCGTTTGTCAGCGGCCTGACGGGAAGGTATGTATACGAGAGGGCCAGGAGCAGCCTGAAGATGCAGAGGGAAAAGCTCAGGCGGAGCGGCCTGCCGGAAAGCGACATTGAACAGAGGCTGTGGGCCCTGGCGATAACATCGGATGCGCTGTCAAAATGGAGGGCGGTACACAGGCCCATTGTTTCGATCCTTGCCGTCATGGTTGTGTATCACGCGGTCTCCGCCCTGTACTACGGAGGTTTCCGATGAAAAAGGGTTACCCGTTTTACCTGTTTATAGGGATATTGATTGTTTTTCAACTGTTTCTTCTGGGGTTGAAGTATCCCGCCCCCCTCTATTCGCCGGGAGATGTTGCGGGAAAACATTCAGAGCTCAGATGCAGGGACTGCCACGCGCCCTTCAGGAAGATCCCGTCGGAGTCCTGTTCAAAGGCGGGATGCCATCCAGCCGGCAAAACCGGCAAAAAACCGGCGGTCAGGCAACTCCATACCGCATTGAAGGGCCTGGACTGCCTTGCGTGCCATACCGACCACCTCGGGCCTGAGGGCAGGATAACAAGACCCTTTGATCACAAATCCGTCCCGGGGGTTGAGATATGTATTGACTGCCACCGCGCTCCCGGTGACGGAATTCACATCAGGGGGGCGAGTGACTGCAGGGCCTGCCACGAGATAAAGGCATGGAAACCCTCCACATACAACCACGATGATTACCTGTACCTCGACAAGAACCACAATGTAATCTGCAGCAAGTGCCACGACAGGAATGTCTATACGAAATATAACTGCATGAACTGCCACGAGCACGCTTCAAGGGGCATAATCAGGGAACATGAAAAAGAACGCATACGCGAGTTTGGAGACTGTCTCAGGTGCCACAGCGTATATTTCAACGGAAGAAGGTACGGTACGGAGAAAGTAAGGGAAGGCATGGTGGATGACGACGATGACGACCATGACGGAGAGCACGGGGACCATGACGGGGATGACGATTAGGATGCCTTCTTGTCTTTACCTTAATGTTGCACAAGCCGGCAGGGGAGTCCGGCGTAAAACCTTTATAAAGCGAGACTCTTGCAAAAGTCCTCTGTCTGTCACCAGCAGCGGAGAGAGATGTCTTATAACTCATCTATGCCAAAAGATTTCTCCCTCCGGTCGAAATGACATAGGCAGGCATTTCCATGCTTTTGCAAGAGGCTCAAGCGATGGGATATCGGAAATATGTCTTTATTGCAGGACGTAACGGAGAGTGGAATTCCAAAGGATGTCGATAAGCCGTGCGGAATACTCTCCAAGGTATCGCGGATAAAGCTTTTCCGGCGGACTCCCCTGCCCGCGGGCGGCATTTTTATGCCACTGTAAGGTTCAGATAATCTCAAGCGCCTTGTTGAACAGTCCGTTGAGCTTTTCGCTTTCGTCGGCAACCTGCTTCAGAATGCCCGACAGCTCTTTATTGCCGGCGGAGTCGGCTTTTGATGCCCACTCGCTGTAGTTTTTGATATGGGCCTCATTGTGCTCAATCCAGTGTTTGAGCAGGTGTTTCAGTTTTTCGGCATCCGTCATTCCGAACATTCCTCCGTTTATGCGATGTTGAAGCTTACCTTACAGTTGCATAAAACCACCGCCTGCGGGCTCCCCCGCCGACTTATGCTACATTAAGGCTTATAGTGAGAAGGGTTCCATCCTGCCTTCCCGTAATCCGTAAATACGGTCCGCCGCATTTTTCAACACCTCGCGGTTATGAGTAATGATTATATATGTATCGGCATACTCCCTGAGATATCTTAAGAATCTCGCGGTGGTCCGAGTGTCGAGTCCCGCCGTCGGTTCATCAAGGAGATAACACTCGGGATTCATTGCAACCACGGAGGCAAGGGCGACGAGCCTCTTCTCACCGCCTGAGAGCCTGTGTATGACCTTTTTCTGAAGGCCGTTCAGCCCCAGTCTTCCGCAGGTCTCCTGCACGACGGCTTTTGCCTCGCTGTGGGACATGCCGAGATTAAGCGGGCCGAAGGCTATGTCCTCCTCAACCGTGGGACAGAACAACTGGTCTTCGGAGTCCTGGAAGAGCAGACCGATCCTCCGTCTCACCTCGGAAAAATCCTTTTCGCTTTTCCTCAGCCTGCCGAATACCCTTATCTCGCCGGAATCAGGCCTGAGCAGTCCCATGATAAGGTGGAACAGCGTGGTCTTGCCTGCGCCGTTCGGCCCGACCAGGCCGATCTTTTCCCCTTTCTCAAGAGAGAAGTCCAGGCCGTTGAATATCTTCGCGTCTTTTGAATAACCGAAGCTCAGATTTCTTATATATATCAACCGCCCCTCCGCTGCGGCAGCCTGCCTTGCCGGTTTATGCAACATTGAGAATGATTATGAACATGATTGTGATTATGCTCATGAATACGCCGAATATTATATCATGTTTTTTCAGGCTGAAATGGTCTATCACCGGAAACCTGCCGCTGAATCCCCTGCAAAGCATTGCATTGTAAATCCTGTGCGACCTTTCGTAACTGCTGACGAGCAGCATCCCCACGAGGCAGGCGTAGGATTTGTACGTATGCATATTCGTCCGCGGCCTGAAAGAGCGGATTTTCATCGCCCTCCTCAGCCTTGAGTATTCCTCATGCAGCACGCTTATGTACCTGTAGAAGAAAAAGAACAGGTAAACGAGCTTGCCCGGCGCCTTCAGGTGAACGAAGGCGTGGGCAAGCGAAAAGACCTCTGATGTGCCGAGCACGGCTATGGTCGCCAGTACTATGGCGTTTGTCTTCATTGTTATTGTAAAGACGTAAAGCAGACCCTCTTTTGTAAGGGTTAAAGGACCCGCCGTAAACATCTCTTCCCCGGGATAGCTGAAGGGGATGAACAGCCACAGTATTAAAACGAAAATATTTACCGCCGCAAGCCTGTTGAGAAGTTTTTTCCTGTCCAGCCCTGCAGCAGCCGCCATCACGGAAGACGATACAAGGGCTGCAACCGGAACCGCCGCGCCGTGAGCCGCGGCGATAACCACTGCATACGGCCCCAGGGTCAGTATCTTCACCCGCGGGTCGAGCCTGTGCAGGAATGAATTGCCCTCTGCAAATTCCTCCAGATGCACGGTCTATTTCACCTTCTGCTTTTGAAATACATTATTATTCCCATAAGACCCATGATATATCCTATGCCGCCTATTATCCCGGTGATGCCGGGTTTTTCACTGTTCTCCTTCAGTGCAAGGAGCATCCTGATTACGGGCCGGAGTTTCCTGTCCATAACCTTTTCCACGGCTTTTTCCACGTCATAAGAGGATACCCCGTATGCGGCAGGCCGTGTTTTGTTCTCCGCCCCTTTGCCTTCGGCTTCCGGCTCCTGAGCCCCGGCCGGCGGCTCCTTTATCCCCAGTGCTTCCCTTATCTCTTCCACGCTGAGTGTATAGTCGTTTTGATGTCCCATGCCTGCATGCAGGATGAGCCTGAGGGGCGCCGCCTTCGGAATTTCAAATGAGAATCTCCCGTCATCACCGGTTTTACCCTCAAGGAGTTTTTCCCCTGTCTTTGCGTCAATGACCTCGATCCGGGAGTTCCTGCTCCTTGAGCCGTCGGCGAAATAGCCCTCCGAGAAGACCTTGCCGTCCTCCGCATAGGCGTATATGCTCACCTTGTGCGCTGACGCGGAGGAAGATGCAAGATACAGTATAAGAACAATAATAACAGGTGTTATCTTGAATTTTGAATTTTGAATTTTGAATCTTGAATCTTGAATCTTGAATCTCTTCACTTCCCCACCTCCAGTATTTCCGGTTTCACTTTTTTCAGGAATGTGATACAGAATGCGGTTACAATGCCTTCTATCACCATTACCGGGACATGCGCGG
>JALSHG010000111.1 GCA_026982355.1 Thermodesulfovibrio sp.
TTGCACCCTGCTATACTCAGATGATGCTGCAGATATGCCTCCATTTCATCTCTGCTTAATGTTTCCATATGCCCCCTTGCCACGACTCTTGATGAAAAAGACCTCGATTGCATGAACACGGCAAAACTTGGGGTCTGCCCTTGACATTAGACATTCTGGTTTAGAAGAAACAGTTTGGGGTCAAACCTGCAAAATACATCTTACTCATACAGCAATAGCATGCAAACTGAGAAGCTATTTATAAACATCCCCTCTTGTACCGATTTTAGTAAAGAGAATCCTGTATTTACCTGCTCTGATTCTGTAAGAATCTTCCTCTCCAAGAAGGACTTTGGGGACGTTGTTTCTTACGTTGCATAACTTGAGGCTTCCTGTCCTCGAACGGATTAAAAACTTCAAGTTCTGATACTGCTTTAAAGTCATCTGTATTTCTTGTTACAAGTTTCAAATTATTATATATAATTGCCGTTACTATAGTTCTGTGCAATAATTTTCATTTCTCTCCTGCATCTTTTAATATCCCGTTGACTATTTCATCCTTAATCCAGATGCCATTATCCAGTATCCTGGCAATGGAAGGCTTTATTGAAAGAAGTAACCCTTTTTTCTTAGCTTTTAAGAGCAGCCCCAGTGTGCCTATCACATCGAGGCCTAAAACCTTTGCCTGTAATCTCGCAACCCTCTCATCAATCATCACTTGTTTTATTCGTTTCTCTTTTGCCAGTATAATAACTTCTGCCTCTCCCTGCTCTAATTCATATAGTAGTTTTACCTTATCAATATCGGAAACATTCTCAGTCCTTACCCATGGACATGCCTTCAATTCGTGGACACCGATACCTTGTTTCCCTCCTGCCATGATCTCTTCTTTAACACGATAAGGAATATAAACATCAGCATAAAGTTTCTCAAGCAATGAAACCTGACCACATATTGAAAGGGCAATCCACGGGGATGTATTAACCACAACTCTTTTTCCCTTATTAGTCACTTCCGGCTTCCTCCAGTATTTCATCCAAATCCATCTGAAATGGAGAAACCTTATACCTTCCAAGTCTCATCAAAAACGCCAGCCTACTTAGTCCAGCTATCTTTGCGGCCTTACCAGAGGATATCTTGCCAAGTTCATAAAGTTTTAATGCAAGCAGATACCTTGCCTCCTCTTCGAACTCTTCTCTACTCTCCTTGAGAGAAAGCAGCACATCATCCGAATATTTTATGGTTAGTATATTTTCTTTCATATCTCTTTACCTCCTCTTAAACCTTCATTTCTAATAATTATGAGTATTTAGTATATTATAGCCTTTTCAGTCCTGTTTCCGATTCTTTATCTTCCCAACTTCTTATCCTCATCAGTAGATGAAGGAAATAGGGGGTCATCCAGTTAAAGGATCGTTGTCAAGCCAAAAGCCCCCCCTATACGTGAAAAGGAACTTTTCACGTTTCTTTTAGTTACCGAATGTCTTCACCATTGCCGTACTTTCATTTGGTTTCAGAGGGCATGGTGGGGTCAGACTTGATTATTGACATTTAACATACTTAGGGATAGATATCTCATTGTAGCTGGTGACTTGTTTCTTGATATTTTGCTCTATCACAATTTATTAGTTCTATCTTCTATCCGGTTTGTTTGTTTATGACAAGAAAAACAGGTTAAGGGGAAAAGATCACGAAGTGTTGGTTCTTGATTTGTATAAGTATAATTCAAGGCATTTTTATGGAACGATAATCTTTACCTCTATGTTCAATATCATAAATCTTTATGTGTTTGGTTTCAACGTAAACCCAGTAAAGCAAGCGGTAATCCCCAATCCTCATCCTGCAAAGGCCGCGCAGATCGTCCGGTAAAGATGTAAGAGGATGGTGAATCACTTTATCAGCATTCCCTGCAAGCCAGTCGATTTTTTGAGCGATTCTTTTTTGTACAGGTTTATCAAGTTTTCTAAATGAATCTTCGGCATTGGACAGAAATGTTATTTTATACATAGTTCTTTTTTGAGAGATTTCCAGTCCTTACCTTTACCTTGAATATCATCGCGTCTTGCTTTACGCATTCTTTCTATAAATTCAGAATTTTGTGATAGCAACCAGTCTTCAAGGTCTTCTTTTGTATCTGCTGTTTCAAAAACACTGAGTGGAAAAGTGACTGTCTTTGCTTTTCTTTTAGTTAAGGGCATATCATTTCTCCTTTCAATTTGCAAAATTATAAGGGCATGGGTAGAGTAGAGAACCGGCGTAGCAGCTAAAGCCCTGTCTCCAGATCCCCCCTCATCAAACCGTACGACCGGTTTTCCCGGATACGGCTTTTCAATCATCTTCTTCCAAAGGCTTTTGCAGTTTGAGTCCATGGAGCAGTTGCGGGTGTTTGTCCATCCTCCGACCACTTCATTGAGCTTACTGACAACCACCTCTTTGAAGAAGTTCCAAACGGAAAAGCATAGCGCAAAGAGCAAAGTGCTCGGCGAGAGCGCCTTGGTCATTGGTGTTTGATCCTGCCTGCCTGCCGGCAAGTAAGCAGGCGTTTATATACCCACTTTTTGACTCTTAGTTTGGAGAGTAACGCTTACTTCACCTGAAGTGATTATCTTACGAATTGATGCGTTCAGGAATTCTACGCTCACCGGCTCTCCATCTTCCCCGTAACTTACAATGACCCCTCCGGGTTCTTCAATTGCATCTACCGGGGGGGACTCGCGAAGAACGAGAAGAAGAACATCGGCTTCGGCATCATATCTTATCCGCATTTTTCTGCTCCTTCCAATATCTCTCTACCTTGCTTGTCCAATAAACGGTCAAAACTTTCCTACTTTCTCTTGTTTCTATAAAAGGAACTCTCAATAAACCATTGCGAGTTCTCGTCTGTGCAACAAGAACATCCATATCGCCGGGAACAATTTGTTCAGGCTTGACAGATATATCTTCCACTTCCTGTTTTGTAATTCCTTTTTTCTTTTCCCATTCCCTCTGGCGATCTTCCGCATGTTTAGTCCAGATAACTTTCATTTATTTTCCCGGAAAGAAAGGTCTGCATAAAACTTTCTTTGTTGCATACTATGCAAAACTTAAGGCTTCCTGTCCTTGTCCTCAAATGGATTAAAAAACTTCAAGTTCTGATACTGCTTTAAAGTCATCTGTATTTCTTGTTACAAGTTTCAAATTATATATGATTGCCGTTACAGCTATAACCGCATCTGCAAGCTTAATGTTTCTTTCCCTTTTTAACTCTACGGCTTTGTTCGTCAGGCAGTTTGGGGTCAAACCTGCAAAATGCATTTTACTCATACAGCAATAGCATGCAAACTGAGAAGCTATTTATAAACATCCTCTCTTGGACCGATTTCAGTAGTAATAAGCAAGCACTATTTGATAAAAGTCACCAAGAACCACTATTTCAATATCCTTAACCTTCTTGAGATTATCGTCATTAGTTACGAAAGCCTTTGCGCCATTAATTATCCTTACAGTTGCATAAAATACCGGCGGCGGAGCAGGGGAGTCCGGCGGAAAAGCTTTATCCGCGATACCTTGGAGAGTATTCCGCACGGCATATCGACATCCTTTGGAATTTCACTCTCCGTTACCTCCTGCAACAAAGACATATTTCCGATATCCCATCGCTTTATAAAGGTTTTACGGCGGACTCCCCTGCCGGCTTGTGCAACATTAAGGTTCAGTGATATGGTATTTCCTATGAGAAGCCTTGATGCCAGTTTTTAATAGGCGTACTACATCCAGTATTTTTTTTGCTGCTGAACTGGAAGATCCTTTATCTCCTCTATTATTTTTGTTTCTATGGCTAAAGATGTTTTCAACCTTGATTCTCCTTTATGCCCTCATTGGTTATATTGAACTGTTTTTTTAATTTTACCATAAATAAGGAACCTTGATGTCATATTACGGGGCCAGACTTGATTATTGACATTCAACATACCGGCGTTTGTCAAGGTAGTTGTCGCGTTTATCATAAATCTTTATGTGTTTGGTTTCAACGTAAACCCAGTAAAGCAAGCGGTAATCCCCAATCCCCATCCTGCAAAGGCCGCGCAGATCGTCCGGCAAATAAGCGGCAAAACTTAGGGTCTGCCCTTGACATTAGACATTCTGGTTTAGCTGATTTGAGAGCACCTAAAGTAAAGAGCCTGCGCATAAACTTGGATATAACCACGAAGAACACGAAGGGCACGAAGAAAAGCATTATAAAATTAAGTACATAAATAGATCCTTCGTGATCTTCGTGTCCTTCGTGGTTGATAATAGTTTGTAAAATCCGGAGTTGAACCGTATCAACCGTATCAATAGACAATAAAATGTTCATAGTTCAGGGTAAGCCGTAAGCAATAAACAATGTAATGCGGGAAATGCTTGGAAAGTAAACAGTAGGCAATAAACTGCAAGCGAGCAAGCTATATAACATCCCAATCTCCTGGTTTTAAATGGCGGAGAATATCTCGACTTCCGTGAATTATTGCTGTTATATAGCTGGCGTCATGTCTGATTAAATAGATAATGCGATATGCACCATAAATCAACTCTCTGATCTTTTTATCCTTGAATTCAGGAACCATTCGTCCAGAATAAGGAAATTGCTCTAAGCATCTTGGAGCTTCAACAACTCTGAGCCCGAACCTTTCAGCATAAACCGATGAATCCTCATCAATATGTTCAATAATACCATGAAGGTCCTTTAAGGCTGGTTCTGTCCAGATGACTTTAACCATTCTCTAACTTTTTTCTCAGCTTCTTCTTGTGAAACCACTCGCCCTTCATCAATTGCTCTTATGCCTCTTTCAACCTTCTCACGAACATAAAGGTGATATTGGATATCTTCGAGTGTACAATCGTCAGGGAGTGACCTGATTAATTCAATAGCTTGTTCTTTAATAGCCATTTTGCCTCCCGCAAACAAATTACATTTATAATTTAGCAAAAATTCTTAAAATCTTTCAATCCTCACGAGAAAACTTAGGGTCTGCCCTTGACATTAGACATTCTGGTTTAGCTGATTTGAGAGCACCTAAAGTAAAGAGCCTGCGCATAAACTTGGATATAACCACGAAGAACACGAAGGGAGCGGTTGCGGGTATTTGTCCATCCTCCGGCCACTTCATTGAGCTTGCTGACAACTACTTCTTTGAAAGAGTTCCAGGCGGAAAAGCATGGCGCAAAGGGTAAAGCGCCCTGGTCATTGTGGTTATAGAACTTTCATTGTTGCATACTATGCAAAACTTAAGGCTTCTTGTCCTTGTCCTTAAATGGATTAAAAAAACTTCAAGTTCCGATACTGCTTAAAGTCCTCTGTCTTTCTCGTTACATGTTTCAAATTATCCCTTTTTCTGAAAGGATATCTTCAAACTCTTCAGGCGTTACAATTTTTGTATGATGAGATGGATTTATCACAGGAGGGTCATCGTCTCTGGATGTTAATGTTTCAGGTTCTACGTTCTATGTTCAAGGTTTAAAAATGAAAAATTGATAGATCATGGATTCTTTAAAACTTCATCATGGTTACCCACTACTCTTAAAAATATGGTATCATCAAGAATCTCAAAAGTTGCCCTATAATAAATATCTATCCTCGCTTCCCAAATTCCTCCACTACCTTTTATTTTCTTTGTATGCAAGGATGACTATTTGCCTGTCAACCTTTTTCTGAATATCTTTGGGTAACTTCCGGTATGACTTCTTAAATCTATTATAAGCCTTTATTTTCAACCTTTAAGCTTCTGGAGAAGGTCTTCTGCTGTTCCATCCCCGATTACATTACCTGATTTTTTATCCATATCTGCTTCTCTTTCCATATCTTGCCACTTCTTTGTCCAGAAATAAGTCTGTGTAGGATCAATGGCCTCTTTGGCCTTAATAAAACAGACAAAATCTAGTACCTCCTTAATTTTCTTAGAAGGTAATCTCTCTATTTCTCTCAGAAGCTCTTCTTTATATTGGGTGATTGCCCCCATAAACTCCACACCTCCCTTAATAGATTTTGGCACCCGCTATAACTATATTATACAATAACATTCATCAAGCAAATAATGGATTCTTAAGGTTTAGAGTAGTGGTATCTTTACAAGTTTGGTCAAACCTACAAAATACATTTAAGAGCAATAGCATGCAAACTGAGAAACTATTTATAAACATCCCCTCTTGCATCGATTTTAGTAGTAATAAACAAGCACTATTTGATAAAATCACCAAGAATTACTATTTCAATATCCTTTATGTCCTCATTGGTTATATTGAAGTGCTTTTTATTTTACCATGGAGGCACTTGCAAGAGTCCCCTGTCTGTCACCTCGAGCGGAGAGAGGGATCTTTGTAACTCATCTATACCAAAAGATTTCTCCCCTCCGGTCGAAATGACATCCGCGGACATTTTCATACTTTTGCAAAAGGCCCGTCGTAAAAGATAGGGAGGCAAATCCTCATTCTTGACGATTTCATTTGTTTGGGTTATCAGGCTTGCGGAAAAGCATGGCGCATGGTGTAAAGTGCCCTGGTCATTGGATATAGAACTTTCATTGTTGCATACTATGCAAAACTTAAGGCTTCCTGTCCTCACTCTAAGCCTGTTCCAGATAACCTGCCCATCCTGCAAATCTTCAGAGTAAAGAATTTCCGACTTTGTATTAATTGCTGTAGCTATAATTAGGGAATCTGTAATAGTTCACCCCCCCTTTTTCCAAAGGGGGAAGGTTTCCGTTCAGTATTGAAGGACGAAAAGCATAGCTGCGGCCAAGGGGTCGTGTCTACACATTTTACAAGCTGGCAAGCTATCACGCCACTGCTTCTACTTTTAATTCTTCAATAGATGAATGTTTTCTCCATCTTTTCACATAAACGTAAATTATTGGCTGACCTCCTTCACGGTTCTTTAGTGACGTCTCTCTGTGCCAATTGTTGAAATCATCTTCTCCCTCCACCTGGAATATAACTAAAGCATTGGCAGGAATGTTCTCTGCAACTTCTTCATTTTCCATTATGTATCTATGGAATTCTGTTGAAAGCATCGTTAAGTAATTTGTATAGTTACTCATTATTAATCCCCTTTAAGAATTCCTGTTTGTATTTTTGCCAATTTTCATTGATATCCCAGTCTCCATATGTTAAAGCGCTTTCAAAACTAAGATTTAACGGCCTTTTCGTCCGCTTCCCTTTTATATCATATTTATCCATATGTGAGAACCCATGAGAGCAATCATATCTGACAGCTACTTTCCATTGTCCATTAAACTCTAATTCTAATTGTACCACAAAAGATATAACCTTCCCTTTTTCAGTTTCATGATAGTGACGTTTTCTTACCCCGTCATCAAAGACAACTACAAAATCAACTGTTTTAGCCATGAGCCAGTAACGGGGTCAAGGGTAAGTCTTAATTTGTTGACATTTTTTGGGATTCGTTAAAAAGCATAGCGCATAGCGCAAGGGACAAAGGACGAAAAGCATGGTGCATGGCGTCTTGTTTGTTTCAACGGAACTTAATCCTGTGGATTGGATTGGAAGAGTTATGAATAACCGCTATTTTCTCTCATCCGAGGCTCTTGCAAAAGTCCTCCGTCCGTCACATCGAGCGGAGAGAGATGTCTTATAACTCATCGATACCGAAAGATTTCTCCCTTTGGTCGAAATGACATTTACAGGCATTTTCATACTTCTGCAAGAGGCTCGTCGTAAAGGACAGGGGGGCAAATCTTTACTCCTGACAAAGTCCGCTTCCCCCGAACACGCTGGCAAGCTATCAAGCTGACCAGCTTATTATTCTGCTTTTTCCATTAGTTCAAAGAAGCGCTCTCTCGACATCCCAGCGGTTGTCATATTTGTACGAATATGGGTCACAGGAACAGATCCTGGACTGCTTTTTATGACAAGAGGTCTCTTTATCCCCGGCCTTTGTCATTATAATGTGGTCTCCTGCCCCCCGTTTTTTGGAACAACCTTACAGTTGCATAAAATACCGGCGGCGGAGCAGAGGAGTGTGCGGCAGGTTTTCCGGCGGACTCCTCTGCACGTTTATGCAACATAAGGATAAAGTTTAATTCAGGGAATGAGCAGGGCATGCGTATGAGAGGCGCGGCATAAGAACACCGCCACGTTCATGCGATATCAAGCTTTTCCCACGGCTCCGCCCTCTCGGTTACATAACCGCATGTTGGTATGCAACATCCAAACACGTCACCCGGTTTTTGCGTCCTGCATTATCGGACGCTGAAGCTGCCGCCTGCTGCACCGGGAATTATACGCCTTTTTGATTCCGGACACGCCGGAACGATATGTCGGGACAGGCACAGCCCTGTGCAACCCGACTCGATTGCCGGCGGAAGTATGCACCCGGTACGGGCACATCGTCCTGCTAAGGGAAAATTGTATTATGAAAAAGGCAGTTGGTCAATAGGGGGGACGCGTGAAACAAATCGTGGAGATGATGCCGGACAGGGAGCATGTTCCCACGCGTGATCTTTATGGGGATTATCCCCTATTAAAAATCAGTTATTCCCCTATTCAAAGCTGCTTTAATTTGTCCGATAATATTTTCAATTACCGTGGAAGAAATAATCGGTCATTAATTGACTTTTTTTCAAACCATGATATACTTCGTGGAAACAATATTAAACAATCGGTCACAACAATGAATGCCGAGATAATGCTAATGCCGGTTATTATATGTCTGGTCTCGTTCGTTGTCTCATCACTGACAATACCCTCCGTAATATTGCTGGCAAACAACAACGGCGCCGTGGCCATGCCGGGGAAAAGGCATATTCACACGAAACCGACGCCTAAATTCGGCGGTATAGCCATAGCATTGACCGTGCTCGTTATCTCGCCCGTAGTCTTTCCGCTCGACAGGGTTACCGGCTCATACCTCCTGTCATCCGCTTTAATGCTCCTCATTGGGGTAATCGACGATGTGAGGAATACGAGCTGGAAGACAAAACTCGTATTTTCGCTCGTCGCCACCTCGGTCCTTGTCTTCGGCTCGGGACTGTGGTTTGAAAACCTTGGCAACCTGTTCGGCGCCGGGGAAATCCGCCTCGGGCTGTGGGGGATACCCTTTACCTTTTTTGCGGTGTTCGGCATAACCAACTCCATCAATCTGATAGACGGCCTGAACGGTCTTGCATGCGGCGTGGCGTCAATCGCCTTCCTGGCATTCGCCGTCTTTGCTTCAGTCAGCGATAACAGCACGGTTCTGTATCTCAGCCTCGCCAATCTGGGCGCCACGCTGGGATTCTTCAGGTACAACTATCCTGGAGCGAAAATATTCATGGGCGACTCGGGAAGCATGTTCATAGGTTTCTCCCTCGCGGCCCTTGCGATCTTCCTCACGCAGGGCGGGGGAACCATAGACCCGATGGTTCCCGTAATAGTCCTCGGGATCCCCATGTTCGACACAGTGCGGCTTTTAATTATAAGACTCAAGAACAAGAAACATCCATTCACCGGTGACAAGACACACCTGCACCACCTCATGATAAGATCGGGCATTCCCCAGTACCGCGCGGTCAGGATAATCTGGATATTGTCAGCCATGATGTCTTCACTTGCCTTTCTGCTGTTCAGATTCGATGCATGGGTGATGCTGCTTGTTCTTTCCGTCATCGTTGCATTTGTGGGTGTTTTCATCAAAAGACTGAGAATTATCAGGCTGAGCACATCGCGTAAGAGGTTCCACGCATTCTGAACCTTTATGTGGCGTAAACGCGCAGAGGAGTCCGCCGGTATTTTATGCAGATGGCAAGGTGAATTTTCATCTTGAATAAAAATACTCCCCTCTTTAGAATACAGGATGCGGTTACGTATTGCGCAATCACGTGACCGGTACAGGGAACCGCTCGATTCAGGCAGCGCAAAAACGCCTTTGGGAAGGATATGCCGGAAATAGAAGAGTACGATGACGAAATAAATCTCCTTGATTATATCAATGTACTCAGGAAGCATTACATCCTGATCTCCGTAATCGTCGCCGTCTCCGTGCTGACAACGGGTATCGTCTCTTTTCTTTCACCCAGGATTTACCGGGCGACGGCCGCCATCATCCCGGCTTCACAGATGAAGGAGCAGACCGGCATGAGCAGGCTCGCTATGCAGTTCGGCATATCCACGGCGCCTGCAGCAAATGTTTCGGAGATCGTGAGGCTCCTTAAAAGCAATGTCCTGATGGAACGGGTTATCAAGAGATACAACCTGTTGCCCGTCTTTTTCAAAAAAGAGGAATTGAAAGAAATGCCGGAGGCGAGCAGGACATGGAACGGCATCAGGCACTTAAAGGATATTTTCACGGTCACGCACAACCAGAGAGAAGGGATTATTGAGCTTTCGGCGGAATTCACCGACCCGGAAACCGCGGCGGATATAATAAACTACATGCTGACGGAACTTACGGATTACATGAGCGGCGAGGCCAGAAGGGTGGCCGAGACGAACAGGAAGTACCTTGAATCGCTGATCGATAAAAACACGGACCCCCTGATAAGCCAGAAGATATATTCCCTTATCGCAAAACAGATCGAGATGTCGATGATGGCCGAGGTGAAGGACAATTTCGCATTCAAGATACTCGACCCGCCCAAGGCACCGGACAGGAAGATCAAGCCGAAAATAATGATGAATATTTTGCTCTCATTTTTCGTCTCCCTGTTTGCGGCGGTCTTCCTGGCGTTTTTTACTGAATATATCGGAAAACTCAAGCAACAGGAAAGACATGGAGAAAAATAAGGAGAGGGGAAATACCATGGCCCGAGTCATCATGCAATGCCTGTCTCTTATATCTCTTATAATACTGTCGCAGATCATCTCATCCGCTGCATCCGGAATCCTGACAGACGGTATTGCTTACGCACAATCTCAGAGTTCTCAGGAGACAGTGACAGCAGAGGGATTGCAGGAACTGTCCCCTGCTCAGCGCGATATTATTGAATCCGGGCTTGCCGAAACAGGCGGCGTGCTGACGCCGGAGGCCGTAAGGCTGCTGAAAGAAAACCCGGAGTTTAAAGACATCAGCAAGGAAGAAATCATCAGGGGAAAGAAGCTGCTCGAGAAAAGAGAATCCGCAAAAAAAGAGCCGGCAACCAGTGGATATCAAAAAGAAAAAGAAGACCCGGCTGTAAAAGGACGGAAAACCGTCTCACTGTTTGACAGGTACCGCAGCACCGGACCGTACCAGGACATTTCCACGGATTTAAAGCCGTTCGGGCACAGGTTTTTTTCAAAGGCCGCGGGGGAAAGGCTGATCCCGCGTGGAGATATCCCGGCTTCATCCGATTATGTCATAGGTCCCGGAGATGAAATAATAATAACCCTCTGGGGAAGAGTGAATGCACAGTACAGCCTCGTCGTCAACAAGGACGGCGTGATCACCGTCCCCGATATCGGCCCCCTCCGGGTTGCGGGCATGCGGTTCGACGAGATGAAACATTATGTTACGGAACAGGCTGAACGGATTGTCGGGGCGAAGATAAACATTACACTCGGCGCTCTGAAGAGCATACAGGTCTTCGTGCTCGGGGAGGTAAGGAGACCCGGCAGTTATGCGCTCAGCTCGTTCTCAACCATCATAAATGCAGTCATTGCCGCGGGGGGGCCCACAGAGATAGGTTCGCTGCGCAGCATACAGCTGAAAAGAAACAAAAAGACCGTTGCGGTAATGGATATGTATGACTTCCTGCTTAACGGCGATAAGTCGCATGATAAAAACCTCCTGTCCGGAGACGTGATCTTTGTCCCGACCGTGGGCCCGCTTGTCGGTGTCGCCGGCAATGTCAAGAGGCCGGCCGTCTATGAACTGAAAGACCGGTATGACCTCAGGAGCCTGTTCGATATGGCGGGCGGCGTGATACCCAGCGCCTATACACAGCAGATACAGGTGGAGAGGATACAGAAAAACGAGATGCGGATGGTTATAGACATCAATGATAAAGACCTTACAGCCTCAAGGGACTTCATTCTCCAGGACGGGGACCTCGTGAAAGTCTTCTCAATAGTCGACAGGGATGTAAACGTGGTATTCCTGAAAGGCAATGTCAAGCATCCGGGCAAATATGAATATAAACCCGGCATGAGGATCAAAGACATTGTAAAAGACACCTCCGATCTCCTGAAAGACACCTATTTCGAATACGCCCTGATCAAGAGGCTCAGGCCTCCGGAGCTTGCAACAGAGTTGATACCGTTTAATTTGGGCAGGCTCTTATTTGAGGGTGATGACGCCGGTGATATCAAACTGAAACCGCGGGACACCGTATATATCTTCTCCAGGTGGCTCTTCAGTGATAAACCGTCCATAACGGTCGAGGGGGAGGTCAGGAAAAAAGGTTCTTTTGAACTCACGGACAATTACAGGGTCAGGGACGCAATACTCGAGGCCGGGGGACTGACAAAGAATGCCGCCCTGCGGAAAGGCGAGATATTCAGGACCGATGAAAGCGGGCGCGTGAGGCAGATATATTTCAATGTCGGTCTTGCAATGGCTGATGACCCGGTGGAAAACCTCCTCCTCCGTGACAGGGACAGGGTCGTAATACACTCCCTCTGGGAGCAAAGGTTCAGACAGACCGTATCCATAGAGGGCGATGTGAAGAATCCCGGGGATTATCCCCTCACGGAGGATATGCGCATAAGCGACCTGGTGTTCGCCGCGGGCAATGTGCTCGAATCCGCCTACCTGGATGAAGCGGAGGTGTCATCTTTCACCATGGCAAACGGCAGAAGAGTGATAATAGATTATAAAACCGTAAACCTCGGGCTGGCCCTGAAAAAAGACCCCGCCCAGGACCTGCTGCTGAAACCTTATGACAGGATATTCATAAAACGCATACCGGGATGGAGGGAAAAACGGTTCGTCACCATATCCGGGGAAGTCAGGTTCCCGGGGACGTATATTATAAAGGACGGCGAGACATTGTCCTCACTCATAGAAAGGGCCGGAGGGTACACAGACAGGGCATACCTCAGGGGGGCGGTGTTCACAAGGGAAGAGGTCAGGAAAATACAGCAGCAGAGCATCGAGGAGATGATACGCAGGCTCGAAACCGAACTGTTTGCCGGAGGTTCGGCGGCGGCTTCAGCAGCGGCTTCCGGAGAGGAAATAGAGGCAAAGAAACTGTCCCTGGAACAAAAGCAGAAGCTGCTGGCATCACTCAAAAAAATAAAGGCGCCCGGCAGGATGTCCATAAAGCTTGCACACCTGAGGCTGCTGAAAAACAGCGAATACGACATTGAGCTTAAAGAAGGGGACAGCCTGTTCATCCCTGCAAGGAGCAGCGCTGTGAACGTGCTCGGAGCGGTGATGTCGCGCGGCAGCTTTGTATTTTCGGAACGGCTTGGTTACAAGGATTATATTGAACTGGCCGGAGGATATACAAACTATGCTGATGAAGACAACGTCTATGTCCTGAAAGCGGACGGCACTGCAATGAAGCTGTCCGGGGGATTTTTCAACTGGAACTCATCGAGGTCGCGGTGGGAGCTGTCCGCTTTTGCCGGCGATGCAAAGAAAATAGAACCGGGCGACTCGATCGTCGTGCCTGAAAAACTCGAGCGTACAGCATGGCTCAGGCAAATCAAGGACCTGACGCAGATACTGTACCAGATAGCATTGACCACCGGCGTGGTTATAACGGTATTTTGATAAAACAGCGGGCAGCAGACAACGGTAGGGAATAAACTGCTGGATGCGAGGATGCATGTGAGGGACGATATGGATATCTTAAAGGCAACCCTGCTTGCAAGGGAATCGGTTATCGGGATTTTTGCAGGAAATAATGCGTTTCAGCCGACATAGCGCTTTCTGCATACTGCCTCTTGCACTCTGCTCACTGCTTACTGCCTGCTGCCTGCTGCCTGCTCTCCCTGCTACGGCATACGCCTCTGACGAGCCTTTCACTTTTCCATCAAACCGGGGCGGTACGGGACTGATGGAAATCCCGACGGCGAGGGTGATGAAGGAAAACAGTTACCGGCTCGGCTTCAGCCAGGTAAAACCTTACAGATACTATTACGGGGCGATCAGCCCCCTGAAGGGACTTGAAATTGCCGGCAGGATAACGGAAGTGACGGGCGTGCCCGGCTTCGATGAAACCGACGGCAACTCTTACGGCGATTACAAGGACAAGGCGATCGACCTGAAATACCGGTTCCTTGATGAGGGCAAATACACGCCGGCCCTTGCGATCGGATTTATGGACCCTCACGGCACGCGGCTCTATTCCTCGCAATACGTGGCGGCAAGCAAGCAGATATATCCATTCGACTTCACCCTTGGGTTCGGCAACGGGAGGTTCGGCGCAAGGCCCCTGCCGGAACATGAAGACGGCCCGGGGCCGGAGATATTCAGCAATCCGGCGGAGTGGCTCAGGGATTCACAGCTCTTCTGGGGCGTCCAGTTTGCCCCTTCCGACAGGTTCGCCTTAATGTTTGAATACAGTCCGATCAAATACCATGAACAGACACGGGACCCGGCTCAGCCTGAATATTTCAGGGACCCCGTCCCCTCCCCGTTCAATTTCGGCATGCGGTACAGGCCGTCAACATGGTCTGAAATCGACATGAGTTATCAGAGGGGCAGGCGGATAGGTTTCAATTTCTCCGTGGGATTCGATATCGGGAAGCCACTTGTCCCCCTGTATGACAAAATTTACAGGGAAAAACCGGCCGGTGAAACAGACACGCTGTACAGCCGGCTCGTCAGGTCACTGCATAAATCCGGGTTCAGCGACATCAGCGTCTTCATGAAAGACAATGACTTATGGATAGAGGCCCGGAACGACAAATATCTTTACAACACAAGGGCCATAGGCGTGGTCATGGACATACTGTCCGGTCTGATGCCTCAGGATGTCCGCAGGATACATATCATTCTCAGGGAAAACGGAATCCCGTTGACCGGGCTTACATTCGACAGGGTCGATCTGCTCGATCTCCGCGCAGGCAGAATGACCCTTGATGAGTTTCTCCGGCTCTCTGAATCCGGCGCCGCCGTATCTGATGATCTCGCCGCACCGGGCGCGCACAGAAAACAGTACGGCTACGGACTGAAACCCGACCTTCAGATGTTTATAAACGACCCTTCCGGCTTCTTCAAATACCGGCTGGGCGTTAAAGGATGGTTGAATTATCACCCGTGGAAGGGCTCATCTTTCGTTGCAGGGGTTGCAGCATACCCGTTCAACAATATCTCTACTGCAAACGAACCGCTTTCAATACCGGTCAGGTCCGACCTTGTATTTTATAAAGAGGAGAAACTGTCACTCGACAGATTGATGTTCGACCAGACATGGAGATTCCCCTCCGACCTCTTCGGCCGGGTCTCGGCAGGGCTGCTGGAGATACAGTATGCCGGTGTTGATGCGGAAACGGCAATGCCGGTGCTTGACGGGAGGGTGCTGCTCGGCCTGAGCGGAAGCGCGGTGAAGAAACGGCGGAGGGACAACCCCTTCAGGCTTGCCGGCGATGACGCCGCCAAGGTGTATACCACCGCATTCTTCAACACACGCCTGAATATTCCCGAAATGGAAATCGCGCTGGACATGAAAGCGGGCAGGTTCCTCGCGGGGGACAGGGGCGTGCGCATCACGGTGTCGAAGCACATAAACGGCGTTACCGTATGGGCATGGTACAGCATTACGGACACATCGGTTTTCAGAGACGACTTCAACAGGGGTTATCATGACAAGGGAATCGGTGTTTCAATCCCGCTGAGGCTGTTCAGGGGAACGGATTCGAAGAGTGTTTATTCATATCTCCTGTCGCCCTGGACAAGGGACGCCGGGCAGGATATAGACCACTTCGGTTCGCTGTTTGATCTCATCGGCAGGAACACCGGAATCTTCCTTGACAAGGACAGGAAAATGCTGTATAGATAAGGGTAAACCGACTTAACATTAATGTTGCATAAGCCGGCAGGGAGTCCGGCGTAAAACCTTTATAAAGCGATTGGATATCGGAAAGCGGTGGTTTTATGCCGCTGTAAGGTCAACCTTAAGCATGTAAGGAGGGGAAAATGAAAAAAGCAGTGAGTCTGTCCTTAATCTGCTCGCTTCTTGTCTTTTTTGCGGGCTTTGTTCCGCAGGCCGGGGCCCAGACTGAAACAATAGCAACAATAGACGCTGCAAAGGAGCTTGCACGGAATGCCGGTGGAGTTTTCGTGGAAGGGGGAAAGGCACCTGCACTGACGGGCGATCAGGTCGCCCTGCCGGTAATAGAAGAAGAGAGCGGTAAAATTCTCGGGCACATCGTGGCTGAACGGGACGGTCTCGTATCCGCCCTTAATGCGGCCGGGCATACGGAAGTCGCCTCCGCAATAGCGGCCGGTGAAGCCGGCGCCGCCGCCGGCAGCGCTGTGGGCGCGGGGATACTCGGCGGTACGACCGGGATGACCGTCCTGGGAGTCGCGGCGGTGGCAGGCGTCGCGCTGGCTGTCAGCGGAGGAAGCAGCAGCGACAGCACATCGGGACACAGCACCACATCAAATCATTAATTGAAACGCTTACCAATTATCCGGAGCATGGAAGTCCCCGGCTGAAGGGGGGCTCCCATGCACAGGCCTGTTCACCTTAACGTTGCATGAGCGGGCAGGAGAGTCCGCCGTAAAACCTCCGGACTCTCCTGCCCGCCGGCGGTGCTTTCAGGCCATTGCAAGGTCCGCTTATGCATAATCTGCTGATACTGCTGTCCGTTTTGCTTGCCGGCTGTCTCCCCGCATTCAATATCAATGACCATGCCCGGGACCGCGAACAATTGCCGGGCCCGGTCCTTCAGTCGGCCGAGGAGTTTTTCATTTCTTTGGAGAGCGGCAGGTATGACGCCGCGTGGGAGCTTCTGTCGGAGAAATCACGTGAAGCAATCATGGACGATGTCTATCAGGCCTCCCTTAAGATACGGAAGGATACAAGAAAAGATCTCATCATAAAAGACTTCAGAAGCAGGGGGGAGATATTCAACAGCTACTGGAGGGCCTTTGCAAACAATCTCGACACTGCCCTGATACTGGAGCGCAGCAGGTGGGAAATAGGCTATATTAAGACCGGCAGGGCCGAAATTCTCATTTCCCACAGGGGAGCCCCGCCCGCAAGATTGAAGATGTTCAGGGAAAATCTCAAATGGAAAGTAGGCATTGCCGAGACATTCCGCACAAAAAAGCCCTGGTTTGAATTACTGTATAAGGAATTATTATAATCTCATTCTTCCTTGACAAAACCCCTTGTCAATATTTAAAATTGTAAACTTTCGTTTACTCCCAAAACATCTATAACTCAGGAGGTATACACATGAAATTAGCCGTATTCGTGAGCGATTACAGAATGACGGTCGACACACTTGACCGGCTGTCACCTGAAAAAATGGGCATAATCCTGGTCCAGAACGGCGTTTATCATGCCACACTGAAGGAAAACGGCACGCCATCTTCCCTTCTGAATAAATCCGCTGAATTCTACGCCCTCAAGGAAGACCTTGAAACAAGAGGGCTGGACGCTTCCAAGGTTGACAGCAAGGTAAAGGTGATTGCGATGGGCGACGTCGTCGACCTGATATTTAATGATTATGAAAAAACCGCTTGGATATAGGAGGTAAGATAAAATGGGAAAACTTACAATTGGCTGTTTCGCTTCACTCGTCGGCTCCCTGAACCTCGACTTCGCCGTCAAGCTCTCCGCAGCGGCAATTGAAAAGGGACACACGGTCGATCTATGGCTCTCAGGCAACGGAACAATGCTCTCTATAAAGGACCAGCGCCCCTTCAAGGATTACTCCCACCTTGAGAAACCCCTCAAGGAACTCATGGCAAAGGGACTGACCGTAACGGCCTGTGAAGCCTGTGCAGAGGCCCGCGGCTATAACAAGGATGTTACAATGGAAGGCTTTAAAAGACACAGTATGGACTGGTACCTTGCAAGCACTTTCAGCGCTGACAGGGTCCTGCATATAGGAGGTGAATAAAAATGGCAACAACTAAATTGGGATTTATCGTCCAGAGACCACCATACAAGAGTGAAAACCCCAAACTTGCTCTTACCCATGCAATCGCCACGCAGAGCGTTGAAGTATATTTAAACGAAGGAGATACGGTTACAGCGGATATTGCATTCATAGGAGACGGCGTTCTTAACTGCAAGAAAGATCAGAAGGCAATGGATTATTACGGCCTGACAAGCACCGAGCAGCACATAAAAATGGCTCTTCTCGTTGACATCAATATCTGGGTGTGCAAAGAGGATGTGGAAAAGTTCGGCCTTTCCGAAGATGATCTGGTGCTTGATGCGGAGGAATTCGGTGCGGATATGACGGTTAATGTCGTTCCCTACGGCGAGATATCCAAGAAGATGGAAGAAATGAATCATCTCCTTTTCTTTTAAAAACAATCCATGTATAGGAGGTAGTAATGGCTGACTTAAAGTCTCAGACCCCGACACAAACCCTTGATGTACTGGGAAGAGTATGTCCCTATCCCCTGGTGTTGACTAAAAAGACCATTGAAAAGGCGCCGGACGGCACACTGCTGAAGGTGCTCTGCGATGCCCCCGCATCAGCGGAAGACACCATCCCCAAATACTGTGAAAAGCAGGGCTACGGTTTTGAATCTGTAAAGCTCGAGGACAAGGGATACTGGGAGATTTACATCAAGAAGGGTTAAACATACTTCTCAGAACAGATACAAAAAAGACGTTCCGGATTTTCTTCCGGAACGTCTTTTTTTATTATTCGCTCGCTGCAGCAGTTGCGGAGGCTTATTACATCTCCGTTACCGTGATAGCGCTGGTAGGGCATGATTCCACACAGGTCAGGCAATTGGCGCAATCCGCAGCCTGGTATGGATCCGATTTGCCGTCGGTCATTTGAAAGACTTCTGACGGGCAGAGATTGACACATTCTTCACACCCATCGCATTTTTCAGTATCAACCTGGACATCGATCATCTTTTACACTTCCTCCTCTCTCAATGATTTTTCTTGGCATCTTTATCATACAACATTCATTTATCATGCACAATTTCAGGTCTGCATACCCATACACAGCCGGGCTAATCCAGCTCATGGCATTCCCAGCAGTAGGGCTTGACCCCCGCATAAGTATGACACCTGTCACAGAAATTTTGCTGGCTTACGTGGCATTCCATGCACGTGTCATAGCTGCTGTCATACACTTTACAGTCGGACGCCCTGTAGGTGTCCTTGTCCAATTCCTGCAGATCATCCATCCATTGCTTCAGGAGCTTCATATGGTTCGCCCTCATGAAGCCGGTCGGTTCAATGCACTTCTTCTCATCCAGTTCCTGAATGGCCGGAGTATCAAGGTCTGGTGCGGGTTTTATATTCGCCTTTCCGATATTCGAGTAAAAAGGGAATGTAACAATTGCCAGAAAAATGATGAGACCGGTGATTATTTTGCCTCCGTCATACATTACTCTTCCTCCTCGCTGTCTTCCATACCCGGAAGGGTTTCAAGTCTCAGGTCCATGGTCCTCTTTTTCTCGCCCTTCATAACAAGCGCATTCCCGACCAGCTCGTGCGTCCCGCATACACTTACCCCCGGGACCCAGTAGTCCATCAGCGTCGGCAACACCGCCCTGTCAATGGCGCAGATATTTGCAAGCATGTTGACCCCGTGCTGTTCTTTGACCTCCTTTACCGCATTCGCCCTCGGGAATCCGCCCCTCATCCTTAGCTCCATATTTTCCCCCGCATTCAGTCCTGAGCCGCTTCCGCAGCAGAAGGTCTTTTCCCTGGTTGCATTCTTCGACATATCGTAAAAGTTGTTGCACACGTGCTTGATTATATACCGCGGCTCTTCCAGTATACCCATACCCCTTGACGTATTGCAGGAGTCGTGGAATGTGACCTTGAGGTGGTCGTTACGGCTCGGATCGAGCTTGATCTTGCCGTTCTTGATAAGATCGGCCGTGAATTCCGCTATGTGCACCATCTTGGTTGTCTTTGCATTTTCAAACCTTGTTCCCGTAACAGGAGATACCGGCTCTTCAAGAAAGTCCGCCGGGCCGTTCCACGTATCCATGAACTGGTGCACCACCCTCCACATGTGGCCGCACTCCCCGCCGAGAATCCATTTGACCCCCAGCCTCTTGGCCTCGGCATATATCTTGTAATTGAGTCTCTTTGCCATCTCCATGGACGTGAAGAAACCGAAGTTCCCCCCCTCTGATGCATATGTGCTCCAGGTGTAGTCAATACCGATTTCGTGGAGGAGCATCAGGTATCCCATGCACGTATATGTGCCCGGGTCACCGAAGAGGTCCCCCGACGGTGTAACAAAGAGGATCTCCGCGCCTTTACGGTTGAATGAGGGGTCAACCCTTATGCCCGTGATTTCTTCTATGTCGTCTATCATATATTCCAGGTTGCTGACTATGGCATGCGGCTCGAGCCCCAGGTGATTGCCCTTTCTGTAGCAGTTGGCCACCGGGCCTGCTATCCAGTCCGTATTGCATCCTATCAGGTTCAGGAGTTCCCTGCCGATCATTGTAATCTCGGCCTGGTCTATGCCGTAAGGGCAGAATACCGAGCAGCGGCGGCACTCCGTGCACTGGTAAAAATAGTACCACCACTCCTTCAGGACATCGTAAGTCAGCTCCCTTGCGCCGGCCCACTGTCCGAAAACCTTTCCGCCCGGGGTAAAGTATTTCCTGTACACCGACCTTATAAGCTCCGCCCTGAGCACAGGCATATTCTTGGGATCGCCTGAGCCTATAAAAAAGTGGCACTTGTCCGCACAGGCGCCGCACCTGACACATATGTCCATAAAAAGCCGGAACGACCGGTACTTCTCCAGCCTCTCTTTTAATCCGTCAAGAATAATGTCTTTCCAGTTTTCAGGCAGCTTCCAGTCCTCTTCGTTGGGCTTCCATTCCCTGGCATTGGGGAAACCAACCTCCTCGAGATACTTCGGCCTGGAGCCGAAGCAATACATGCCCTCTTTGAACTGCACGGGGGTTTCCCTCCAGCCGCAGCCGGTTTTGGGAGGTTTGTAGTCTATCTTGGAAAGCTCTTCGGGTTTTGGTAATTTTGCCATGTCGTTACTCCTTTTCTACCGGTAATCCTACGGATTTCATTTTATCTCTGAACTCTTCCTCGTACTCTTCATACGTATGAACCTTCACGTCATAGTTCCACGGATTTATATGCCTCCGTATCCTGCTGTTGTTGGGCAGATTTCTTGTGGGACTCAGGAATACGCCGCCCATATGCATCAGCTTGCTGAAGGGGAAGTAGGCAAAGAGAACGCATATGAGAAACAGGTGTATGAAAAATATCGAGCCTATCCCCTGAGGGACGACCGGGGAAAAGGTCACAAGCCCCATTGTCAGTTGCTTCACGCTTACGATATCCACCTTTATGTAATAACGCATTATAATGCCGGACAGGGCCACGCCCGTTATCAGGAAAAGGGGGAAATAGTCAGCCGTAAGTGAAATATACCGTACGCCCGGGATAAAGGCCCTTCTCAGGAACAGGTATATGACCGCCCCGAGCAGCACCCATCCGGTGATTAACAAATTGGGAGAGCCTGTCTTGAGGTATCCGTCCAGGATGTCCAGATAATTCACGAACGGGGGTACCGGATCGGTGAAAAACCTGAGGTGTCTCACAAGGACGATAAAGAACGAGTAATGAAAAATCAGGCCGCCCAGCCACAGCCATTTTGTCCCGGTGTACTTGAGTTCACCGTTCTGGATGCCTGTCTTAAGGTTTCTGAAAAGGGAGCGGAAAAAGAACACCTCAAGGGCCATCCTGCCGATAACGCCCAATGTCCCGGTGGGGTTGTCAAGCTTGCTGTCCTTGATCCATGGAAGGCTCTTCTGCTGTCCGCAGGTCGTCGGGATATGAAAAGGGACCGGAGAACGCCCCCACTGGATCACCCTGTTTATAAAGCCGATAACAAACACCGCAAACGCAGCATATGGAATAATGACACCGAAAAGAAACTGCAGATTAACCAGTTCCACACCGGCAAAGGCTATCACTGCAAGCAGTACAACAATGCAGAAGGAAACGAACATTTCCATTTATTAACCCCCTTTACTTATGCATTAGCGAATAGTACGAAAACCTTTTACGCTCTTAAAATTATTACGGGATGGCAAAAAGGCCCGTTTACCAGATGTCAGAACAGAATAAAACGAACCGGTCTGCAATCCCGGCCGTGTCCGAAAGAAAAGTCAGATGCCTTCCCCTTCATGCTCCCTGAGCATATTCGACTGTTTCAGAATCCTGTAGGTCCAGTTTCTGACTTCATTGGCCCTGAGATCATATATCTTTTCGCGGCACCGCATATATATGTCAAATGCGGCAGCCGCCATGCGGTCTATCCCGGACTCAACAGCCATCAACTCTTCATACATGCCGTGCCTGCGGACGTCATTCATTAATTCTTCCCTTATAACATCCTTCAGTCCGAAGATAAAGCCCACGGCCTGTGTCGGCGTAAAGTCCTGGATGGCCCTTATCCTTACAACATTATCGAGATAAGAGGCGACACCGGTCCCTGTTGTTTCCTTGTTGATAATCCCGTTAAAAAGCCCCTGCAGAGCGGAGTGTATGGTTTCAGCCACAGGGTTTGCAGACTGTTCTGCCGGGGTCTTCAGGAAGTTTCTGGTTTCCTCCGGATAAGTCTCTATCGTCAGGTCAAACCATTTCCGCACTATAACCCGTTTCTTTTCTGTCAGCAGTTCTTCAATATACATCGGCCCTCACCAGTCGGGGATGACAGGCACTTCATCTTTAAAGGGTTGCTGCCTCTGCCCCCGGTGTTTCAAAGGCAGCGGCAGCAACCCTTTAAACTCTCGTTTTCTTTTTATACGCAACCGGTCGGTTTCGGGAGCCCGGCATACCGGCAGGCCTGCTTTGCAGGACCGGCGGGATAGAGTTCATACAGGTATTTTGTGTTTCCCTTTTCCTTCCCCATGGTCTTGGCGATCTCCTTGGTGAGAATCTTGATCATGGGGGCTATCTGGTATTTCTCGAAGTAGCTTCTGAGAAACCTGATGATTTCCCAGTGCTCCTCTGTCAGCTCGATGCCGTCCTGCTTTGCCATGACTTCGGCCATACCTTCCGTCCAGACAGACCAGTCAATCAGGTATCCCTCCTCATCGACTTCATATTGTTTTCCTTCAAATTCCATTGTTGGCATTATGCGACTCCTTTCTTTACGTATGGGTTTTGTGGTTTCGCTCTTGTCAGTTCATCAAGCGAATTGATGATTCCTGCAAACTTTCAATAACTTGAAATAATTTGAATGTAAGAGAGATTTGAAAATATAATATAAAAAACGGTGTTTGGTCAAATAAAAAAATTTTATATATCCTTTACCATACCTAATGATTCTCCGCTTGCTCCCGGTCCTTGAGTTTCACAAAAACAAGCTTGCCGAGTTTGCCGCTTCCGGGTCTTCCGCCCGTCATATTCGAATTATGATCATAATCATAGTCCACGCTGTCATAATCCCCTGGATTCAATGCAAGGGCCCTGTCAATATCACCCCTGCAGACAAAGGTCAGCGCATCCATGAATATCTCTCCGAGGTTATGTCCTGTGCGGTCCAGCACATAAACCGAACCGCATGTGCATATTCCTCCGGTCAACTCCATTGTTCTGAAATCAATGTCAACAGGCCTCCGCAGGAAATTATCGCAAAACGGACACTGCAGGGGTCCGGCCCTCATAGATTGCCCCCCTCACGTCTTACAGGCTTTTGTCTGTTATACCGCTGTGCGCACCTTACCAGGCCCGCCGCCCACTCGGGCGTGCCGACGGCATGAAGATGGGTATAGGCTGCAAACACATTTTTATAACACATGCCGTCCATATTATCAACAATCCCCTTGCCTCTTTTCACCTTAAACGCCATGTAAGCGCCGTCCTCTTCCATCTCCAGGACCTCTGAATAGTGGAATTCATGGCCTTTGAAGAGTTTCCTGCGATGAAAGTACGGATTGTCCCTTTCAACCTCGACTATCGTGTAGCCGTGGGCGAGCGGTCTTTTCCGCAGGCCGAAGGTGACGGGAAGGGCGCCCACCATGGGATACGTGCTGCCCCCCAAAACGAGGCGCCTGCCCAGATACATCAGCCCGCCGCACTCGGCATACACCGGGAAGCCCTCCTGAATGGCGTTATACAGCGAAGCCCTGAAACCGGCATTATCCGCCAGGGCTATTGCGTGCGTTTCCGGGAACCCCCCGCCGATATAAAGCGCATCGAGTTCGGGAAGCCTGTCCTCCCTCAGGGGGCTGACCTCCACTATGCTTGCACCAAGCCTCTCGATCTCCTCAAAATTCTCCTGATAGTAAAACTGAAAGGCCGAGTCCCTGATAACACCGATCCTTGGGCCGCAACCCGTTGGCCCCGGGCTGTTGTCGGCAGTCGCCGTACTCCGGCCGGCGTCTGCTTTTCTCATGGGCGCTGCTGATGCGGCAATCTTCAGGACCGCATCCGTGTCAACATAGCGTGAACCCGTCTCCGCAAGCAGGGCTATCGACTCCTCAATATTGCCATGCTCCTGAAACGGGATCAGCCCCATATGCCTCTCCGGAATAGGATTCTTTTTCAGCCTCGGTATGGCGCCCAGCACCGGAAGACCGCATCTTTCATTTACGGCCCTGCGTATAACCGACTCCTGCCTGGGGGTGGCAACACGGTTGAGGACAACACCTTTGATATCCACTCCGGGGTCCATTCTCTGGCACCCCAGAATCATGGCCGCAACAGTATTGGTTGCCTTTGTGCAATCCACGGTTACTATCACGGGTGCGCACAGAAGTTTGGCCAGCTCGGCCGTGCTGTATGTCCCCTGATGGTCAACGCCGTCGTAAAGGCCCCTGTTGCCCTCTACTATGGCCGTAAATCCACCCGGTGCGATAGAAAAAAGGGAGGTTGTGCGTGAAACAAAGGAATGAAGCGCCTGTTCAGGAGACATTATGAACAGGTCCAGGTTGTAGCACGGAGCACCGGACGCCCTCGCAAGCCAGCCGGCGTCTATGTAATCCGGGCCCTTTTTGAACGTAACCACTTCCATGTCTCTCTGCTTCAGGGAAGCGACAAGCGACAGCGAGAGAATAGTCTTGCCCCCACCTCCCCGGAGGCCGGAGACAACTATTCTCGGGATGGATATGTTCAACATATTAAAGCGGGGACAGAGATTGTGCAGATTAAAGCACTATATCAGCAACAGGGACCAGTTGCCCGTAACGGTTCTGCAGGCCCCTGATCCCTGTATTGACTCTGTTCAGGTTCCGGGGCTATATCAGACCTTTTTCCTTGAGGTACTCTTCGCTGGGAATCTCTACGGAACTGGCGCCGCCGCCGTAGGAATACATCAGCTTTCCGACGTCAATCATCGCCCTGAGGGCCTTTTTAACAGTATCTTTTTCCTCTCCCGTATCAGCGCTGATCTTCTTGATTATATCTTTTTCCTTCAGCTTCTTTTTGCCCTTCATCTGCTGCATATATTCAAATATCTTACCCTGGATTTCTTCCTGTTCCATATTCTCACCTCATTTTGTAATTTTGGTTAGCGGTAATAGGCTAACTTTTCAGATATATTTTGTCAAGTGCGGTATGAGATAAAGAGAGATACGGCGGGTGCTTCCCGCATACCCGGGGAAGCACCCGCCTCACATCCCGGTTTAGAACTTAAATGCCGCCGAGGTCCTCAAGGTATCCCTCATGAACGTGAAGTCGTCGATGTGCTGGAACGTGAACTCAATGCCGGTAAGCTTGAAGAACTCTTCCCATCCGACTCTTTCAACCCATTCTCCGACCCTTTCGTGCTTCCTGGCGTTTGCCGCGTATACGTTCAGGATGTTCTTGATGGCATCCACGACCTTGGGCCATCTCGGGGGGTCATTGTAGAAAAACGGGATGGCCAGTTTTGAGAATTTCGGGCTCGTTCTCAGGCTCCCGATCTTTCCGCCTACCACAATGGCCACGCCGTCCTCTTCAGGATTATGAATCTGGATGGGAGGACAGACCGTAAAACAGTTCCCGCAGTACATGCACTTTTCTTCATTGATGGTTATTGACTTGGTCTTGGGATTCGGTCTGATTGCAGAGGTCGGACACGATGCCACGGTTGTCGGAATTTCACACATCTTTGCAACGTTTTCGTCATCAACCACTGGGACTTTCCTGTGCACCGCCACAACAGCTATATCGGAGCAGTGGACGGCGCCGCACATGTTGACACAGCAGGCCACCGCGATTCTCACCTTGTTGGGAAGCGTCTTTTCCGTAAAGTACTCATACAGCTCATCCATTATCGCCTTGACTATTCCCGATGCGTCCGTACATGCGCTGTGACAGTGTACCCAGCCCTGCGTGTGGATGATATTGCTCACCCTCGGGCCGATTCCTCCGACGGAATACTTCTTTTCCTTCAGCTCCGCAACGAGCGGATCAACCTTGCTCTTGTCGGATACGAGAAACTCTATATTGTTCCTCGTGGTGAAGCGGAGGTATCCATCGCAGTATTTCTCCGCCAGGTCACATATCTCGCGGATACTGGACGTGCTCAGCAGCCTCGGCGATCCCACCCTGACAGTGTATATCTCGTCTCCGCTTTCCGCAACGTGGACCATTGTCCCGGGGCTTAAGACCTCATGATATTTCCATTTTCCGTAATTATTCTTTATTACGGGCGGCAAAAACTGCTCATAATGTGGTGGTCCAATATCTGTTTTTCTCTCCGGTAATGACATTGATAATTCCTCCTTTATCTTTAAATTCCTCTTGATTATTTCTTGAAATCACTCTCCGCCCAGAAGAAGAACGGGTCTTTTCTCGGTTCCTTGACCTGCTGGGGCTGAGGCGGAACACCAATGGCCTCAAGGAAGGGCCTCATGCCCTTGGCCTCGATCAGCTCGCCTATTCTCTCCCTGGGTTTGGCATTGTCATCCCACCACTCTATTATTTTCTCAGTGAGATCCTTCAGTTCATCATAAGGCGGTTTGCACTCGATAAACGGAACAATGACCCATGACAGCAGCGAACCCACCACTATAGGCGCCTTACTGCCGACAAGAATGGTTGCGCCTTTCTCCTTGCCGGGCTTTAATGCCTTGGTCATCTTTGATATGCAGTGCATGCACCTCGCGCACTGCGCGTCGTTGATCTTAATCTCTCCGTTGTCGTAGCTCATGCAGCTTGTGGGACACATATCAACGATTTCAGCCTGTATATCCATTCCTGCATCGGCATATTTCTTTACTTCCGCCTGATCGATCTGGATATTGTCCTTCCACGTTCCTATAATCGACAGGTCCGCGCGGGCTATCGCAGCAACACAGTCGCAGGCGCAACCCGACACCTTTATCTTGAACTTGTACGGGAACGCCGGCCTGTGAAGTTCATCCTGGAAATGCTGTGTCATTGTATTGCAGATGTCCATGGCGTCGATATTCGCCCATTCGCACCGTGCCATGCCCACGCAGCAGCTCGGCGTCCTCATTGCGGAGCCTGAGCCGCCGAGGTCCCATCCGCGTGAAGAGTATTCGGCAAAAAGAGGCTCGAGATTTTCAGTGGTTGTACCGAGAAGCACAAGGTCCCCTGTAGAACCGTGCAGATTTGTAAGACCGCTTCCGTACTTGTCCCATATATCGCACACCATCCTCAGCGCCTCGGCGGTGTAGAAGAAACCGCTCGGCTGATTGAGTCTCACCGTGTGGAAATGGGCGATCCCCGGGAACTCATCCGGCAGTGAAGAGTATCTTCCGATAACTCCTCCGCCGTAGCCGAGAACTCCCACGATACCGCCGTGTTTCCAGTATCCCAGCCTGGTGCTGTATGATTTTTCAAGCTGGCCCAGTTCATCATCAGCCATCTGGGGCATGGAACTGCTCTGCGCAGCCTTCTTGATTTCAGTAACGAAACTCGGCCACGGTCCTTTTTCAAGCTCGTCCAACAATGGTGTTTTGTACTTTCCGCTCATTATGCTCCTCCTTTTCTTTTTATCCCCTCAGCAGGTCTACAAGGGAATATTTTTACAAATTTATAAAAATAAAAGCCCGCTTCCTGAAAAAACTTCTGGTCTTCTCTTGAATTTCAAGGATTGCACGGAAAATCGGTTTTTCATAGTAGTACATCTGTCATTTTAACGTCAAATAAAAAAATTTAATGCACTGATTGTCTATGCTTATTTTCTTGCGGAAAACGCCGGGCTGCAGGCTGAAACCGTGTGTAAACGGGTTAGTTTTTCACTTTACATTCTTCCCTGTCCTGTTTTCTCCCGGTTCCCGCCCTTGCCCCTTCAATGAGGATGAAGATGAATACGACGGTAAATCCGAAGAGGAGTCCCAGCACATCGATGAGCTCATAATATACAAGCAGGAAAATGGCTGAGAATAACGCCGCCAGGCGGATCATGCTGAGGAAGACCAGCTTCCCGGCGGCCCTCTCGGCCCCGGCCAGTCTCTTAACGTTTTTTGTAAGCTGTTTCAGATTGAACAGGCCGAACACCCATCCCGTCAGTACGCCCAGGGGCATCTTCTGCGGGTCAGAGAAAAAAGCGGATACAACCATCGCCGGCAGTATTATGAATACGCTTTTTACAGCTACACCCTTCAGAAGATCCATTTCAGTATTAATCATCACCCCTTTCACCGGCCCTCCGGGCAATCCGGAACAGATACCTGAAACCCGCGACAATGCCCAGCAGGGTGAGTATCACGGTAAACCACGGGCGGGTGCCCAAATATTCATCAACAATCCAGTACCCGAGCGCAAAACCCACAAAGGTGCTCACAACCATATTGATCCCAACGGTGCTGGCCACACCGAGGAACCTGATAAATTCTCTTTTCTTCTCTTTCTTGTCTGAAGGCCTCTGCTCCTGCATAGAGCATTATATCAGAAATAGGGATTAATATACCGGGCTTCAGATTTCGGGCATCAATATCTGCTATAATTGTCATATTATGCTTGAAGCAATAATACTCGGCATTATCCAGGGCCTTACGGAGTTCATCCCGGTAAGCAGTTCGGCGCACCTGATCGTATTCCCCTGGTTCTTTGACTGGCAGGGAACCGTAAACACCCTCAGCTTCGATATCGCGCTTCATTCCGGAACCCTTCTGGCGCTTCTCGTATACTTCAGGCAAGACTGGCTGGACCTTTTGAAGACCATCCGCCGGAGAGACGGGATGATATGGAAGATATTTTTCGCCACCATACCCGCGGCAGCGGCAGGGGTATTGCTTCACGACTGGATCGGTGAGAACAGGAGTCCCGCGCTCATTGCCTTCACACTGTCACTTGTCTCCGTGCTCATGATTTTATCCGAGAGGAATTATGCGAAATCGGCACGCACGGGATTTGAAAAAATCAACATGAAAAACGCCCTGTTCATAGGCATCGCCCAGGCATTCGCTCTCATGCCCGGGGTGTCGAGATCGGGAATCACCATTGTCGCAGGCCTTGCCACCGGCCTTAAGAGGGCGGACGCAGCCCGGTTTTCCTTTCTCCTGGCCACGCCGGTGATTGCCGGCGCCAGCCTGCTTGAGGCAAAAAACCTGATGAACGCCGGCAATATCGAGCTTGGTATATTCATCACAGGCATCGCCGTTTCAGCAATAGTGGGGTATGCCGCGATAAAATATCTTATCCTCTTTCTCCAGAAGTACTCGTTACGGTCTTTTGCATATTATCGTTTTATACTTGCATTTGTTATCATACTATCCATATGGAACGGGGCCGGAGGATAAAAGACGAGATCAGAGGGATACTGTCCATTATCGCGGGACTCGTCGTCATCATCAGCCTGATAAGCCATAACACATGGGACCGCTCCATCTCGACTTACAGCCCCGAGCTGAAAAACCTCCTCGGCGGTTTCGGATCCAACCTGTCCGACATCCTGCTGCAGGCAGTGGGGCTTGCCTCCTATATATTCCCGGCGCTTTTTCTGATTTTCGGAACAAGGAAACTCTTCGGCAGGTCATCCGGCCGCGGATGGACGGTGCCCGCCGCGGCAATCACTGTCCTTGTCTTCTCAACATCCTCTTTTATCACACTGGCCTTCGATGACTATTCCGGCGGCGCGCTCGGCATCTTTGCCGCAAACCTGTCGCTGAAGGCATTCTCGACAACCGGCTCATACCTGCTCTTCATCACCATGATCCTCATTTCACTCATGTATCTTTTCCGGTTCTCCGTTGCGGACGCGGCGAGGGCCGCGGCAAACAAGGCAACGCTCGGGCTCAGGGCGCTTTCCGCTGTCAGGCCGAAAGCAAGGGGGGGGGGACGGCCGCATATAGAAGCGGAGGAAAACGGCATGCCGGAAAGCCTGTATGAATATGAACAGGAGCCCCTGCCCCTGACATATCCCGAAATCAAAACCATGCCCCGCGTGAAAACAGCCTCGAAGACCGTGGCGGAAAAAACATGCGGCGAGTACGAGCTTCCCGGCGCCGGGCTCCTGAAGGACCCGCCACCTTCGAGGTCACGGCCCTCGAAAGAGGAACTGCTTGAACGGTCCGAACTGCTTGAAAAAAAACTCAGGGACTACTCCATAGAAGGCAAGGTCACCTACGTCTCCCCCGGGCCCATTGTTACAATGTTTGAGTTTGAACCTGCGCCGGGCATCAAGATAAGCAGGGTCATGTCCCTCGCGGATGACCTTTCAATGGCCCTCAAGGCGAGCAGCATCCGCATCTCGCCGATACACGGCAGGTCCACCCTCGGCATAGAGGTGCCCAACAGGGACAGGGAGGACGTCTTCCTGAAAGATGTCATATCCAGTGAGGCCTTCAGCAAAAGCCATTCAAAACTGACCCTGGCGCTCGGCAAGGACATCTTCGGGATACCGGTCATGGCCGACCTGAGCAAGATGCCGCACCTGCTGATCGCAGGGGCCACCGGCTCGGGCAAAAGCGTGGGCATGAACACGATCGTATTGAGCCTCCTGTTCAGGGCAACGCCCGGGGAGGTGAAGATGCTCATGATAGACCCCAAGATGCTGGAGCTTTCCGCGTACGAAGAGATACCCCATTTGTTGATGCCGGTGATCACGCTGCCCAAAGAGGCCTCAAATGCGCTGAAGAGGCTGGTCATTGAAATGGAGCGGCGCTACAGGCTGCTGGCCGAGTCAGGGGCAAGGAACATAGAGGCATACAACAAAAAAGTCGAGGCGGCCTCCCGGACAAGACCCGATGGTGATGGCGCGGCCGGCGTGATGGAGCGCCTGCCTTATATAGTCATATTTATTGATGAGTTCGCTGATCTCATGTTTGCATCAGGCAGGGAGGTTGAAGACTCCATTGCAAGGCTCGCCCAGATGGCCCGGGCGGCCGGGATTCACCTGATACTCGCCACCCAGAGACCGTCTGTTGATGTCATCACTGGTATAATCAAGGCGAATTTCCCATCGAGGATATCGTTTCAGGTATCCTCGAAACTGGATTCGAGAATAATCCTCGACACCTACGGAGCCGACCAGCTGCTCGGCAAGGGGGACATGCTCCTTACAAGCCCCGGCAAAAAGATCAAGAGGATTCACGGCGCGTACGTCAGCGAGGAAGAGATCAGAAACGTTGTCAATTTCATAAGAAACCAGGCCGGACCTGATTATACATTATTAAAAGACCTCGCCGTTGAACTTCCGGAAGAGCCCGGGACGGAAAGCAGGGACAAACTGTACCGGGAGGCAAAGGAGTTTGTGCTGGCCGCGGGACAGGCATCCATATCGTCAATCCAGCGGAGGATGAAAATAGGCTATAACAGGGCCGCGAGGATCATGGACATGCTGGAAGAGGAGGGCATTGTCGGTCCGCCGGGCGAGGCCGGAAAACCAAGAGAGGTTATCAGGAGGAGACAGTGAACACAATTCAAGATTCACAATTCAAGATTCAAAATCTGCTGACATGCTTATTGATTATCGGGTGCCTGGCCGTATCCTCCGGCGCCTCGGCCGCCGGGCTTGACGACCTTGTCGGCAGGATACAGAAGGAGTTCTCCAGGATAAAAGACATCAGCGGAACCTTCTCGCAGTCGAGTTACATAAAGGATATAGAGCAGACCCAGAAATACTCGGGCAGGTTCTTCATAAAAAAGCCCTCCCGCATGATGTGGGAGTATTCCGGCCCGCGCGATGAGAAAGTGATAATAAATAACACCGACACCTGGATTTACAGGAAATCGCTGAACCAGGTGATGAAAATGAAATTCACTAAAAAGGCCTACAGCCAGGTCCCCATTGCATTGCTGGAGAGCCTTGAGAACATCAGGACGGATTTCGACATCAGCATGACAAGGGAAAACGCCCTGCAGCTCAGGCCGAAACGCAAGGTGGGCATGATAAAGACGCTCGTCCTGGAAACCGCTCCGGAGGGTTTCCCCGTAAAGATGTTCACCATATTCGACACCTACGGCAACATCATAATGATCGAGCTTGACAACATAAAGATAAACTCGGGTCTCGACGATTCCCTGTTTGTCTTCAAGGCGCCGCCAGGCGCGGAAGTCTTCGATATGGGGGAATAAATGTCTTCTGCAAAAAGAAGAATAAAGGCAAAAAAGAAACGCCGGCATATCAACGTTATATTCGTTCTCTTTCTTGCCGCGGCAGGGATATTCTTCTTTTACCAACAACCGGCGCGCAGGGACATCCAGGGGAAATACCCTGCTGTAGCCGCACCCGAAAAAACACCGGTACCTGCCCTTACCCCCGCCCCTCCGCCGGCCCTGCCCAGGGTGTCGATTGTAATGGACGACCTCGGCCCGAACAAAAAGGCCGCGGAAAGGGTCTTCCGGATAAAGGCTCCCCTGACACTCTCCGTTCTCCCGCAGGAAGTCTACACGGCATGGATTGCACGCGAAGGGCACAGGCTCGGGCATGAGATCATAGGCCATATCCCCATGGAAGCGCAAAAGCCGCACAGGCTCGGAAACGGGGGATTGTACACATGGATGAGCCGTGACGAAATCATAAAAACCCTGCGTGAAAACCTTCGATCCATACCATACATCAAAGGCGTAAGCACCCATATGGGGTCCGCCTTCACACAGGATGAGAGGGCCATGCAGGCCGTGTTGTCGGAGCTGAAAAAACGGCGCCTGATCTTCCTTGACAGCCGCACCACCCCGAAGTCCGTGGGATTCAAACTTGCAAAGGCGCAGGAACTCATGGCCCTGCAGCGGGATGTGTTCCTTGATGACAAGGACGACCCCCGCGAGATAGAGATTCAATGGAAGCGTCTTGTAACAATAGCCGGGAAAAAGGGCTATGCAATAGCGCAGGCCCATCCGCGAAAAAACACCCTCGAATTTCTTCAGAAGATTCTCGGAAACAGCAGGGAAGTTCAGGTGGTGCCGCTTTCCGCGCTGATCGGGCCCTGAATTGCGCTTGATTTGACAGCCACGTATTGATACAATAAAAATCCTTGAGCAGGGGCGTCCCCCGGCAGCAACTTTCAACCGGCACGCCGGCCGGGACGGGCGAGCAGCTAATTATTAACCGGTTGACAGGAGGTTTCACAGTGGATATCAATTACATTCTTAAAGTTCAGGATGCCAAGGCCGTTGACATACAGAAGGCCCTGAAGGCTGCCGGGATAACCGTTACAAGCATCACCGAGATTCACAAGGAACAGGGGGAGTAACCGGGAGGTAAGCACAGGGGAACATATGGAAGAAAGCGGCACCCTCACACCCCACTGGTATGCGGTTCACGTAAGATCAAGGCATGAATTCCAGGTTACAGGCAGGCTCAGGCAGAAAGGCATAGAAATCTTCCTCCCCACGGTCGAACGGCTGAGGAAATGGAAAGACAGAAAAAAGCTGATCGAGTTTCCCCTTTTCCCGGGCTATGTCTTTGTCCGGATTACCAGGGAGCCCGGCAAACTGCTGAGCGTACTTAAAGTAAAAGGCGTGGTCAGGATACTCTGCACGGTTCCCGGCGAGCCGGACCCCATCCCGGATGAACAGATCATTTCCCTCCAGCGGCTTGTGGAAAACAAGCAGGCCATTGATCCCTACCCGTATCTCAAGGAAGGCCAGCAGGTAAGGATAGCAAAAGGTCCCCTCAGCGGTGTCGAGGGCATACTTGTCAGGAAACTCGGCAAGCACTTTCTTGTGCTTTCAGTGGACGTGCTGCGCCAGGGGGTGGCCCTCAGGATAAGCGCATCGGACGTAGAGAAGATTTAGAATCCCGCAATGAACCGCTTTCCGGCTTTCAGACGCTGATTTCCATCAGGTCACCGGCGAGCACGACTTCTCCGCCAAACTCCTCTCTGCTTTCCCTCACCCTGTCGATATCAGGGGTATCCGCGGGGTAAATGTGCGACAGGAGGAGCCGTTTCACGCCTGCCTCCCGCGCCACAAGACCGCACTCCCTTGCGCTGAGGTGTCCCCTTGCCTTGTTTGCATCAGGGAATGAACAGTCTGCGATCAAGAGATCCGCACCGCGGGAGAGGTCCACTATCCCCTCATCATAATCCGCATCCCCGGTAAATACCATGGCCCTGCCCCCGTGTTCGAACCTGTAGGCGATGCTGTCTTCGGAATGAACGGTTTTCGTCGTCCGGACACTGAAAGGACCGAAATCCATCCTGCCCGATATCCCGGTCACCTGAATGGAAAATTCCCGCGGCCTGCCCAACACCGTGGCAACGGCCCTGTCGTAATATTCGATAAACAAGGCCGGCCCCACAATGAAAAGTGTCTTGGTGCGCTTGAATCCGGGTGTGGCGCGCAGGGCATGGATTAAAGGCATGAGGTCGGCAAAGTGGTCCGGATGCGTGTGCGTGATAAACACCGCATCAATATCCCTGTAGCTTCTGCCGGCTCTCTCAAGCTGCAGGAGTGTTCCGCTGCCGCAGTCGACCAGTATCCCGGTATCGCCGGCCTCAAGATAATAACCGGGGGCATTTCTGTTCAGCGACGGCACGCACGTTCCGCTTCCGAGGACAATAAGTTTCATGGAATTACATATCAAATCTAACATCACCGGCCGCCTTCCGTCAACGAGGATACCCGGGAAAAACCGTAAAAATTTTTCCGTTAATCGATACATATGGATTGACATAATATGTAAAATTGATTAACATAGTTGTAATGACCATTGACGGCTTCCGGCCGTTGCCACGGGCAATGATAAACTCAATTCAATAAATGCGTGTCCACAAAAACTCTTAAACCGGCAAATCCGGGAAGGAAAGGGAGGATTTATGGATCAATTATGTACCGGCAGGGCGTCAGGCGAACTCTTCGCAACAGGCGGAACAGGAAGGAATTTTATAACCGTGGTTTCAGGGCTTCCGCGCTCCGGGACTTCCATGATGATGAAGATGCTGGATTGCGGCGGAATGCCCGTGCTGACGGACAACCTGAGGAAACCCGATACGGATAACCCCAAAGGCTACTATGAGCTTGAGCGTGTAAAGGAACTTCAGCAGGACAACTCCTGGCTGGATGAGGCACGCGGCAAGGCGGTCAAGATCGTCTCTCCGATACTGCGGCACCTGAAACTGGACAACGGCCTGAAATATAAAATCATATTCATGCTGAGAGACGTTGATGAAATCCTTGCCTCCCAGAGAAAGATGGCCGAAAGGATCGCCGGGGTGGCGGACGGCATTAAGGACAACATACTGAAGCAGAACTACACCCGCCACCTTGAAGAAATACAGACATGGCTTGAGAAAGAAGAGGATGTCGAAGTGATGTACGTCAATTACCGTGATGTTCTCAGCAATCCCCTTTCAGCGGCAGCAGACATCTGCAGGTTCCTGGACATCAATCTGAACACATCTCAGATGGCGCATGCAACAGATACCTCCCTGTACAGGCAGCGCGTGGACAAACCGGAAGACCCCGGATTCACCGGCCGGGAAGATGCACCGGAAAATGAAGTAATCATGGAGCGCCTTAAACATCTCGGTTACCTTTAATTTTCCGCCGTCATACTGCACGGGCAGGACGGCGACGGCCTGAGCCGGATTTTGCATGAACGGCTATCCCCTATCTACGGTTTTATGCAAGTGCAGGGATCAACACTGCTTCAGTAACGTTCCCAGAATGCCGATATGCTGTGCAGAAAACTTTCAGGCCTGCCGGGGATGAAACTTCTCCGGCAGAGGCCTGTCGCGCCGGCGATATTTTAACGCACCAGGTATCAAGGTGCAATTCGGAAAGGAGATTGCAAATGGATTCCAAAAACCCCGTAATCGATGTTCAGTGGCAGACCCTGGATGTGTCAAAGCAGGAGAGAAGAGAAAAAAAGGGGCACTCGTCTGTAATCGTATGGCTGACGGGCATCCCTGCTTCGGGAAAGACAACCATAGCAAGGAAACTCGAAAAGAGGCTGCATGACGCCGGCTGCCACACCTACGTCCTGGACGGAGACAATATCCGTCACGGCCTGAACAGGGACCTGGGGTTTTCCAAGGAGGAAAGAAGGGAAAACATACGGAGAATCGCCGAGGTGGCAAAGCTCTTCTGTGACGCGGGCATAATCACCATATGTTCCTTTGTATCGCCTTACAGGGAGGACAGGAAGGCGGCAAGGCATCTCGTGGAGGCGGAGGAATTCATAGAAGTCTTCGTGAAGTGCCCTGTTGAGGTCTGCATACAGCGGGATCCTAAGTCGATGTATAGAAAGGCCGTTACCGGGAAGATGAAGTCATTCACCGGGGTGGACGACCCCTATGAGAGACCCGATTCCCCGGAAATCGTTATCGAGACACACAGGATGAGTGCAGCGGAATGCGTAGAGAAAATAATCGGATACCTGAAAGACAGGGCGATATTTAAAGACGGCAAAACAGTTGATGCGCTTAACCTTGCGGTGGCGTAAAACCCCGGCGGCAGGGGCAAGGCGGTCCGCCGCTGTCAGACGGACCGCCTTGCCCGTTTATGCAATATCAGGCCGAATCCCCTGAACCGCGATTCTCCAGATACCTGACCTCTTCCCTGCCCTTCTGCTCATCCACGAAATACAGCAGTATCCCCCCTGCTATGAAAAAAAGCGCGATCGAGAATATCCCTGCACGTGACGCGATATTGCTGCTGTACCCCATTGACCTGACGAGCAGGCCGATCCCTCCCATGACGGCAGGGCCCATGACAACGGCGAATTTGCCGAGCATGTTATAAAACCCGAAGTACTCCGCCGATTTGTCGGCGGGAATTATCCTGGCGTAAAACGAGCGGCTCAGGGCCTGTACGCCGCCCTGGACAAGGCCGATTATAACCGCCAGCATGTAAAACTCTCTCTTGTCCTGCATGAATGCGCCCCGTACGGATATAAACAGGTAAACAATGATGGCTATGAATATCGCCCGTTTCGTCCCGATCCTTTCGCCGATATAACCGAAGCCTATGGCGGCCGGGAACCCGACGAACTGGGTGATCAGCAACGCACGGATAAGATCTTCGGGCTCAAACCCGATGGAAATGCCGTAATCAACCGCCATGCGGACGATTGTATCCACACCGTCGATATACAGCCAGTAAGCCGCAAGGAACAGGAAAACCGTCTTCAGGTGGCGGACTTCACGGAAGGTGTCCCTCAGTTGGATAAGCCCTGCCCTGACGGCCTTCAGAGCGGAAATCTTCACGCGGCCTTCGGGTTCCCTGACGAAAACAAAAACCGGCACTGAGAAAACCGCCCACCAGGCGCCCACCGTGAGAAAAGAAAACCGCACGGCCTCTGCGGCGTCTGCAAATCCGAAGACACCGGGACTGAGGGTCATCCAGACATTCAGTGCAAAGAGAAGGCCGCCGCCGAGGTAGCCGAGGGACAGGCCCAGTGAAGAGACGGAATCCAGTCTTTTCTCCGGGGCCACGATGGTGATAAGGGAGTCATAGAAGATATTTCCGCCCGAGAACCCTATCGTTGCAAGGATATAGAGCACGATTGCAGGCAGCCACTGCCCTCTGGAGACCATGTACAACGAGAGGGTCATTACGATCCCCGTGCAGGCAAAGAACATGAGGAACTTCTTTTTTGCGGTGCCCTTGTCGGCAATCGCCCCGAGAAAGGGGGCCAGTACAGCCACGGTAACGCCGGCTATGGAATTGGCCAGCCCCAGCCTGGCTGTGCTGACGGTTGTATCAACCCCGGAACTCCAGAACTGGTTGAAGAAGACCGGGAAAAAACCGGCCATAACCGTTGTGGCAAATGCCGAGTTCGCCCAGTCATACAGGGCCCATCCAAAGACTGCTTTCCTGTCGCGGGATTGCAATGTCGGTTAACCGGGAAATATCCGCCGGCGGTCATGTCCACCTGCCGCGTTTATACAACGTTAACGCCAAAGTTTCAACAGCCTCATTATACACCAGTCCCTTAATATTTTTCATACACATCCCCTCCGTCATTGGCGCCGTTGCTTGCGGCGTGTGCCGCTCCGCCCCCGGCCTTTCCATGGGCAATGCGTGCGTGTGACGATGACTCGGGTGCCGGCACCTGAAGTGGCCCGGGTCCCCTGCCGGCCCTGCCGCCACTGCCCCGGACCTTAAAGAACGCTATTGCGTTCCGGAGCTGCTCTGCCTGGGCGGCCAGCTCTTCTGCGGTTGAGGACATCTCCTCGGAGGCCCCTGCATTCATCTGGATCACATGGTCCAGCTGCTGGATGGCGGTGTTAATCTGCTCCGCCCCCGTGTTCTGCTCGTTGCTTGAGGCGGTTATCTCCTGGACCAGCTCCGCTGTCTTCCGGATGTCCGGCACAAGTTTCTCAAGCACGCCGCCGGCCTTTTCGGCCACCTCCACGCTGGAGGCCGACAGATCGCTTATTTCAGCAGCAGCCGCCTGGCTGCGTTCAGCAAGCTTGCGGACCTCGGCGGCCACCACTGCAAAGCCCTTGCCGTGCTCTCCAGCCCTTGCCGCCTCGATGGCCGCGTTCAGCGCCAGCAGGTTCGTCTGTCTTGCTATCTCTTCAATAATCGATATCTTGCCGGCGATCTCCTTCATGGCCGCCACCGCCTCTGAAACCGCCCTGCCGCCCTCATCCGCGTCTGCGGATGCCTGGCCTGCTATCTTGTCGGTCTGGATGGCATTCTCCGCGTTCTGCCTGATGTTGGCGGCCATCTGCTCCATTGACGAGGATGCCTCCTCCACAGAGGCAGCCTGCTCCGTCGCGCCCTGGGACAACTGCTGGGCTCCCGCGCTCATCTCCCGGCTTCCTGTCAACACATTGTCGGCCGAAGCCACCACCTCACCTACAATCGTCCTTAATTTTTTCACCATGTTTTTCATGGCGGCGAGCAGGCGGCCGGTTTCATCCCTGCTCTTTACCTCGATATCCATGGTGAGGTCGCCGTCGGCAACCCTGTTGGTTATATCCACCGCGTTGATAAGCGGACGGACAATCAGCCGGTTGGCCAAAAACATTGAAACGCCCACGACGGCGAAAGTTAACAGGAGTGCTGTAATCTGGACGGTCATGAGCATATCCGACTTTTTCTCCGAAGCCTCCTTCAGCAGCACCACGGCCTTATTGGACTCCCTGAGAAGGGGAAGGTTCCCTTCCATAATCCCGCTGACGGCCTTCCGAAATTCAGGTGAATCAACAGCGGCATCCGGTGCGGTGACGGTTTCCATATATTTCCTGAAAGCACCCCACAACTCCTCCACCTTCTGCATCTGGAGCCTTGCATCACCGGTGCTTTCCGGCAGGGCCGTGTCCTTGCCGTCCGTGCCCGGCGTTATTCCACCGTCTTTCAGCGCCTGAAGGCTTTCGTCATAGAGGGAGACCGTCTCCAGCAGGCCATTCCTTATCCCGGCGGTGTCAGAGTTGTTTTTCAGGGCGGAGACAAGGGCAAGGGCCTCCTTGGACATCTTCTGGGTCAGCATCCGCTGCCTGCCTGCAATATCTATCACCCTGGCGTCAGCCGACTGAGAGAAACCCACATATGTAGTGGCCCCCACCACCAGCAGCATAAAGACCGCAAAGAGACCCACCATGGCAAATATTTTGAACCTGAGGGAAGTTGTGTCCATTTTTCAGCTCCTTTTCTTCTTCAGGATTTGTATCGTTAAAGATAACACCTTACAGCAGCATGAAAACACCGCCCGCGAGGCAGGGAGGTGTGCGGCAGGTTTTACGCCGGACTCCGCTGCCGGCTTATGCAACATAAGGTTAACCCTCCGGCACCATCCGCCTGTTTCCCA
>JALSHG010000112.1 GCA_026982355.1 Thermodesulfovibrio sp.
CCCTCATGTTGGCAACCTTCACCTGCGGATACGTCCTGTATTTCGATGAAGCGGCGGCCTTGCCGCCCAACCCGCTTATGAGCAGGGCCGCGGCGCCCGCGCAGCCTGCGGCCTTAAGAAGCCTGCGCCGGCTTATGCACTCATCAACCGTCTGTGAATCCTTCTCTTTGACATTATTCATTGCGCTTCCCTCCTTTGTTGACCTTACAGTTGCATAAAAAACATTGCCTGCGGGCTTATGCAACATTAAGGTTGATATTGCCGATCGGCTGAATTACGGCTCCGTACGGAGCCGGTCGTGTCTATTCCTCCTGCGCCGAAACAAAAAGCCCGGCTGATTAACGGCGGAAGTATCCGCTAATCAACCGGGCTTCAAGAACCTGCCGAAATACAGGGTTAAAGTGACCGTTATGAATTATAACCCAAACAGGAAAATTTTTGCAGGCGCAACCTGTTTGTAATGTTTATAAATTGAACACACATGTACTACAATAGATGAGAGCAGGAGACGCTAACCCCTTATGAGGAGAAACTTGAAAGTATACCGGAGAGTGCTTCTGTCATGTCTGCTTGCGCTGATGATGCTGAACTGCAGTGCGGATACGGGCGTGCCGGGGGCGGGAAAGGCCGAAAAACCGGAAGTCCTGAGCATTCCCGATGTTCCTGATGACAAGGTTATCTGTTTTGCCCTTTACACGGTTCATGACAATATTCTGAAGCTTACCGCACAGCTTTATCCCCTTGACAGGTACGACGACAGAACGGTGCGCCTGGAGATCAGGAAAAACGGCAGGTGGACAAAGATTGCCGAGACGCGGGTGATCGAACAGGGATGGACAGCGCCTTTCCGCATCGAGAACTGGGACTCGACCAGGGATTACGAGTACCGCGTGGCTTACGGTAAGAACGCCTATTTCACAGGCACCATCCGCCGCGATCCCGTGGACAAGGAGGAAATCGTGGTAGCCGCCTTCACGGGCAATTCAAATAAAGACCGCCGCATGAAGCCGGATATAATACGCAACATCAAGTACCAGGACCCTGACCTGCTCTTCTTTTCAGGGGACCAGGTGTACGATCATGACAATCATCTCGCCGCATGGCTGCTGTTCGGGCGCCAGTTCGGGGAGATCATCAGGGACCGTCCCACCGTCACCATTCCCGACGACCACGACGTGGGGCAGGGTAATCTCTGGGGAGAGGGCGGACGGAGACTGAAATACAGCCTTGACCCCATGGAGGGCGGATATATCATGCCCCCGGAGTACGTCAATGAGGTGCAGCGCGCCCAGACGAGCCACCTGCCCGACCCGTATGACCCCACACCCGTGAAGCAGGGTATCGGGGTGTACTACACGCGCCTTACGGTCGGGCGCGTGGACTTTGCGATTCTTGAGGACCGCAAGTTCAAATCCCGGCCCACATGCATACAGCCGGGCACTGTTCCCGAGGGACCGAATGCCTGCAATGTGGGCGGCCCCGAACTCCTTGGCGGCAGACAGATGAAATTCCTCAGAGAGTGGGCCGCGGACTGGAGAGGAGCCGACATGAAGGCCGTGCTGTCGCAGACCATCTTCGCCAACGCCCAGTACAGCCGTGAGGGAGACCTGAAACGCGACTATGATTCCAACGGCTGGCCGCCCTGGAAACGCGACGAGGCACTGCGGGAAATCCGCAAGGCATTCGCCCTGCACATCGCCGGCGACCGCCACCTCGCGACCGTGATTCACTACGGCATCGACGACTGGGACGATGCAGGCTGGTCTTTCTGCGTGCCCTCGATCGTTAATTTCTGGCCGCGGTACTGGAATCCTCCGGATGACCCCGTACAGAAGATAGACGGCGTTCTGGATAAACTGGGACGCTACCGCGACGGCTTCGGCAACAGGATCACCATGCATGCATACTACAATCCATCAAAGGATCTCCAGCCACTCTCGCACAAGGTCGACCCTGCGGATCCGCGGCGCGGCGCCGACGGTTACGGCATAGTGCGGTTCAACAAGAAAAGACGCACCATCACCATGGAGTGCTGGCCCAGACTCGTCGACGTCTCCCGGAAAGACGCAAAGCAGTGCCCGGGCTGGCCCGTTACCGTCACACAGGAGGACAATTATGGGAGGAAGGCCGTCTCATACCTGCCCGTAATCGAGGTCAGCGGCCCGGTCAACCCTGTCATTCAGATCATAGACGAATCAACCGGCGAGATAGTTTATACAATCCGCATCAAGGGCACATCCTACCGTCCCAAGGTCTTCAGGGAAGGTTCCTATACTGTACGGGTGGGGGAAGGAGAGTCGGCCAAAGTGCTGAAAAATATAAAATCCACAGGCTTGCACAGGATGCAGACCATCAAAGTGGTTTTCTGACCCTTGCGGTTGCATAAAAACACCGCTTATGCAACATTAAGGTTGACGTGTGGGGAGATGGATCCGCCGTGCCGGCAGGATTAAACCCCGGGACGGCGCCCGGATTCAGCGGATTATGGTGTCCGGCATCAGTTTTTTCTTGACGGCAAGGCATACGCTGCAGTGTGAATACAGCAGCCTTCTGATCTCCCTCGCCAGGTGTTTTATTTTTTTTCTTGTTGAATAAAACAGATTCCCCGTAAAATCATCCGCGCGCGCGTAAAGCGTGTCCGCCTCGAATGTTTCGATAACTCCGCTTCCCCTTGCAGTTTTTATTCTGCCGTAAACAATGATCTCGCTCGTCACCCCGGGGATTCGTCCGTTAGAATACACAACGGGGATGGTCACACAGGGAATCTTCTTTTCGCAGTCCAGCAGCAGAAAGGACGAAGAGTCTTCGCTGATGGAATACACCTCGCCCAATACCCCGATCCTCCCCCTGAAACTGTCCGGATACTTCTGTATCTCCCGGACATCCAGCACCTTCGGTATCAGGAAATAGATTAATGTCACGGCGATTATGAACAAAACGACTGCAAGCGCCCCTGCCTTGAACAGCCGGAAAACCATTTTTAAAACCCTGTTGCGCACTGTTGTGTTCCTGTCCTCCTTCCCGAAATTACCGCCGGCCGGCCACGTCTGTCCTCGCCGTTCTTGCAGCATTGATATCCGTTATTGATATTATTATGACATAAACTTCTTTGCGCCGTGAAATTTTCAGGACATCATGACCTTCCTGGCCAGGAGAATGATTGCCGCTATGATCACCGCCCCCAGGATTTTCTCCATCGTCCTTGGTGATAACCTGAACGAACCTATAAATGAACCCAGTGCGCCGCCGGCCAAAACAGCCGCCATCAGGGGGATATAATCAGTCAGGTCGATTGAATTGTGCTGAAGGCGGGATACCAGCCCTGAGAATGAATTGAGCCAGATGAATATGGCTCCGCAGGCGGCTGCCTCCTTCTCGGTGCCCAGGCCTAAAATGATTATCAACGGGATAAGGTAGATGCCGCCGCCGATGCCGACTATGCCGGCAACCAGGCCGAGTATTGAACCGGCGATTAAAGAAATCATTATTTTCCCCTTTTGACTGATGTTCAGCCTGACCGCCGTGTCCCGCCAGATATAGATGCGCAGCGCTACAAAGACCAGGGATATCAACAGTATCCAGTAGAACATCTTCCTCGGCAACTGAAGCGAACCCCCCAGGTACGCCATGGGGACTGAAGACACGAGAAACGGCAAGACAAGCCTTATCCTGGCATGTTTGTTCCGTATGAAGTTCAGGCTTCCAACCGAGGTGACAAGCACGTTGAGCGACAGGGAAACCATGGGTATTGCCAGTGCGCTTACCCCGAAGATGGCCATTAATGCCGTATAGGCCGAACCTCCCCCGAGCCCCACCGAAGAATAAACGAGCGCCACGACAAAGAACAGGCCGGCCAGAAAAAACGGAGATGTAACCAGTTCCAAAACAGCGCCTCCCGAGAGTCGACCTTGCGCCGGCGTGAAAATCCCGCCGGCGGGGCAGAGTACACTGCCCTTCTGCAACTTTAAGGTTGCGTTGGATTCGACGATTCAGCTACGATTATATCAGAAGGGCATCAAGGTTATCTTACGGCAACTGGTTGCGGATCTCTGCAAGAATCTCGGCATGTTCAGCCATTTTCGAGATATAAACATTCTTTCCGCCACCGGCTGTTGCCGCCTCATTCTGCATAACCATGCTGGTCAGGAAGATAACTTTAATATGTCTTGTCTTCGGGGATTCCTTCAGCCTTGCGGCCACTTCCCCGCCGTCCATCTCGGGCATGTCCACGTCACTGATTACAAGGTCCGGCTGTTCCTCGGCTGCTATGCGTATGGCGGCCTCGCAGTTGCTTGTTGCAAAAACCAGGTATCCTTCACCTGTGAGCAATTGTTTCATCGCCCTCAGAATCGCCCTGTTGTCGTCTATGAGGAGTATCTTTTTCTGGTCCGTCATATCCCCGGTCCTGCTGACAGGTCTTTTTCATTGTTTTATCGGGGTAATGCGGAAAAAACTTTAACGGGGGACAGCCTGCGCCGTTTATGCAACATTAAGGTTAAGGTGTTCTCTCAGATACCGGCCGGTGCTGGATCTTTTCTGCCTTATTATTTCTTCCGGCGTTCCCTCGGCCACTATGTATCCGCCGTTGTCCCCGCCCCCCGGGCCGAGGTCTATGATCCGGTCGGCGCTTTTTATTACATCCGGGTTGTGCTCAACGACAAGCACGGTATTGCCTGCATCCACAAGGTCATTGAGGACCCCGAGCAGTTTCCTGATGTCATCGGGATGAAGTCCCACAGTGGGCTCATCAAGTATATAGAGGAAATCCCTCCTCTTCATCACCCCGAGCTCCGCGCATATCTTGAGGCGCTGCGCCTCCCCCCCGGAAAGGGTTGTGGCCGGCTGGCCGAGCTTCAGGTAGCCGAGCCCCACATCCGCCATTGTCTTCAGTTTATTCACCAGCCGTGGAATGCGCCTGAAAAAATCCATTGCCTCATCAACGGTGAGGTCGAGAACATCGTGTATGTTTTTTCCGTTGTAGGTGACGGCGAGTATCTCCGGTTTATACCTCCTGCCCCCGCATTCCTCGCACCTGATGTACAGGTCCTCAAAAAAGTACATCTCAAGCCGTTGATAACCGGCTCCGCTGCATGCCTCGCAGCGGCCGCCCTCGGTATTGAAGGAAAAATGTCCCGGCCCGTACCCGAGCATCCCGGCCTGCGGCTGTTCCGCAAAGAGTTTCCTTATGTGGTCGAATGCCTTTATGTATGTGACGGGATTGGAGCGCGGGCTTTTGCCGATCGGTTGCTGATCTATGATCCCGGCTCCCCTGAGGTGTTCGAGGCCGTCGATGCCCTTAAACGGCAGGGGCGTTGCAAACTCCGTCCTGAAGTGACGGGCCAGTGCCCTGTAAATGGTGTCATTGACAATGGTGCTCTTGCCCGAACCCGAGACACCGGTGATGCATGTAAGTGTCCGCAGCGGGATGTGGACGTCTATCCCCTTGAGATTGTTTCCGGAAGCGCCCCTGACGGAAAGCACCTTGCCGCTGCCTTTCCTCCTGTATGCAGGTACCGGTATTAATTCATGGTCACTCAGGTATTCAGCAGTCAGGGTGCCGGATTTCAGAAAATCCTCTCTTGCGCCGTTATAAAGCACCCTGCCGCCCTTCCTGCCGCCCCCGGGGCCGAGCTCCACGATCCAGTCGGCGGCGTTGATGACGGTTCTGTCGTGTTCCACGGCGACAACGGTGTTGCCGGCCCCGGCAAGCTCCCTCAGTATCTCCGCAATCCGGCTCACATCACCGGGGTGAAGACCGACGGTCGGTTCATCAAGGACATACAGTGTCCCCGTCAGTTTCGATGCAAGCTGATTTGCAAGATTTATCCTCTGCGCCTCGCCGCCCGAGAGGGTCTTCATCTCCCTGCCCAGCGTCAGGTACCCTATGCCCACCCGCATCAGGAAACCGAGCTTGAGGTTGATCTGCCTGAGTATCTCGGAGGACACCTCCTGTTCGTGGCCCGACAGGTCGATATCCGCAAAAAAACCGCTCAGCCGGGCAATGGGCATCCCGGCAAGCTCCGCTATATTGAGACCCCCGAGTGTAAATGCCAGGGCCGCGGGCCTGAGCCTGTCCCCCCCGCATTTTTTACAGGTCACGGCCTTGCGGTACCTGCTGAGAAAGACCCTTACATGCAGTTTATACCGCTTGCCTTCGAGCTCCCCGAAGAAATCATCCAGGCCGTAAAAATCCGGAGCGCCCCTGAATATCAGCCTCTTTGCCTTTTCAGGCAGTTTCTTATACGGCGTCTTGAGGCTGATTCCGTGCGCCTTTGCAGCCTCGGCAAACTGCCTGTACCACCACCTGTATGCAGGCTTGGTCCACGGCTCCACCGCGCCTTCCTCAAGAGACAGTTCCTTGTCCGGTATGATGCAGTCTTCCGAGTATTCCAGCGTATTGCCGAACCCCTTGCATTCAGGACATGCGCCAAGGGGATGGTTGAAGGAAAACAGCAGGGGCTGCGGCTTTGCCGTTTCCGTATTGCACCGGGGACATTTCAATTCCCCTTGAAAGCGGAGGACCGTGACGTCTTGCGGCGAGTCCCCGATTATCTCCACCTTTACGCTTTTGCCCCCGTGCTCCCACGCCGTCTCAACAGAGTCGGACAGCCGCGCCTCATCCTTTATAATGAGCCTGTCGAGGATCACTTCATACCGGTAATCATCGCGGTTTTCCGTATTTTCCCTGAACCGGTGAAAGCCCTTTTTCTGCAGTTCCTCAGGCGTGCTGTTCGTGAAGAATATCACCAGCGCTCTTCTTCCCGAATGGTTTGCGACCAGCTCCCTGACCGCGGAAGACGGCGTCCACGCCTTTAACGGACTGCGGCATTGCGGGCAGTGGGGCTCTGCAATCTTTGCATAAAGCAGCCGGATGTAGTCATATATCTCGGTTGCCGTGCCCACTGTGGAACGGGAACTCTTGACCGTGTTGCGCTGTTCAATGGCGATGGCCGGTCTTATGTTGCGGATCGCCTCAACATCAGGACGGTCGAGTTTTTCAAGAAAGAGCCTTGCATAGGTGGAAAGGGATTCGATGAACCTCCACTGGCCTTCGGCAAAGATTGTATCAAAGGCCAGGGACGACTTGCCAGAGCCCGATACGCCGGTGACGGCGATAAACCGGTTGTGCGGGAGTCTGAGGCTGATATTCTGCAGGTTGTTCTGTTTAGCGCCTTCAATAACAAGCTCGTCAATAGACATCCGAATATTTTAACAGGTCGTGCCCGCGGTTTGGAATATACCCTGACGTTGCATCCGGGCAGGGGAGGTCCGCCGTGAAACCTCGGGACTCCCTTGCCAGCGGGGCGGTGTTTTTACGCCACTGTAAGGTCTGCAAAGACAAAGAGAAGAGGAGATTCGCTATGGTTTCTGCACGGCAGGGGATTGTCTGTTCTGCGCGAGCAGCCGGGGGCCGTCCCGGAAGAGGGCTTCCACCTTGTCGGCCTGAATGACGGAAGAGACTATGCCGACTCCGAACGAAGGATGGTATATGATTTCGTCCTTTTCGAAGTTTCCCTCTATGCTGTACTTTCTTGCACGGGAGAGGTCACTGTCTGATAACCGGGATATGAGTTCTCCGTATCCTCTGTTGCGGGGTTTTGTCTTTCCGGTGGAAGGTATGCGTTTTTTCCCGGATGATTTTATACGAAAGTTGTGCTCCGAGTTACAGGTATTGCATTTGACCCTCCTGGGGGCATTGTCAACCATGGCGACAATCGTATGGCCCAGTTCCAGCCTGCACTTCGTACACCATGCCTCAATATAATCTCCTGCTGAATAATTCTCAAACATATTTTCTCTCTTGCCCCCGGCCGGTTGCCGTAACAGTTGCATAAAACAGCGCCAGGTCCCTCTGCCCGTTTATGCACAGCTACGGTTGATTGCCGGTTGCCGCCCCGGAGGATCCAGCCTCCGCATCCCCCTTATCCGGGCCTTCAGTGTCTCGGGAGGAGGCTTTGATGTTGCCCTGTCGCCTGAGCCTCTTTTCTTCCTGTTTTTTCTGCCGCAACAGCTCCTTTTTCCGCTTGTTGCTCCTGTACATGGTGGAACGTCTTGCCATAGTTTCCCTCGCCTGGTTGATTCTTGCGGTTCCGGCCGCACAAATCAGGGCCGCAAAGCTAAAAGTCTTTGCGGCCCTGATTCTGACAAAAACCCTCAAACTCTCTCTGTAAAAGCGCTGATTTTTTTCCATCTCAAGAATGGCATTTTTTGCCCTGAAAAGTCAACCTGGTGTTGTTTTTTCCTGCTTTTGCAGGAAAAGTTGTTCCGTGCAGGAAGCTATGGGCGGGCCGGCCGGCAAGGCCCTCCTTAACCGTTGCCGGCCGGCCCCTCAAAGTGTTCTAAATGCCGGCATCTCCCGTAGGCCGGCATATGAAGAACCGTCTACTCATCCTCAAACTCGATCTTGTAAGATATATACACCGGATTGTCTGAAGCGTCCAGGGCCTTGTAGTACTCGACCTCCACACTGCCTGATGAGGCCGGGATCTGGTCTGCACATATGATCCGGTCTGTGCCGCCTGTTTCATTTTCAATCCTTGTCTCCCGTGTAATAAGAATCGTCACGCCCGAGACCGTGATGGAATAGGTGTTGGAGTCGATTGTGTATGCCGTGGCCTCCAGTTCAGGCTGCACTGTCAGGCCTGTGAACTGTGTCACGCTCCTGTCGGGCACATCACAGACCGCTGCGGCTATATCGTCGTCGCCGTCCACCTCAACCTTGGTGGCCAGGAACACGCTGCCGTTCCACGTTCCGTCCACCTCGACCTTCATGCCGACCTGCAAGTCAGCAATGCCGGATATGCCGCATGCCGCCCTCTCGTCATCGTCATCACAGGTGAACCGGACACTGTCTCCGGCCGATACAGTAACGACATTGCTGCCGGGAATGAAATCCGCCTTCAACACGGTCAGTTCGAACTCTCCGGTGGCGATGGACCGGATGATCCCCTTGAGCTCATAATCGTCTTCCTTGATCTCCTGATAGCTCTTGTACTCGGAACCGTCGGCATCAAGCACCACCTTTGCCTTCACGGTGTTCGTGCCGGGGTCGTACACGAACTGCTTGAGATCGAAATCGAGGACCACCCGCTCTGTTCCCGCCACATTGGCTGCGCCCGGGATATCAATGACGCATGTGCCGCTGCTGCACGTTGTCCATGCATTCTCGCTGAAGGTGGGATTCGGGCTGATCTGCACACCGCTCTTGTCGACGAGTATCAATTCCTCTCCAACCGTGATACGGACGCCGCTGTAGGTGCCCTCAGGCAGTGTGCCGAGCTTCTCGAGCACGCCGCTGAGCTCGCTCAGGTCATAAGTGAGGCCTTTCGCGGACTCAAACGCTGTCACCGCTGATTTGTCCGCAGCTTTCACGAACTCCACCTTGTAGATGGTCACGATCACCTGACCATAAGCATCAGTGACGTCATCAGTGATGTAGACCCCGGCTGCAGGAGCTGTACTGCCTGCGGTCGTGGCGGTCTCACTGCCGCCGCACGAGTAAAGGAACCCTGCGAATGCCAGCAGAAATACTGCCAGAACACCCACCCTGAACCTTGTTGCCGTTAAGTGTTTCATGCTTTTGTCCTCCTTTTGCTTCAGAGATTCTTTGCAGTAACCTGCAAAGTCAGTTGATTTTTTCTATCTCCACCTCCTCGGCAATGAAGACCCCGCCCTGATAGAGTCCTTCCACCTCGACGATATCGCCGGGATCCTTGACGTCGTCTATCGCGGCAAAGAATTCGGCTGCCGTGATGGCATTGCTGTTGTCATCCTCGAAGGTGACTGCCGGCCCGCTGACGTCGATCCGCACGCCGAGTATGGAGAAGGATGTTGCTGTCTCCGAGCCTGCATCCACCGGCCCGCTGAGCGAATATTCCGCCTCTGAGGAATCCATTCGTTCGACTTTGACTGCCACAACCCTGTCTCCGTCGACAAAACCTCCGATCTCTATCAGATCGCCGGTTCTGATGTCACCGAGAGAAAAAGACCTCAACTGCTGGCCTGATTCGTCATTGAAAATGGTGCTGCTGTTGACAGTGACACCGATACCAAACACCGTAACTGTTGATTTCTGGATATCCACACTCTCGACGGTCCCTTCTATACCGACCTCTGTCTCCCTGCGGGAGAGGAACTCGACCTTCTCTGCCACGAGCACTCCGCTGTCATTAACCGTACCCTTTATTTCAAGGAGCACATCCAGTGCCACATCTCCCCGCAGGCCGTTCTCATATGCCGTGCTGCCGTCAGTATAGACCCGCAGGCCGTTGACCTTAAAGTCATGTGCAGATGAGAAGGAGGTCACAATCCCCTCCACCGCCATCTCATTGCCCGGAGCTGCAGTTTCAAGAGGTGCCTCAACGCTGACATGCGAGGCAACAAGCACATCTGCGGAGAAGGAGCCCTTGACTTCCACGAAATCACCGTTCCGAACCCGGGGGGAGGTTACGCCACTGTAGTCGACTGACAATCCGTTTATCTCAAACCTGCGCATGGCGGAATCAAGAGCTGATACCACACCCTTCACCTTCTCACCCGAAGCGGCAGGCTTCAGCTCTATGTACACAGCCCTTATATTTCCGACGGCGTCAAAAAATCCGCTCACGACCACGCTGTCTCCCCCGGCGAGATCCAATATGCCGCCGAAGCCTTTCAGTATGGTAGTGCCTTCAATAAACACGGTCTGCCCCATCACGACAATACGGTCATTCACCGTATCTATGCCCTGCACCGGGCCGATCACCTCCGGATCAAAGTCTATGCTCAGGGCGGTGGTCCCGTCCGCCTTCACACGGACCTTCATCCCCACATCGAGGTTGTCCTCTGTAACAGCGGCGTCATCGGCGGTTATTGCAGCGTTGGCGGTATTGAACTCAATCCCGTTGACAAAAACACTGCCGAACGACGTTATGACACCATTGTAGAGCCCGGTTCCGCTGATCCCGCCTCCGGCAAAGTCCGATCCACCGTCACCACTGCACGAGCCCAGGAGCACCGCCGCCAGCAGAAATACAACAGTCGTCAAACCCTTCAATCTTGATATTGACATGCTACAAACCCTCCGTTATCGTTTGTCATTCCTCGAAATAAAAGACTCCTATCCCCAATCTCTTCCGCCCCATGCCATCGATGGACGGATTTGCATCCCGGTCGTACTTCGAAATGAGCCTGTCCATGGACTCGACAAACTCCGCCGCCATAGCCGAGATGCGGCTCCTGACCTCGTTGTATAACTCGAGGGGGATGTTGTCATATGAGACCTTTCTCTGAAAAAATGCATCAGACGGCTCGCTTGTAATGTTATGATGTATCGTGGAGATGAATTCGCTCACATCCCTGCCCATGACGCCGAACTTCTCCACTTCTCCTTTCGTGACTATATAACCCCTCTTCAAAAGCCTCACCTGCCTGTCATCCATTTCGACGATACCGGCCCTGCACATCTCGTCCAGAATAGCCCTCGGGGGCACATCACCGCTGTATGCCTTGACAAGGGCTGAAAAGCTCTCTTCCCCGCCCTCAAACGGCAGGATGCGGGGCTCCCCTTTTTCGTTGGTGAACCCGGGGTCTTTCAGCCATCCGCTTATCACCCGTACCGCCCGGTTGTAGCGCTCGGCGGCACCGAGGTCATCCACTGGATCCATCTCCCTGAGCCTCCTGACCTCCTTGCGGGTAAGCCCGGTGATTGTGGCGATACGGGATATAGTCTGTTTCCTGCCGGGCACCCTGAACTCCCTTGAGGCGACATCCACGTAAACCCACCTGGCGATATCGGCAAACGTGCCGTAAGGTATATTGTTTTTCAGCAGTACCTGCATGAGCGGTCTCAGCAACCTCACCAGTGTCGAGACTATTGCCTGTTTTACACTCTCCATATTTGGTATTATATTCCCAAATTTTGTCTTTGTCAAGCAAAAAATGAATCTCGGCTTATCTTGTGCGGGTGGGGTTTCTGTTTTCAGATACGGACACGGGGCACTTTGTAGGACTCAACGGGCGGGGCAGCTTGCCGGCGGACGGTGTTTTTTATGCCGTTGTAAAGTTAAGTTGACTGCTGTGTTTTCCGATAATTAATCATGGAGGGTTCGATAAAACTGAAAACTTCAAACCATGAAAGGGGGAAATGAATGAATGACTCCATCGGTAAGTGCAATATATGCAAGGATGTATACACGACAACGCATGTGGAAGTAGCGCCCGGCATATTCGTCTATGTCTGCGGCAGTTGCCTGGAAAAGGCCAAGGACAATTTCATCTGGCTGTGCATGAGCTGCGGCAAGGCATATCTCCGGCCGAAGAAACTCGTGATAAACAGAGTCAAGGACTACGAGCTGAAGAGGGCCTATATGTTGTGTGAGGACATGCAGATAATCCAGGGGATAGACATGTGCATCTCATGCAACCCGGAGAAAATACTTGATTACATGGAGGCCCAGCAGACTGCAATGGAATGTTGACCTTGCTTTAATGTCGCATAAACGGGCAGGCTCACCAAAATAATGCACCAGCACGGTTGATGACGCCTGCCGGTGCATTATTTTGCCGGTTTCTGCAAAAACGTTATTCCCGCCGCCGCGCCGCTCCTCCCCCGAGCATCCAACATATTGAATTAATTGGATTTTTGCGATGCTAATTGCATTGATAAGCAAAAATTATATACTAATTTAAATTTTTATATTGACTCCGTTAGAAACTCATTATATCATATCACCTTATTAAGACCTTCTTCTTGCTGTTTTTTACATAAACTGTTGTTTTTTTGCAGTAACGGTTAAATACCTCTAATCCATCTGGACAATTGACGGGTACGTTTATCGTTGAGTTGAGAGGGGGAACTCTATCCCCAAACCATGTGAAAAGGAGACTTTTATGAGACTTGTACTGTTAGGAGCGCCCGGAGCCGGAAAAGGGACGCAGGCGAAAAAACTTATTGAGAAGTACGGCATTCCACAGATTTCCACCGGAGATATCCTCAGAAAGGCCGTGGCGGACGGCACCCCCCTTGGAAAAGAAGCAAAATCCTACATGGACAAAGGCGAGCTTGTTCCGGATTCCGTTGTTATCGGGCTCGTGAAGGAGAGGCTTGCGCAGGACGACTGCAAGAAGGGGTATATCCTGGACGGGTTCCCGAGGAACACCGCGCAGGCCGAGACCCTTGACCAGGTGCTTGCGGACATGAACGCGCCCCTTGATGTCGCCCTTGTTGTGGATGTCGACAAGGACGACCTCATGAAGAGACTCACTGGGAGGCGCACGTGCCGGGGCTGCCAGCAGATGTACAATATACATTTCAGCCCACCCCGGAAAGAAGGCGTATGCGACAAGTGCGGCGGAGAGCTTTACCAGAGGGATGACGACAAAGAGGAGACCATAAAGAACAGGCTTGATGTGTATGAAAGGTCAACAGCGCCGCTTATCGATTATTACGCCAAGAAAAACATTCTCAGGACCGTAAAAGGCGTGGGAAGTATTGATGACATATTCAACAACATCTGTTCAATACTTGATTCTCAACAGTCATAACGCATAACACGCGTTAAATTAAGGAGGAAAAAATGGCACTGGTTAACCCCCATGGGAAAGAAAAAAAGCTCAAGCCCCTTCTGCTGACGGGAGAGGAACTCGCGGAAGCAAAGGAAAAGGCGAAAACACTCACTGAGGTCAGGATGTCTTCAAGGGAGACAGGCGACCTTATAATGCTCGGCATAGGGGGATTCACTCCCCTTGAGGGTTTTATGGGGCACGACGACTGGAAAGGCGTATGCGATGAATTCAAGATGGCGGACGGCACGTTCTGGCCCATCCCGATAACCCTTTCAACGACAAAGGGCAATGCGGACAGCATCAAGGACGGCGAGGAAGTGGCCCTTGTTGATGAAGAGAGCGGCGAGATAATGGGTATCATGACCGTCCGGGAAAAATACACGATTGATAAGGAGTATGAGTGCAAACAGGTCTTCAAGACAACCGATACCGAGCATCCGGGCGTCCTGAAGGTCATGGAGCAGGAAGAGATTAACCTTGCAGGACCTGTAAAGGTGCTGAGCGAGGGGACGTTTCCCGCGGAATACAAGGGCATATACATGACACCGGCGGAAACCCGCAAGCGCTTTGAGGAAAAAGGCTGGTCCACCGTGGCGGCCTTCCAGACGCGTAATCCCATGCACCGCTCGCACGAGTTTCTCGCGAAAATAGCCGCGGAAGTCTGTGACGGCGTTTTCATTCACATGCTTCTTGGAAAACTGAAACCGGGCGACATCCCCGCGGATGTAAGGCAGAGAGCCATTGACGCCCTTATCGAGAACTATTTCGTCAAGGATTCCATTATGGTCGGCGGTTATCCGCTTGACATGAGATATGCGGGTCCGAGAGAGGCGCTGCTGCATGCGGTTTTCAGGCAGAATTACGGCTGCAGCCACCTGATTGTCGGGCGAGACCATGCAGGCGTCGGCGACTACTACGGTCCGTTTGACGCCCATCATATCTTTGATGAAATTCCGAAGGGCTCTCTCGAGACCCAGCCGCTGAAAATCGACTGGACATTCTGGTGCCACAAGTGTGACGGAATGGCGTCCATGAAAACCTGCCCGCACGGAAAGGAAGACAGGCTTATCCTGAGCGGCACAAAGCTCAGAAAAATGCTTTCAGAGGGTGAAGAGGTGTCGGATAAGTTCAGCAGGCCCGAGGTGCTCAAGATACTCAGGGAATACTATGAGGGTCTGACCGAAAAAGTGGAAATCAAGATGCACAAGTATGCCGAAGGCAATTAATGTGCAATCCTGTTTCTCCGGGACTGCATTCCATAAGCGGGAAGGGGGTGTAAAGCAGACAGGTTGCCCGTTTCACGATAGATGAAGAAGCAGATTGCTCAGGAAATACGGCTTAAGTTTAAGCCTTGAAAACCCCAAAAGGACATATTTTGGAAAGGAGGATGTAAAATGCCAAGTTTTGTAATCGCTGAAAAGTGTGACGGTTGTAAGGCACAGGACAAGACTGCATGCCAGTATATCTGTCCCAATGACCTTATGACCCTGGACAGGGACCTGATGAAGGCCTACAATCAGGAGCCCGAGCAGTGCTGGGAGTGCTACAACTGCGTAAAGATCTGCCCGCAGCAGGCAATCGAGGTCAGGGGATACCAGGACTTCTGTCCGCTGGGAGCCAGTGTTATCCCTCTCAGGGGAACCGACTCGATAATGTGGACGATCAAGTTCAGAAACGGAGTGCTGAAGAGGTTCAAGTTCCCCATCAGGACGACCCCTGAAGCTTCCATTGAACCATATGCCGGCAAGCCGGAAGCGGATATGTCAAAGATAAAAGAACCTGGATTCTTTAACTACGAAGCCAGGAAAGAATAAAAAGGAGGGATGACGATGGAAAAAGAAACATGTACTTTTTCATACTGTGCAAAGCCGGAAATCGTTGAGGTCGACACTGATCTGCTTCTCATCGGCGGCGGCATGGCATGCTGCGGAGCTGCTTATGAAGCGGTCCGGTGGGCGGCTCCGAAAGGCCTGAAGATCACAATGGTTGATAAGGCTGCGACAGACAGAAGCGGCGCGGTGGCAATGGGCCTGTCGGCTATCAACACGTACATCGGTGAAAATAAAGTCGAAGATTATGTGAGGTACGTAAGGGGCGACCTTATGGGTATCACAAGGGACGACCTTGTATTCGACCTCGGCAGGCACGTCGACAACAGCGTGCACATGTTTGAAGAATGGGGCCTGCCGATCTGGAAAAAAGGCGACGACGGTTTCTCTCTCGACGGCTTCCAGGCAAAGGACGCAGGCAAGGCGAAGCTGGCTGACGGCGGAACTCCCGTGCGCTCCGGTAAATGGCAGATAATGATCAACGGCGAGTCCTACAAGGCGATAGTGGCAGAGGCCGCAAAAAAGGCGCTTGAGGAAAACAGGAAGGCCACCGGCGTTGACCAGAACCACTTTGAAAGGGTTTTCATTGTGAGGCTCTTTAAAGACGCCAATGATCCCAAGAGGGTGGCCGCGGCGGTCGGTTTCAGCGTCAGGGAACACAAGATGTACATATTCAAGGCCAAGGCAATGGTGCTCGCCGCCGGCGGCGCTGTTAACGTCTTCAGGCCGAGATCAACCAAGGAAGGCCAGGGCAGGGCGTGGTACCCTGTATGGAACTCCGGCTCAGGTTATGCGCTCGGCATGCAGGCAGGCGCGGAGCTGACGCTCATGGAGAACCGTTTCGTTCCCGCAAGGTTCAAGGACGGATACGGGCCTGTCGGCGCATGGTTCCTGTTCTTCAAGGCAAAGGCAACCAACAGCATTGGCGAGGACTACTGTGCAAACGAGGAATATGTTGCCGATGCAAAGAAGAAATACGGCGCATACGTGGACAAGATGGGCACTGCCATCAGAAACCACCTGATGATGCAGGACATGAAGGCCGGTAAAGGGCCCATCATCATGAGGACACACGAGGCCATGGATGCCATCAACAAGTCTTTCATCGAGAAACTCGGTGAAAAGGAAGGCAAGAAGAAGGTCAAGCATCTTGAGGCCGAGGCATGGGAGGACTTCCTCGATATGTGCATCGGACAGGCGGGCCTCTGGGCGGCCAGGAACGTGGAGCCCGACAAGGTGCCGTCGGAGATCATGCCCACAGAGCCTTATATCCTCGGCTCGCATGCAGGCTGCGCGGGATTCTGGTGCAGCGGCCCCGGCGATATTCCGGGCACACCCGAGGACTGGCACTGGGGTTACAACAGGATGTCGACGGTTCCAGGACTCTTCATGGCCGGTGACATCTGCGGCGCATCAGGGCACAAGTTCTCTTCAGGTTCGCACGCAGAGGGAAGGATCGCCGGAAAGGCTGCAATAGCCTTTATACTGGATCATCCCGACTATGTGCCGACACCGAGGAAGACCGCCGACGAGATGGCGGCCGAGCTGTACCTGCCGTATGAAGTTTACGAGAAACACAAAACCTACTCCACCGATCCCGAAGTGAATCCGAATTACATCAAGCCGAGCCTGCTGCAGGCAAGGCTGCAGAAGATCGCGGACGAGTATTTCGGTGGAATCTCCACATGGTACATGACATCAAAGACCATGCTGGAAGAGGGTCTGAAACAGCTCGCTATGCTCAAGGAGGATTCCGCGAAGATGGGAGCAAGCAACCTGCACGAGCTCATGAGGTGCTGGGAAAACTACCACAGGATTCTCTCTCTCGAGGCACACGCCCGTCATATCCTCTTCAGGGAGGAGACCAGGTATCCGGGCTACTACTACAGGGGCGACCACGACTATATAGATGATGAGAACTGGAAGGTCTTCACGTGCTCCACATACAACATGGAAACCGGCGAATTCACAATGAGCAAGAGGCCGCACAAGAACGTATTCCCTGATTAATCCGGGGAGACGGTATAAATTCTCCGGGCGCACCCGCGGCGCCCGGAGAGTTATTTAAGTTATTAAGGGCGGCAGATAAATCCTTTTAATCCCAATATAAAACACTGTCAAAAGCCGAGCCGGTTGTAGTAGACTATAGGGCCACACCCGCTTGATAACTTAAGTAACTCTGTCATAAATGGAGGCATAGCATGTCAGAACAGGAAACAAACATTTTGGTTGTAGGCGGCGGTATAAGCGGACTGACCACTGCCGTGGAGGCGGCGGAAGCCGGCTACAATGTCGTGCTGATAGAAAAAGAGCCTTTTCTCGGAGGCAGGGTCGCAAGGATGAATAAATATTTCCCCAAGCTCTGCCCCCCTGCATGCGGTCTGGAAATAAACTACAGGAGGATAAAGTTCAGTGACCGCATCACCTTCCATACCCTTGCGGAAGTGGAAAAGATCACCGGGCAACCCGGCGACTACGAGGTAACGGTAAAGGCGGGGGCGCGGTATATTAATGACAAGTGCACCGGATGCAACGCCTGCACGGAGGTCTGTCCCGTGGAAACCCCCAATGACTTCAACGGAGGCCTTGACAAGAGAAAGGCCGCCTATATCTATCACCAGCAGGTATTCCCCTTCCAGTATGTAATAGACGGCTCGGTATGCAAAAAAGAGGCGTGCGCCAAATGCAAGGAGGCGTGCAAATACGATGCGATCGATTTCACCATGAAACCCGAGAGCTTTGTCGTCAAGACCGGCGCCATTGTTCTGGCAACGGGCTGGAAGCCGTACGATGCCTCGAAAATGGACAATCTGGGCTTCGGCACGAGCAAAAACATAATCTCCAATGTGATGATGGAAAGGCTCGCCTCGCAGAACGGTCCGACCGGCGGCAGGATAGTAAGGCCGTCGGACGGAAAGGAGGCCAAAAGGGTTGCCTTTGTCCAGTGCGCGGGATCAAGGGATGAGAACCACCTTGCCTTCTGCTCCGCGGTGTGCTGCCTTGCATCACTGAAGCAGGCGACATATGTCAGGGAGCAGTATCCTGACTCAAAGGCATACATGTTCTACATAGATATCCGGACACCCGGAACCTCGTACGAGAGATTCCTGAACAAGGTGCGGGAGGATGAAAATATCTCCCTGATAAAGGGCAAGGTGGCAAAGGTCTATGAAGACCCCGCAACAGGCGACGTCATCGTCGAGGCTGAAGACATCCTTGCCGGGAAGAAAATAAAGGTTTCCGTGGATCTCTGTGTTCTTGCCACGGGCATGCAGCCGACGGTTTCCGAGATGAAGCTTCCCCCGGAAGTAAAGATAAACGAAAACGGTTTTGTGGTTGCGGACAGCACCCGGAAGGGGATATACGCAGTCGGCTGCGCCAAGGACCCCGTAGATGTTTCGAAATCCGTCCAGGGAGCTACAGGGGCTGCTCTTAAAGCTATTCAGACAGTGGGGAGGAAAGCCTAATGGAAAAGAAGATCGGAGTTTATATTTGCAAAGGCTGCGACATCGCAAATGCAGTTGAAATAGAAAAACTCGAGGAAGTGGCTGTAAAGGAACATCAGATACCGGTGTGCAAATCGCACGATGCGCTGTGCAGTCCCGGGGGGCTCGACCTGATAAAGAACGACATAAGCGCAGAGGTTGTGAACACTATAGTCATTGCCGCGTGCTCGCCGAGGGTGAAGTACAGGGAGTTCAGCTTTCCCGGCAATGTTGTTGAACGGTCGAATATAAGGGAATTTGTCGCATGGACGCAGGAGCCCAAGACCGAGGATACACAGGCGCTGGCTGAAGACTATATGAGGATAGGTATCACAAAGGCAAAAAACAGCGAACTCCCCGAGCCGTTCCTGCTTGAAGAAATGGACAAGTCGGTACTGGTTGTCGGCGGCGGCATATCAGGCATGACCTCCGCGCTCGGCGCCGCCGATGCCGGCTACAACGTCATACTTGTTGAAAAACAGGAAGAGCTCGGAGGCTGGGCGAAAAAGATGCACAGGCAGTTGCCCCGGAGCTATCCGTTTGAGTCACCGGAGAAACCCACGGTCAATGATACCATTGACAGGGTCAGGGCCCATTCCAATATAAAGGTCTTCACTTCCTCGGAGATAGAAAAGATTTCCGGAGTGCCGGGCATGTACGACGTCTCCATAAAGACCGCGGGCGGCACGGAGCAGGTCAAGGCAGGCTCCGTTATACTGGCTGCCGGCTGGAGGCCGTATGACGCCTCCAAACTGGAGCACCTCGGCTACGGGAAGTGCGAGAACGTTATAACGAACATACAGATGGAGGAGATGGCCGCGGAAGGCGGTATCACGAGACCATCCGACGGCAGGAAGGCAAAGAGGGTGGCATTTATCCAGTGCGCCGGTTCAAGGGACCCCGGGCACCTTCCTTACTGTTCCTCCGTATGCTGTCTCACGTCGTTAAAGCAGGCATCCTACGTAAGGGAAAGCGCCCCGGATGCAATCGCCTACATTTTATACAAGGACATGAGAACCCCCGGCCAGTATGAGCTGTTTTACAAGAAGATGCAGGACGACCCCGGGATCATGCTCACAAAGGGCGAGGTCGTCGATGTCACGGAGGGTGCCAACGGCAATGTGGAGATCACGCTGAAGGATACATTCCTTGGAGAGAGCATAAAGCTGGAGGCCGACCTGGTTGTGCTTGCCACAGGCATGGTTCCCAACACAACGATTGACTCCGACGTGCTTGGGGAGTGGAAAAAGAAGTTCGACGAGGAACTCGCGGCCTCGGGCGGCAAGCCGGACCCCAACGCCCCGCTTGAGCCTCACAAGGTGCCCAATATCCTTCATCTCGAATACAGGCAGGGCCCCGAGCTTCCGCAGCTTACAGAGGCATACGGTTATCCGGATTCGAACTACATATGCTTTCAGTATGAGACACGCAGAACCGGGATTTATGCAGCGGGCAGCATAAGACAGCCCATGCACATGCTCGGCAGCATAGAGGACGCAATGGGCGCAAGCCTTAAGGCCATACAGTGTATCGAGGCCACGGCGAACGGCTATGCAGTGCATCCGAGGGCGTGGGACCAGACCTACCCCGAGGTCAATCTCCAGAAGTGCACCTCGTGCAAGAGATGTACGGAGGAGTGCCCGTTCGGCGCGATCGAGGAGGATGAAAAAGGCACGCCGTTTCACAAGATGACCCGCTGCCGCAGATGCGGCACATGTCTCGGCTCCTGCCCTGAAAGGGTCATCAACTTCAAGGACTTCAGCATCAACATGATATCATCGATGTTCAAGGCCCTGGATGTGCCGGAAGAGGGCCTGAGGCTCATCGGGCTTGCGTGTGAAAACGATGCTTATCCGGCGCTGGATTCGCTTGCGCTGGACCGCTCCAGGATGAACCCCGCGTACAGGTTTGTCCCGGTCAGATGCCTCGGCAACCTCAACCTCGCGTGGATCGCCGATGCCCTGTCCCGGGGGATCGACGGTATGATCCTGCTGGGATGCAAGTTCGGCGAAAACTACCAGTGCCATTTCGTACGGGGCAGTGAGCTTGCCAGCGAGAGACTCGGCAAGTTGCAGGAGACGCTCGGAAGGCTTATGCTCGAGCCCGAGAGGGTGAAACTGGTACAGCTTTCCATACAGGAATACGACCTGCTGCCGGGGATACTGGATGAGTTTGCGGACGAGCTGGGCGAGATGGAACCGAATCCGTTTAAAGAGTTTTAAGCGCTTGAAATGAAGTGTCAGCGCTGATAAGGTGCAGTGAAAGCGAAAAACCCGACACTCACAAAAAATCTCTGGTCGAAAAGACTTATGGAGGAATAAATGGTCGATGCAACATTAGTAAAACCCGATCTGGATTTCGTAAAGGGAGTTATCGCCGCAGGGGGCGAATCCCTGAAGAAGTGCTACCAGTGCGCCACCTGCACAGTGGTCTGTAACGTCACTCCTGAAGAAAATCCTTTTCCCAGAAAGGAGATGGTCTGGGCCCAGTGGGGACTGAAGGAAAAGTTCCAGGGCAATCCCGACGTCTGGCTCTGCCACCAGTGCAATGACTGCACGGCTTACTGCCCGAGGGGCGCAAAGCCGGGAGAGGTGCTGGGCGCCATAAGAAAACAGAGCATCAGGGAGTATTCCGCCCCGGACTTCCTCGTGGATTTGGTGAATGACAAAAAATTCATGGCCCTCCTGTTTATAGCGCCGGCCATCCTGTTGGCGGTGGTTATCGCAGCTTTCGGCAATTTCGGAATTCCCGGGGGAGAGGTGGTGTTTACAAAATTCCTGCCGGTTCTGCCAATCCAGTTGATATTCACGCCCGCGCTGATATTCGGGATCGCGGTGGGCGTGCTGGGGGTCAAAAAGTTCTGGGTTGATATGAAGCGGGCCAACGGCGTCAGGACAGGCGACCTGAAGGGCAGCGTTATAGAGACGGCGAAAGAGGTGCTTGCCCATAAGAAGTTCAAGAGCTGCGGTATAAACGCCGACAGATACGCATCGCATCTCCTCGTCTTTTACAGCTTTGTCGCACTGGGAATCGCCACACTGATAGGCGCCCTTTACATCGATATCCTGCACATAGAGTCGCCGTTCTCCTTCGGCCGCGGCACACTCGTGAAACTCTTCGGAAATGCAGGCGCCATAGCCCTCCTTGTCGGTGTTACCATGATGATCACCAACAGGTTCAAACACCAGGAAAAATTAGGGCTGGGAAGCTATTTCGACTGGCTCCTCCTGTGTATCATCGCCACTGTCGCCCTCTCGGGGTTTCTCGCGCAACTGACAAGGATAGCGGGAGCCGCCGCCATAGCTTATCCCATTTATTTCATACATCTTGTGTTTGTGCTGTCCCTTTTCATCTATCTGCCGTTCTCCAAGCTTGCCCATATGTTCTACAGGGGAGCGGCGATGTGCTTCATGAAATATTCAGGGAGAGAGGCGCAGCAGGCGGCTGCTGTTTCAACCACGCCCGGGACAGGGCAGTCATCAGGGCCGGGCAAGGAAACAGGCAGTGAATAACCAACAGATTTTGAATCTCGAAAACATTTAAATCCAGTAGAAAGAAGGGGGTAGAAGTATGAGTAATATCATCTTATTTGCATTACTCTGCGGTGTTGCGGGCGTATTGTATGCCCTGATCACCGCAGCCTGGGTCTCAAAACAGGATGCCGGGAGCCAGCGGATGCAGGACATCTCGAATGCCGTCAAGGAAGGCGCGGAGGCATTCCTCAACCGCGAGTACAGGACGGTCGCGATAGTGGCCGTGGTACTGATCATACTGCTTTTCTTCCTCGGCAAGTGGACGGCCGTTGGCTTTATAATCGGCGTAATAGGCTCTGCGCTTACAGGATACATCGGCATGATGGTGACCGTGCGCGCAAACGTGCGCACCGCGCAGGCCGCGCATAAGGGTATACAGGAGGCGCTTTCCGTGGCCTTCAAGGGCGGTTCCGTGACGGGCATAATGGTGGTCGGTCTCGGACTGCTCGGTATCGCCGGCTACTATTATATTGCAAAGACATACGCCGGTGAGGAGGCCTTCCATGCGCTGGTCGGCCTTGGCTTCGGCTGTTCCCTCATGAGCGTGTTCGCCCGTATTGCAGGCGGCATCTACACAAAGGCGGCCGACGTCGGCGCCGACATCGTGGGCAAGGTTGAGGCAGGCATACCCGAGGACGACCCGAGGAACCCTGCCGTTATCGCCGACAACGTAGGCGACAACGTGGGTGACTGCGCCGGAATGGCCGCAGACCTTTATGAGACCTATACCGTTACGCTGGTTGCGGCGATGCTGCTTGCGAAAACGGTCTTCGGCGCTGAAAGCGCATGGGTGGAGTTCCCGTTGCTCCTGGGCGGTGTCTCCATTATAGCTTCTATTATAGGCACGTTCTTCGTAAAACTCGGAAAGAACGAGTATATCATGGGCGCCCTGTACAAGGGGCTTGCGGTTGCGGGCGGCCTGGCCGCTGTAGCCTTCTACTTTGTGGCCGCGGCATTCATAAGCGGGCTTTCCGGCGATGACGCATCAGTCTTTACAGCCGGCAGCGTCTTTCTGATAGCAGCAATAGGCCTCGCCCTTACCGGGCTGATCGTTATGATCACCGAGTACTTTACGGCGACAAAGTACTCCCCCGTCAGGCACATTGCCGCGGCGAGCCAGACGGGCCACGGCACAAACGTCATTGCAGGCCTTGCAGTCAGCATGAAATCGACGGGCATGCCCGTTATCGTCATAGTGGCCGCCATTCTCTCCGCATACGGACTGGGCGGCGGCTTCAGCGGCAACATGGGCGGCGGTCTTTTTGCAATCGCCCTTTCAGCGGTTTCCATGCTCTCCATGACCGGTATCGTTGTTGCGATTGACTCCTACGGGCCCATCACCGACAACGCGGGCGGCATCGCGGAGATGGCCGAGCTTCCCGAAGAGATCCGCAACATAACGGACCCGCTTGATGCGGTCGGCAATACCACAAAGGCTGTCACAAAGGGCTACGCCATCGGCTCCGCAGCGCTTGCAGCGCTCGTGCTCTTTGCGGAGTATTCGAGGTCGTTTACGGAAACAATAGCATTTGATCTCTCGAACCCGAAGGTGCTGGCGGGCCTGTTTATCGGCGGTCTGCTTCCATACTATTTCGGCGCGCTTCTCATGGAGGCGGTCGGAAAGGCGGCAGGCGGCGTCGTTGAAGAGGTCAGGAGGCAGTTCCGCGAGATAAAGGGCATCATGGAAGGCACGGCAAAGCCCGAGTACGGCAAATGCGTTGACATTGTCACCAAGTCCGCGATAAGGCAGATGATGGTACCTGCGCTTATCCCCGTGGTGGTGCCGATCCTCGTAGGCGTATTCATCGGCAGGGAGGCGCTCGGCGGTGTTCTCATCGGGAGTATCGTTACAGGGCTGTTCCAGGCCATAGCCATGACCAGCGGCGGCGGGGCATGGGATAACGCCAAGAAATACATTGAAGACGGTGTATACGGCGGCAAGGGCTCAGAGACCCACAAGGCCGCGGTTACCGGCGACACGGTCGGCGATCCGTACAAGGACACGGCAGGCCCGGCCATCAACCCGATGATCAAGGTCATCAACATCGTGGCCCTGCTGATCGTGCCGTTGATATAATAAAAGAATCTTTCGTCGGTGCAGGTGAGAGAAAGGCTGTCCCGGAATCAAGGGACAGCCTTTTTTGTTCATAGAGCCTCTTGCAAAAGCATGAAAGTGCCCGCATATGTCATTTCGGCCGAAGGGAGAAATCTTTTGATATCGATGAGTGGTAAGACCTCTCTCTCCGCTGCAGGTGACGGACAGAGGGGGTCCCTGATGAAAAGTGTATTTCTGCCCGCGGAGGGTGTTTTATGACTGTAAGGCAAATTATTTCCCGCTCAGATGGTGTACCGTCTCCACCAGCGCCACAACATTTTCAGGCGGGGTTTCGGGAAGAACACCGTGGCCGAGATTAAAGATGTGGCCGCGGGCCGAAGACGCCCTGCCAAGGATATCCTTTACGCGCTCCTCTATCCCGTGCCTTGGCAGAAACAGGGCCGCAGGGTCAAGATTGCCCTGCACCACAGCATCTCCGCCGAGCCTTTTCACGGCGTCGTCCAGGTTTATCCTCCAGTCGATTCCATACACATCCGCCCCGCATGACCTGATCTCCTCCAGCAGGCCCCCGGTCTCGCCGACATAATATATGACGGGCACGTGCCCGGAGTTCCGGGATTCGAGCCAGTCCCTGAGTTCGCCGATAATCCCGGTAACATAAGGCAGCGCGTATTCCCTGAAATCCGCCGGTGAAAATATGCCGCCCCATGTATCAAAGAGCTGCACCGCCTGGGCGCCGGCCTCTATCTGTGCCTTTAAGTATGCGGTAAGGGTGCGGGTTACCTTTTCCATCAACGCGGCGTACAGTCCGGGAGAGCGGAATATCATTTTTTTCGTATTCAGGAAATTCTTTGATGTCCCGCCCTCTATCATGTAGGTTGCCGTCGTAAACGGAGCGCCTGAGAAACCGATGAGCGGCACCCTGCCTTCAAGCTCTTTCCGCAAAATCCGGATTGTCTGCATTACAAAGCCCGTTTTCTCCCCGGGGTCGGCAACGGAAAGCCTGTTCAGGGAATCCTCATCACGTACCGGAGGAGACAATACAGGCCCCCTGCCGTCGATAAACTCAAGCTCCATCCCCATGGCCTCTACAGGTATCAGTATGTCCGAAAATAGAATGGCCGCGTCAACCCCGAGAATATCCACCGGTTGTATCGTCACCTCGGCGGCAAGCTCCGGTGTCTTGCAGAGCGCCAGGAAATCGACTTTCCTGCGCACGGCCTGATACTGCTCCAGATACCTTCCCGCCTGGCGCATGATCCATACAGGCGTGTACGGAACCGCTTCCCCGCGGCAGGCTTTCAGAAAAATATCGTTCATAAAACCTCCGTTGTCTGCGTTGCGTGTAACACGTTACCTTACAGCGGCATGAAAATGCCGCCTGCGGGCAGGGGAGTCCGGCGGGAAGTTCCCCCGCAGGCTCACCTGTCTTGTCTGTTCAATCTCCTGGGAACATGCCCGCAGAAAGGGTCTTCATCAAGATAGTCGCCGCACATGGCGTATGCCCTTGCCCGGCAGCCGCCGCATACGTGTGTGTATTCGCAGGAGCCGCACCTGCCCCTGTATTTCCTGAAGTCCCTCAGTTCCCTGAACAGGTCCGAGTCCTCCCAGATATCCCTGAAGGATTTCACCCTGATATTGCCTGCCGCTTTCGGGAAATAGCTGCACGGCAGGACATTGCCGTCAACGTCGATAAGCGCTATCATCTGTCCGGCGATGCAGCCCTTGGAGCCGCCGGTTGAAAACTTGAGACTCCTGCGCTCGAACTTTTTCCCCTCCTCCTTCTGTTTCTGCAGCACGATCCTGTAATAATGGGGTGCACAGGTGGGCCTTACAAGCATTGTGTCCTCGTTTTTCTCCATTTGGTAATGCCACTCGAGTATCTCCTCGTAGTCCTCTTTCGGGATGAGCTCTTCCATGATATCCATGCCCCGGCCCGTGGGAACGATCATGAACATATACCACGCCGCGGCCCCCAGGTCCTTTGCCAGCCGGTACACGGCGGCGATATCCTCCTGGTTGCGCCTGGTAAAGGATGAGTTGACAAGGAACTCTATGCCGTGCTTCCTGAAAAGCCCTGCCGCGTTTATCGTGCCCGTGAATGCGCCTTCCTGCTTCCGGAAATCGTCATGCACCCTCCCGGAGGCGCCGTCAAGGCTGAGGGACACCATCCTGATGCCGGCCTCCTTGATTTTCCCGCATATCTCAGCGGTGACGAGGGTGCCGTTTGTGGCAAGGCACATCCTCAAACCCCTGTCGGTACCGTACCGGGCTATATCAAAGACATCCCCCCTCAGCAGGGGTTCGCCGCCGGAGAGGACGACCACGGGCATGGCATAACTTGAGATGTCGTCAATAATCCTGTATGCCTCTTCCGTGGAGAAATCAGGGTGCTCCCCGGCCTCCGTGCCGGAGGACGAGCGGCAGTGAACGCAGGCGAGATTGCACCTTCTCGTTATCTCCCACGCAATCCATTTCGGTTCAAAATTTCCGATCATTGTTTTTCCGGCGGAACACTCATAACATTAAGGTGCGCTCCTCTCCCCGCCGATTCCTGCAAGCGGGACATATTCAACAATTAACCTTGCAGCGGCATGAAAACACCGCATGCTCATGCAACATTAAGCTTAACTTATTCAGATAAATTTCTCAAAGACCTCATTTGAAAGGAGAAGCCCTTTCCGCGTAAGCCTCAGGCTGGTTTCATACGAGCATGCCGCGCTCACCGTCTCCACCAGTCCGGCAGCCTCCAGCGTGCTTATCTCCTTACTGTAGCGGCTGAGGATGTTCTGCCCGTAGAGCTTCGCAAAAGACTCCAGGCACAGGCCCTCGGTTTTCCTTAATCCGAGAAACACGGCCTCGGACAGGGCCCTGTCGCCGCTTACGTCTTCTGCATTACAGGCAGGACGCCCCTCTTCCGCCACGGCCCTGATATATTCATCGAGGACGGGTGTGTTGCAGTATCTTTTTCCGTTTAAAAACGAGTGCGCCCCCGGGCCGGCGCCGTAATACTCCCCCCTGTCCCAGTAATTCAGGTTGTGCCTGCACAGGCAGCCGGGCACGGCAAAGTTGGATATCTCATAGTGGACGAATCCCTCGGACTTTAAATAGTCGATCGTGTATTCATACATCTCAACAACGGTTGCCTCCTCCGGGAGCCTGAAACCGTTTTCCGCCCGGGGGGCGCCGGCATTCAACTGTTCATAAAGCACGGTCCCCTTCTCCACGCTCAGCTCGTATGCGGAGATATGCTCGGGCATCAGGCTCACCGCCTTCCGGAGGGTTTTCTTCCAACCGTCCATATCCTGGCCCGGAATCCCGTATATCAGGTCCATGCCTGTATTGTCGAACCCCGCATCCCGCGCGATGCGCACCGCCTGTTCAGCCTCTCCCGGGGAATGTATCCTGCCCAGAAACTCAAGCTCGGCCCTGTTGAAGGACTGAACTCCTATGCTGATCCTGTTTATGCCCGATGACCGGAGCAGGACGGCCTTCTCCGTGTCCAGTGTGCCCGGATTCGCCTCGACAGTGGCCTCATAATCCTCTGTGAACCTGAAGCGGCTGAAGATGTGCCCGAGCAGCTCAGCAAGCAGGCGGGCCGGAAGCACCGTGGGTGTTCCGCCGCCGATGTAAAGGGTTGACAGTGCGGTGCCGTCCGGTATTCCGGCAAGCTCTTTCCGCAGCGCTTTTATGCACGCATCCGCCTTTGCAGGATCATACACGCCGGATACGAAATCGCAGTAAATGCACCTTTTCACGCAGAAAGGGATGTGGATGTAAAGTGACCCGGGCATAAATAATTTTAACAGACCCGGAGGTGTTATAAAAAGACCTCCGGGCAACAGACGGAGAAACGCTCAGATGTGCGGAATTTCATCGCATGGAGGTCTATTGTGAGCCGCGGGGACATCAAGGCCTGTTGAGAGGGGAAGGAATGCGGTCTCATGAAAAGATCCGGGCGCTTTTGCAAATGACCCTCTTATGGGATATAATCTCGGTATACCTTAATGTGGCATAAACGCGCAGAGGAGTCTGCCGTAAAATTTTTATAATCGGGAGGCGGTTGCAAAAGTCGTCTCACTGTCACCTCGAACGGAGAGAGAGGTCTTTGCAACTCACCGCTGCCGAAAGATTTCTCCCTCCGGTCGAAATGACATATACAGGCATTTTCATACTTTTGCAAGAGGCTCTCGGGAAAACAATTATACAGGAGAAAATATAATGAAGACGGGTTTCGTAGGTCTGGGTAAGATGGGTATGAATATGGTTCAGCGCCTGCTGAACGGCGGCCATGCAATTGTTGCGTATGACCGGACGCCTGAAACAGTGAAAAAGGCGGAGGAAAAGGGGGCGGAAGGTGCAGGGTCGCTCGGGGAACTGGTGAACGGACTGGAAAAACCGCGCATTGTCTGGCTCATGGTGCCCGCCGGGCGGCCCACCGAGGACACCCTCATGCAGCTTGCAGGGATGATGGATGAAGGAGACATGCTCATCGACGGGGGCAACTCCTTTTACAAGGACTCCATGCGCAGGGCGGGGGAACTGAAAAAACGCAATATCTCTTTCCTTGATGCAGGCACCAGCGGCGGCATATGGGGGCTGGAGGCAGGCTACTGCCTGATGGTCGGCGGAGACAGGGATGTCTTCGATAGAGCCGAGCCCCTCTTTGCGGCCCTGGCCCCTGAAAACGGATATGCGCATGTGGGACCGCACGGCGCGGGGCACTTTGTGAAGATGGTCCACAACGGCATTGAATATGCAATGCTGCAGGGATATGCCGAGGGATTCGATATCATGAACGCGAAGAGAGAGTTCAATCTCGACCTGCATAAAATCGCGAGGCTGTGGAATCACGGCAGCGTGATACGTTCGTGGCTGCTGGAACTTGCAGAGAACGCCTTCAGCAGGGAGCCGGGGCTTGATTCGGTCCGGGGCTATGTTGAAGACTCCGGTGAGGGGCGCTGGACGGTTGCGGAGGCTGTTGAGAATGATATACCCGCCCCTGCCATTACATTGTCGCTGCTTGAGAGATTTCATTCACGGCGGCAGGAATCTTTCGGCGCAAAGGTCATTGCGGCGCTTCGCAATGAATTCGGTGGGCACGGGGTGTTAAAGAAACCTTAATGTTGCATAAGCCGGCAGGGGAGTCCGCCTGACTCCCCTGCCCGCGGGCGGCATTTTTATGCCGCTGTAAGGGAAACCTTCAACTGCAGACCGAAATGGGAGGGTGGTATGCCGGATATTAATGCGCAAGTTTCCGGGGAGTCGCAGACATGCAGAATCTTTCCGGAGAGGGTTGATATAGAACCGTTCATCATGGTGATCTTCGGCGGCTCCGGAGACCTCAGCAGGAGAAAACTGCTGCCCACGCTCTTTCACCTGTGTCATGATCAGAACCTTCCGGATGACTTTGCGATTATCGGCTTTGCATCATCCGGAAGGTCCGATGAGGAGTACCGTGCGCTGGTCAAAAAGGCCCTTGAGGAATTCAGCACGGACCCTGTTCAGTCCGGGTGCTGGGATAGGTTCAGCAGGAACCTTTTCTATGTCTCCGGGGGCTTCGAGGATGAAAACAGCTACCGAAGGCTGTCCGCCAGGCTGGAAGAGCTTGCCGGGCCTGCGGGGAAACCGCCGAAACAGATTATCTATTACATGGCCGTCCCCCCGCACTTCCTGCCCGCGATCGTGAAAAGACTGCCGTACTGCGGTTTCTGCAGGACGGCGGCTGACGAGAGGCTGATTATAGAGAAGCCGTTCGGCAGGGACAGGGCGTCCGCGGCTGAGCTTAACAGGCTGGTTTCACAGGCCTTTGACGAAAGCCAGATATACCGGATAGACCATTACCTGGGAAAAGAGACCGTGCAGAACATCCTGTTTTTCCGTTTTGCCAACAGCATATTCGAACCCCTGTGGAACCGCCGCTATATCGACCATGTGCAGATTACCGTGGCCGAAACCCTCGGTGTCGAGAACAGGGGCAGGTTTTATGAAGAGGCGGGTGTTGTCAGGGACATTGTGCAGAATCACATGATGCAGCTCCTTGCGCTTGTGGCCATGGAGCCGCCCACGGGCTTTGAAGCGGATTACATCCGCGACGAAAAGGTAAAGGTCTACCGCACCATACGTTCAATGGACGAGGACTACATCAGGAAGTTTACGGTTGCCGGGCAGTACGGTCCGGGACGTATAAACGGGCATGCCGTACCTGCCTACCGCGAAGAAAAAGACACCTCGCCCGGGTCAACCACCCCGACGTTTTTTGCCGGCAAGTTCTATATAGACAACTGGCGCTGGGCAGGGATACCATTTTACCTGAGGACGGGGAAGCGTCTCAAAAAGCGTATCACGGAGATCAGCATCCACTTCAGGCAGCCGCCGCTGAGGCTGTTCGGCACAACGTGTGAACTCAGGGACCGCAACATCCTCGTGCTCGGGGTTCAGCCCGCTGAAGAGATAACCCTGCATATCGGCGTAAAGCATCCGGGGGTCGGCAACCAGTTGTTCCCGGTCAACATGGTCTTCAACTATGAGAGGGATATTCACGACAACGTCCATTTCCCACTTGCGTACGAGCGGCTGCTGCTTGACTGCATGAAGGGGGATCATACGCTTTTCGCCCGCCAGGACGGCATTGAGGCCATGTGGTCGGTGGTGGACCCCATTATTCAACAGTGGGAAAATACCCCGGTAAAGGAGTTTCCGAATTACAGCGCCGGCACATGGGGGCCTGCAGCGGCAAATGACCTGATGTACAGTGAGGGCCGGCGGTGGCGCACATGGTGAAGGAAATCCTGATTTTTGGAGATGGGGGCCTCATGGCCGGTCATGCCGCCCGTGAATGGGCCGCGATCGCCGCAAGGGCGGCGGGAGACAGAGGCCGTTTTACCGCGGCGCTGTCAGGGGGAAAGACACCCGTGGGCCTCTACGGGAAACTCTCCGGCATCAAAGACCTCCCGTGGGATAAGACCCATATCTTCATTGTTGATGAACGGTTTGTGCCGTTTGAACATGAGGCCAGCAATTACGGCATGATAGAGCGGACATTGCTGCGGCATACCGCGATTCCGCGGGAGAATATTCATCCGGTCCCGACGGCAGTGGATACGCCCCGTGAGGCGGCCCGGAGGTATGAAGAGGAACTGGTATCCTTTTTTGGCCTGCCGCATCCGCCGGCCGGGAGGATGCCTCGCTTTGACCTTATCCTGCTCGGCCTGGGCGCGGACGGCCACACCGCGTCTCTTTTCCCAGGCGCTCCCGCCCTTGAAGAAACCTCGCGGCTGGCGGCGGCGGTTTCGCCGTCAGGTCCTGCTGAGAACGAGAGGATAACCCTCACATTCCCGGTGATCAACAACGCGGAAAATGTCATGATCCTCGCCGCCGGGGACAACAAGGCTGCTGCGGCAAGGGATGTCATTACGGAGAAAAGCAGCCCGCTGCCGGCTGCAATGGTCAGGCCGGAGCAGGGGAGGCTTGTTTTCCTGCTGGACAGGAGAGCCGCCTCGCTTTTATCATGCCCCTGTCGGCCCCGACGCTGATACTGCGGAATCACTTTTATTTCTCTGAGGCTCTTGCAAAAGTCCTTATTTGTCACCCTGAATCCGTAAGAAACGGTTTAAGAAGAGTTGCACAAGGGGAGCCTTTGGAAATTAAGGTTTTTTGTTGAATTGTGATATAATTGGTGTCTGTTTATACATCAACGCTGCTGTTCGGAGGATAACCGTGTCTGACAAGCCGCTCACAGAGTTCAGAAAGATTCGCATTGCCAAGGCCGAAAAACTGGTGGAGATGGGTTTCAACCCATACCCCTCGAAGTGTTCGCGCACACACTATGCAAAAACCATAACAGATAATTACGACGCCCTTGAAGGAAAGACCGTCACGGTCGCCGGCAGGCTGATGTCATGGAGAAAACACGGGGCTCTCACCTTCGGCCACATACAGGACCAGTCAGGCCGCATACAGTTGTATATACGCAGGGACATCCTTCAGGATACGGATCAGTCGCGCGGAAACATAGGGTATGCACACCTGAAATTAATAGAGGTCGGCGATTTTGTCGAGGCAGCCGGCAGGGTGACCAGGACCGAGCGCGGGGAGATCTCCGTCCGGCCCGATACCATCCGGCTGATTACAAAGTCCATACGCCCCCTGCCCGAAAAGAGGTCGGGGCTCAAGGACAGGGAGGCCGTGCTGAGGCGGCGCTACCTGGACACCACCATGCAGCCGCATAAAAGAGAGGCCTTTGAGAACATATCCCGCATGCTCTTTGCCATCAGGACATTCTTCAATGAGAGGGGTTTCCTGGAGTTCCATACGCCGGTGCTGCAGCCCCTGTACGGAGGGGGCACGGCAAAGCCCTTCACCACGCACGTAAACGCCCTCGGCTGCGATGTCTACCTAGCCATATCTCACGAGTTATACCTCAAGAGGCTTATCGCCGCGGGATTTGACAGGGTTTACACGATCGGCAAGTACTTCCGCAACGAGGGAATCGACAGGAGCCACCACCCCGAGTTTTCCATGATCGAGACAATGACCGCTTATGAAAACTACGAATACAACATGGACCTGGTCGAAGACCTCTTCCGCTATGTTGCGCAGAACGTGTTCGGCAGGACGGTGTTCAGGGTCAACGGCCGGGAAGTGGACTTCGGCAGGCCGTGGAAGAGGATCTCAATGGTTGACGCGGTGCGGGAGGTCACGGGAGTGGATTTCAGCAAATGCACATCTGTTGATGAGGCCAACGCGCGCCTGTCCGCCATGGGCATCAACGAGCCGCAGGCGAGCGCCGGGCTGTGCCTTGTAAAGGCGTTTGAGGAGAAGGTGGAGGCCACCCTCATAAGCCCCACCCTTGTCTACGGGCATCCCATGGATATCTCACCCCTTGCAAAGCCCATGGACGACAATCCCGATTATGCCGAGCGTTTTGAAATCTTCATAGGCGGTATGGAGTGCGGGGACAACTGGTCCGAGCAGAACGACCCGGTGAGGCTGCTGGAAACCTGGAAAAGCAAACAGCAGTCGCTGATGCTTGCGGCCGAGGAGATTCACCCGCTTGATTATGACTTTATCGAGGTGATGGAATACGGCATGCCGCCCACCACGGGCATAGGCCCGGGGATTGAACGTATGGCCATGCTCTTTACAGAGCAGGACAATATCGACGACGTGATATTTTTCCCTCTCATGAGGCCCGTGCTCTCCCCGCTGAATGCCGAGATATACGGGATCGACGAACGGGTGTACGTCGAGCGGGTCGCCGAAGGGGACATCCTGATAACCATGGATGAATTTGTCTCTCTGCTTGAGGACGGAATCATATCACCACCCGCATCGCGGGTCACCGTCAGGCCTTACCTCCGCTTCTGGGGGGACCTGGGCAGGGGAAGAACGAGCGGTTACCTTGAAATTGAAGGCCTTATCAAAGACAAGAGGCTGAGAGTCGTGGGATTTGCCCCCGCGCCGGGGAAGGCGCTGCACGATCTGACGGACACAAGGAAGCTCCGGGCCGTCATTGAATCATCCGTCCGTGACGGCATCGGCGGGTATTTCCCGGATTGCGAGATCAGGATACACGGCGTCATACTGCTGCATGACCCGCGCCTGCACGCAGGATAGCCGTGCGGCGCTATCGCGTTCCGGCAACACCATAATAAGACCTTTCCTCCCATATCCTGAGGAGGCCGTCCACCAGCAGCCGTGCTTCTGCTATATCCGCGCTTGTTATGGAGACAAGGGAGTCTATGGCTTTCAGTATGTCATGTATGTTTTTGTCTGTGTCCTCTTTTGTGGCCGGTTCTCTGTCTTGGGTGTTCTGTATGTATCTTATGGCATTGTCCAGTTTTTGTCTGTCTCTGTCTGATACTGAAAGGTTCTTCAGGGTATCAAGGATGTTATTTGTTATTGTGGCTATATCTCTGTCAATGATTATATCTAAATTGAGGCTCTGGTAGAATTTGTAATCCCCTTCTTCAAGATATTCTACTTCTGTCTGAAGTGTGTATGTGCCTGTTTTGTCAGGTGTGAGGGCATAGTAAAGAATGCTCTTTGTTTCATCTGGCTCTAAGTGCAGCTCTGTCTGCCATGGGTTTTGTGTTATCCATTGGCCTGTGGTGGGGTCAAGGAGTTTGAGTTCTACAGGGTATGTCTCTGTTATTCTTAGGTCAAAGGCTGCTCCAAGGCTTCTGAGTTTTATCTCTACTGGAATCATTTGATAGGGGTAAAGGGTATTTGTGTCTATGGGCTTGTGTATATATGTGATGGAGTTCTTTATGAGTTCCGAGAGTTGCTTAAGGTTCTGTTCTGTAATGGATTTCCCTAAATCAAAGGCATAGAAGATTGTTCTGCCATTACCATATTCATTGAGGATTATTGCAGGATATTTTGCTTCTTCATCTTTGTATCCTGTATCCTGTCTTCTATGCTCTGTCTTACTTGTCCATCCTGCTATTATGGTGTCTTCTTTTGCCTCTACTTTTATTGCTTTTCCTTTGGCTTCAAGTGTCCCTGCCTCTGAGATCGGGCTGTCAAGTAGTTCAATTTCATGTTCATCTCCTGATAGGTATCCCTTAAATCTAATGCCAAATAGCGGGTCATAATCCTCTCTATGATGTTCCCCATGTTTTACCCGGAGTATTGATATAAGCCCTTTGCCTGAATATATCTGTTCTCTGAGTTCTTTGTAGTAATGGTCTTCCAAGGGATGATGATTACCGATAATCAGGAAGTCGGTGTAGTAGGGGTTTCTCAATTCTCTCTGAAAGTCTTTTTTGTCATAGACTATGTGGTAGCTTGTGGATGCCTCTGTGAGTATGTCTTTTAGCAGGTCAAGCCTGAGGCGTTTTTCATCAGTGCATTTTTTCTGTTCACTGTCTCTATAGTGTTTCTCCTGTCTCCTGTCTTTTGCCTCTTGCCTCCTGCCTCCTTCACATTTCTCATTCACCCATACAAGGAGATTGGTGACATCAGGGATTGTCTTTGTTACTTCTATGCCCGGTTTTACTTCAAAGGTTGTGCTTGCTAAGGTCCTGGGTTCTGGCATTGAGGATGTGGATGCCTGAAGAATAGCTAAATAGATTTTAGGTGAAAGGTTTAAGGTTGATATGGTGCGTATCTCTGTAATCGTCTCTTCTTTGTTTAATGGATACTGACTGCTGAATTCTGTCTTTGTCTCCTGTGTATCCGGGTCAACTATGAGAACCTTTGCAGTGAGGTTGTCAATGTCTTCATTGCCGTTGTTTGTGATTGTGTAAGTGATGGTCTCTTGTTTTCTCTGATAACCCGGGTCCGGTGAGGCTGTGATTGTGCCTGTTATGCCTTCACCTGTCTGAGATGTGCCGGGGATTTCAAAGGTTGTTTGGGATGTGCTGAGGGTTGTCGTGCCTTCAAGAACCTCAAGATTTACTGTATATGTGCCTTTGGGGTTTTGGGATGTATTCCAGTAGGTTTTGGTTTCTGTCAGTTGGTTTGGGGTAAGGATTGGTATGGTGTTTGTCTCGGTATAAAGGGTTTCTCCCTGACTACTGACTACTGATACCTCTGCTACCAAGTTTTCAAAGATGTAATTCGGGCTTGTGCTCTGGATGGTGGAGGTGATGGTAACTGTCTGGTTTGGGTTATATTGTGTTTTGTCTGTGGTGACTTTTGAAGTTACTGTCTTTTCTGGAAGTATTGTGAAATTGGCTGTATCCTCTGTAAGGAATATCCCGTCTTCATATAGCTCTGCTCTGACAAGGTAATCTCCTGAAAGGGTTGTGCCTGTGTTCCATGTGAATGTGAAGGTCTGGGTTGAGAATGGGCTAAGGTTGTCTACCTGGAATTCCGCCACTTCAGCTACAATGTCGCCTTCTGTGTCTTCTATGGTAATCCGTGCCGTCATGTCCATCGCCTGAGGGCTGATGTTGGTTATGGTGGTTGTTATGTCTACATCTTCATTTGCTGTGTATTCTTCTTTATCTGTGGTCACATCTATTGATACAGGAGATATGCCTGTAACAGTTGGTATCTCTATGGGAATGGTTATGGTCTCTCCTGTATATGTGTTTGTGAAGGTTAACTCTGCAGATGCAGCAACCTTTCTTGTCTCGCCAGGCAGGAGGGAATTAAGGATTAAATCAAGGGCTATATCTTTGCCTTCCTCCATGACTCCAAGTAACTTCCAGTGGTAATTGCCATCACTTGAATCTGTGGGAATAGGGTTGGAGGAGTTAAGGGCTACATCATCAGGAAAGGTAAGATATATATCTGTGTCTATTCCACCAATCCTTTCAAAGGCAATTGGTAATGAAATTATTACCCAGGTGGTTGTGGCGAGTCTGGTGTTTAATATGCCGTTCTGGCTATACCAGGAACCATCTGGCGCCTGATTGTTCAAGAGAAAGACCGTGGCATTTCTCAGCGCTGTATCTTCCTTACTTACATCAGCCTTTGCCATCGCATAAAGTACCTTCGCTGTGACCAGAGAGTCACTTACATTGCTGGTATATCTACCCCACCCTCCATCTGCTCTCTGGGAGGTCTTCATCTGAGAAATGGCTGTGTTGATGACATTAGTGATCTGCTCCCTCAAGGTCGGCTCTGTAATAACCGATAAAGCAGCTTCAAGACCAATAACCTGATGAGCCATGAGCATATTATTGGTGTTTGACACAAGGTTAGGTGTCAAAAGATATTGAACAGCCTTTGTAAGGGATGTAAGATACTTAGTGTCTTTGCTTAAACTATAAGCCTTTGAAATGCCAATTACAGTAATTGCTGTTGCAGAAGTCCTTGAGCCCCACCAGCCGGAACAATGGTCGCATGTCCATGAACCATCAGATGACTGCTTGCTTAGCAGATAGTCCGCAGATTTGAGGATATACGGCGTTGCTTCGTTTTCATCATGCCATGAGGTGTAAGCCCAGAGAGCAAGCTGCGTCTGCGTGTTTACATAGCTGTAAATGTATGGAGATGATGTTACTGAGCCATTAGGTTTCTGCCATCCCTTGAAGGCATTAAATAGAGTTTGGGTCACACTTGAGTCAATCGTTGCCTTTGCACTTGAAATTTCGAGCCCATAAAGTGCCTGGCTTTGCACATGACAACCATAACATTTCTTTGTATTATGCCATGTCATAACAGCTGGTTGTTCATAATTGACCCCTCTCTGTATCGCATCCTTTATCAACGGCACTAAGGGGTCATGTGTTGTGCCTGTGGCTGCTTTGATTCCTGTTATGTGAATGTTTCCTTTTATTTTTACATCTCCAGGGAATGCTTTATCAGGGGTTACTGTGAATGTGGCGGTTGCATGGGGACCTACATAGAGGACTGTTGAGATGTCTGATGTTATTGTTTCATCTGCTGGTTTAAGGGTTATGAGGTAGTTGCCACCTTCTTGCGGTATGAAGCTTCCAAAACCAATCTCTTGTATGTTATTCACCTGAAGTCCTGTTATTGCTGCTTCTGCTGAATAAACTGTTGTTTCGTTTAAGGATGCCTCAAGTGTGAGGGTTGTGGTTATCGGTATATTCCCTGTATTTCTTATGGCTGCTGTGATTTCTACAGGTATCTGCATGTCTGCCTGGGTTACTGGTGGACTCAGGGCTATTGAGCCTCTGATTGCTGGTGTTGGAGTTATGGTTACAGATACTGCCCTTTCAGCAAGCACATCGCCTGTAGGGTTTTGACGGCTGACTGTTTCAGGGTCTGTGACCATTAATGTTATGAGATACTCTGCCGGTGAGAACTGTCCTGTGTTCCATTGTATTTCAGCTTGAATGCTCTCTGAAGGGGCAAGGGTTATGTCAGGCTCTGTGGATGATACAAGGGCTATTACATTGCCTCCAACATCCTGTATCTCTGCCATTACAATGCCCTGTGCTTCTGTGTCTGCCTGATTCTCTATTGTTGCTGTAATGATGACATTTTCATTAGCCTGATAGCTCTGTTTGTCTGTGCTTAAAGACGTTATTCTCAGGTCACTCACCTGACTTGGTGTCAGCTCAAAGTCTACTGTGTATTCTCCATAAGCAGTTGTACTGATGCTATATGTGAGGCTGTCATAACCCGTGGCTGATGCCTTTATGGTAAATTCTAAAAGGGTTATACCTGAAATGGTGTATGTGCCATCAAAATCTGTCTTTGTAGATAGCTCTGTCCCTATCACTGCTACATCTGCATTTGCTATTGGTTCGCCAGTTGAGGCATCTGTGACTGTTCCTGTTATGGTTGTGCTCGTTGGTGAAGGCGTAAGATAGATTGTCTGCATGTCTGTTGTAACACCTGCTATTATTATCACTTGATAGCTCTGGCTTATGTATCCTGAGGCTGTAATAGCTACCTCATATGTGTCAGGTGTTATGTCTTCTATAAGGAAGACCCCTTGTGTATCTGTGCTTGTAGATATTTTGTCTGTAAGGGAGATTGTTGCACCTTGAATTGGCTCGTTTGTAGAGCTATCAAAGACCCTTCCTGTAAGATTGCCTGTTGTTGGCGGAGGAGGTTGTGTGCTTAACTGAGGATTAAAGAACAATATACCTCCTGCCACAATTTCACCTGTGCCTGCAACTGTGTAGTAGCCTGTCTTTTCTGCTGTAATGGTTACACTGCCAGGGGTTACATTTGTAATGATAAAGCTTCCATCTGTATCTGTAATAGTGCTGCCACTAAATGAGCCTGTTACGGTAATTGTCACTCCTTCAATAGGCTGAGCAGTGTCTGCATCGGTTACTGTGCCTTTTATGATGCCTGTTATTGGCTCTGGTGTTGTTGTGCTTAGTGTTGGGTTGAAAAATAGTATGCCCCCTGCTACTACCTCTCCAGTCCCTGTGACTGAATAGTAACCTGCCTTTTCTGCTGTTATGGTTACACTGCCAGGAGTGATATTTGTAAAGATAAAACCTCCCTCTGTGCCTGTTGTTGTGCTTCCACTGAAAGAGCCTGTTACGGTGATTGTCACTCCTTCAATGGGCTGACCAGTGCCTGCATCGGTTACTATGCCCTTTATTATGCCTGTTGTCGGGTCTGTTGAAAGTGGTATGGTTCCAATGTCTGTTATAGAGCCTGCTACAATGTCCACCGTTACTGTAGCTGTTGTGTAGCCTGTTAAACTGAACTCTATTGTCTGGCTTCCTTCTGGAATATCAGAAAGGGTAAAGTCTCCAGTAGCTGTTGTAGTTGCTGACAACTGACCACTGACTACTGACACTCCTTCTAACGGCTGATTTGTGGATGCATCCACAACTGTGCCTGTCACTGTTCCTGTGGTTGGCTCTAATGGCGGAGGGGGTTTGCTTTCTGAAAGATAAAGTGCCCTTATGGCTAAGGCTGTTGAATAAGGGTCGTCATTCCAGCTACCATTAGGCAATTGAGAAGTTGTCAGGTAATTAACTGCATTTCCAAGCACCGTTGCATCTGTTATTTCACCAACCAAAGCTATATATGCTTGTGAGTGCCGTTTTTTTACCAAGCAAGACTTTCCCCTGGGCCCTTTTAAAATATCATATAAACCATAAGAAACAGCGATGAAATACAATAAAA
>JALSHG010000113.1 GCA_026982355.1 Thermodesulfovibrio sp.
CATCGGCGACAGTGTATACAGAGCCGCCTCAGCCGCCAATAAACCTGGGTATAACCGCGGTTCCCGAAGGTGAGGCGCTCAGCGCTGCATGGGAATATGCAGGCGGTCCTGCCGCGGGATATAACATTTACAGGAGCGATGTATCCGGCGGGCCGTACGCAATGCTTAATGCATCACCGCTCAGTGAAAAATCATATACCGATACCGGGCTTGCAAACGGCGCCGCTTACTATTACGTGGTTACGGCAATGGATGCCTATGGAAACGAAAGCGCCTATTCCAATGAAGCGCAGGGCATCCCGTCAGACACCGCAGCGCCGCCGGCCCCCGAGATATTCTTCCCGGCCATACCCGGAACATCTGTAGTTTCATATAACGACGAGACCGATATTTCAGGCAGGGCAGAGCCGGGAATCACCGTGGAACTGTTCAGGAACGGTATATCTGCAGGCAGCGCCGCCGCGCTTGCCGGTGATATCGCGGACAGCCTCGAACTGGATTATGAATCCGGAGCATCGCTTTCGCCTGATGCAAGGATGATTGCATACTCCTACAGCAACAGGGTGTGGATAATGGATATTTCAACAGGTGAAAAAACAGCTATAGGGTACGGATACTGGCCTCTTTGGTCTCCCGACGGAAAAAAGATCGCCTATTCGTTTTATGACGGCAACGGCGACTACCGTATCGCCGTATATGATGCAGTGACGGGCGACAGCGCCCCGCTGACCGGTGGTGCAGGGGTAAACGAATGGGGCATGTCATGGTCATCCGGCGGAAACAGGCTTGCCTTTATCAACAAGAGCGGCGGACAGCATGAAATATGGCTTAAAGACCTGGCTGCAGACACCAAGAAGCTGGTACGAAGCGGGCTCTATTACAGACCTGCTCCAAGGTTGTCTCCGGACGGCGATAAAATCGCATACTTTGAAAACAACAGCCTTTATATTGTTGACGTTGCCGGCGGCGATACAATATTAGCGGATGATGACACAGATGGATACAGCATTGACTGGTCCCCGGACAGCAGAAAACTTGCGTTTGTATCTTACGGAAACAGTAACGCCGATATCTTCATATTTGATGTTACAACTCTGAACCGGACACAGATTACAAGTCTTGCCAGTGATGAATCCGATCCTGTATGGTCTCCTGACGGGGATAATATTGCGTTTAAGAGACTGGAAGATGACGGAAGCACTTCCATATGGGTCACTTCTTCCCATGCCCCGGGGCAGGAGAGATTAATACAACATGGCGAGTACAGACTGAATTATTTCTACTGGAATCTTCTTTACTGGACGAAATCAGGAGGGATTGCCTATATAGACAGGTATTTATTGAATATAGTACATCTCAGGGGCTGGTTCAGGTTTGAAGGCGCGGGGCTTGATCCGGGCGACAACACCTTCCATGCCCGGGCGGTGGACCGGTCAGGCAATACAAGCTCACCTTCCGGGGAGATCATTGTCACATTCGATACATCCCTGACGCCTGATCCGGAGACAACGGAAGATGATATATTTATCTACCCGTTGTATCCATTGGACGGAGAAAAGGCGGCAATACACGTCATTGTCCGGAACAGGTCGAAGGTCAAAGCAAAAGACGTTGATGCGGATATCTATATCTGGGATTCCACGGGAAACCTGGAGCTTATTAAATCGGAAAATATTCCCGAAATTCCGCCCGGCTCATGGAGATCAGTCTCTGTTGAATGGGATACAACGGGCAAATCAGGTGTAAACACGGTAATCGCAGTCATAGACCCAGATGATAGAATTACTGAATTGTCCGAGACGAACAACTACGCAACGAGGGAGATAACCGTAGTGGAGGACGAGGGCGTGTCAATGGCCACCTCCGTTGATTCCACGCGCTACAACAGCAGCGAGGATGTGAATATCCACGTAAATCTCATAAACAGCGGCCTTGAAAGAGACGTTGTCATGGAGGTATGGATTGAGGATGAAAACGGCAATGCCGTAACATTACTGGATACGATAAGCGCGAATCTTCCTTATGCCGCTGAACAGGATTACAGTTTTTCATGGAATACGGGCAACACATATTCCGGTTCGTACAGGGTACATACGGCGCTTAAAAATATCCCCGGCGTCATATCTGAAAATATTGTTCCATTTGAGATATTGCCTGACATGGACATAGCTTCGGAAGTCGTTACGGACAGAACCGGCTACGGCGCAAAAGAGGATGTCGGCATAAGTTTCAATGTAAAGAACAACGGCGGGAATTATGTTATTCCTGCACTGACGGCGACAGTGAAGATTGCAGATGCGGGCGGCAATACCCTTTTCACGGATGACAAAACCATAACAAATCTTCTGCCCGGTGCAACCACGACTTTCAATTCAATATGGAACACCGGCCTGAATTTGCCCGGTGATTACAACGCAGTTGTTGAAATATCCCTTGACGGCAGCCCTGTCTCCATCGGGTCCGCGCCTTTCGCCATTAATGCATCGATGGTTATTGCGGGCGATATCAAGGCCGCGCCCCCGGTTGTTTCCGTCGGCGATACTGTTGAGGCGGACTACATAATCCGGAACAGCGGGAATACGGATGCGGCCGGCCTCGGCCTGAGAATTCTCGTTATCGACCCTGAGACACAGACCGTAATGGATACATACGAAGACATAACAGACCTTGCCGTGAACAGCTCTTACAGCGGCAGGTTTACGTTCTCCACACAGGGCTACGGACTCAAGACGTATTCACTTGTCCTGCAGTACACCCATCAGGGGGAAACCGCAGGAATTGCAATTGCGACGTTTACAGTGCGTGACGGCGCGCCTCCGGCGGTCTCCGTCAGCTCGCCGGTCTCCGGCGGCCGGTATTCTTCAGCGGTTGACATAACCGCAATTGTCTCTGACAGCGCATCAGGTGTCGACAGGGTTGAATACAGCCTTGACAGCGGCTCATGGCAACTGCTGCCGCTCTCGGACCCGTCCCGTGGACGGTATTCAACCGGATGGGAGCCTGCCGGGCCTTCCGATGAAGGCAGTCATACCGTATCCGTCAGGGCAACGGACAAATCCGGAAATGTATCCGAACCAATAGCGGTATCCTTTACAGTTGAATTCATACCTCCTGTTGCAGACGCGGGGCCCGACCGGAACGTGATTGCCGGCGCTTCCGTCACGCTTGACGGAAGCGCAAGCTATGACCCTGAAGGGGAGACAATCACATTCCTGTGGACGTTTACAGAAGTTCCTTCAGCAAGCGCCGTCACTGATGCGTCCCTTTCGGATGTCACAAGCGCCAAGCCCGTATTTACAACGGATGTCGCCGGGACATACGTGCTTGAGCTGACCGTCGGCAACGGAAAGAAGCAGGACTCGGATACGGTCTTCATCATCGCAAGCATTCCCAATGTTGCGCCCAATGCCGATGCAGGCCCTGACCGGAGCGTATTCACCGGCAGCCCGGTGTATCTTGACGGGAGCGCAAGCTATGACCCCGACGAATGGCCGGAGCCGCTTGTGTTCCACTGGAGTTTTAACGAGGTTCCCCTGCAAAGCGGGCTTGCCGACGATGATATCGTCGGCGGGGATCAGGCAAAGGCGAGTTTCGTCCCTGATGCGGACGGCGCGTATGTGCTTGAGTTAACGGTAAGCGACGGAGACCTCTCATCCACGGATGACGTGGTGATAACCGCGGCCCTGCCCAATGTGCCGCCCAATGCCGATGCAGGAGAAGACTTCAGTGTCGCACTGGGCGGGACCGTCACGCTTGACGGAAGCGCAAGCCATGACCCTGACGGAGGCCCGGAGCCGCTGACTTACACATGGGGCCTTGTGGCAGTGCCCGACGGCAGTAGTATTACTGATAAAGACCTGTCTTATGCCGATACCGCCTCCCCGTCGTTTGTGCCTGACAGGGCCGGGACATATGTGCTGGAATTAATGGTGGGAGACGGTCTGGAGACCGCTTATGACAATGTGGCGGTAACCGTTGTGGATATCACGCCGCCCCGGATTTCCGCCGTTGCCAACACGTATGAACTCTGGCCCCCGGACCACAGGCTCGTGGACATAGTCATCCGGGTGTATACATCCGACAACAGTGGATTGCCTGTCACATTATCAGCGGTGGTCAGCAGCAACGAGCCTGTGGACGGCCGGTGTGACGGAGACACATCGCCCGACTGGACGGAGCCGGTCATAGACCAGGACGCCGGGATCATCACCCTGCAGCTCCGCGCCGAGCGTTCAGGCTGCGGGGACGGACGTGTCTATACCATCACGATAACCGCCGCGGATGTGTCCGGCAATGCCTCGTCAACAAATGTTGAAATTACCGTTCCCCGCAGCCGGGCAAACAGGCATTAACCTTAATCTTGCATGAACACGCGGGGGCGTCCGGCGGAAAACCTCCGGACGCCCCTCCCGCAGACGGTATTTTCATGCCGCTGTAAGGTAAATGTCGAAAAATCGTGCTATTCCAAAATTTTTCAATATACTGTATAATTCATAGTCGATTTGTTTTCAGAAATCTCAGGAGGTAACCATAAAATGCCGAGAGCCAAAGGTGGTTTCAAGACCAGGAGGAGAAGGAAAAAAGTCCTTAAGATGGCCAAAGGATATTACAGCGCCAGAAGCCGTCTTTACAAGGTTGCGGCCCAGGCGGTTGACAGGGCGTTGTTAAATGCATACAGGGACAGAAGAGCTAAAAAGAGAGAATTCAGGTCACTGTGGATAATCAGGATAAACGCAGCGGTCAGGGCACTGGGGATGACGTACAGCCAGTTTATGAACAGGCTCAGGAACATGAACGTGCAGTTAAACAGGAAGGCCCTTGCCGATATCGCATGCAATGACCCCCAGGCCTTCAATAACCTCGTGGAAATGGTCAGAAAAGGGAATGTTAAATGACATTGAATCCATAAAGAACCTGGCGCAGGATGAGATCGCCCGCGCCGGGAGCCTCAAAGATATCAATGACATCAAAGCAAAATACCTCGGAAGAAAAGGTCTGCTTACCGGAAAGTTCCACTCCCTGGGCTCCGTTCCCAGGGAGGACAGGCCCCGCATCGGACGCATCCTGAATGAAGCCAGAAACTTCATTGAATCACTCTTAAGAAAGCAGGAAGACATATTCAGGGCATCGGAACTGGACAGGTCCCTCAGGAGCCGGCAGATCGATGTGACAGTGCCGGGATGTTTTATCCCGGCCGGCCACCTGCATCCCGTAACCCGCGTTCTTGACGAGATAAGCGCTATATTCGTCTCCCTGGGGTTCACGATTGAAGAGGGGCCGGAAGTTGAGCTTGACTACTATAACTTCGAGGCGCTGAATTTTCCCAGAGATCATCCCGCCAGGGACATGCAGGATACTTTTTTCATCAGTGACGACGTGGTCCTGAGAACCCATACATCATCTGTCCAGGTGCGGGTCATGGAGAAAAATTCGCCGCCCCTCCGGGTCATTGCCCCGGGCAAGGTCTACAGGTGCGATGCGGATGTCAGCCATATCCCGATGTTTCATCAGCTTGAAGGATTCATGGTTGACAGGCATATCCGCTTCAGCGACCTCAAGGGCGTCCTGGAGCTGCTTATCCACAGGGTCTTCGGCAGAGATACATCTCTCAGGTTCAGGCCGAGCTTTTTCCCCTTTACCGAACCGAGCGCCGAGATCGATATTTCCTGCGTCATGTGCAACGGCGCCGGCTGCCACGTGTGCGGCGGAACCGGATGGATAGAGATTCTGGGTGCGGGCATGATCAACCCAAGGGTGTATGAAAAGGCCGGATACGATCCGGAACGTTATACCGGTTTTGCGTTCGGACTCGGCATAGAGCGGGTGGCGATGCTGAAATACGGCATTGATGACATAAGGCTCTTCCCGGAGAATGACAAACGTTTTCTTGAACAATTTTGACAAGACCTTGATATTTAACCGGCAATGTTTTAATGCCCACTGTAAGGATAACTGATGAAGGCATCATACAACTGGCTTAAAGAATTTGTCGGCTTCAACCTGCCGCCCGATAAACTGGCCCATACCCTGACGATGGCAGGCCTCGAGGTTGAAGAAATCGAAGAGTTCGAAGGTGATACGATATTTGATATCGGCGTAACACCGAACAGGCCCGACTGTTTAAGCATCAGGGGAATCGCCCGTGAAATATCAGCTGTCCTGGGAATTCCCTTTAAAGACATTCAGGCAGGTATCGGGATGGAGGAAGGCGAAGGGCCTGTTGTTGAGGTTGAAAACCCGGGGCTCTGTCCGCGATACTCCTCAAGGATCATAACAGGTGTAAAAACCGGGCCTTCCCCCGGGTGGCTCTCAAAACGGCTTGAATCCTGCGGCATCAGGCCGGCATCCAATATAGTGGACATCACCAATTATGTGCTGCTGGAGCTGGGCCAGCCCATGCACGCCTTTGATCTCGACAGGCTTGCAGGGGGGAAGATAGTGGTCAGGCAGGCGGGAGATGTAATGAAATTCCGGACACTTGATGACGAGGAGAGGGAACTGCCCGCTGAAGCGCTCCTGATATGGGATGCGGAAAAACCCGTTGCAATAGCAGGCGTGATGGGGGGGCTCAGCACAGAGGTTTCGGAATCAACAGTCAACATACTGCTTGAAAGCGCTTATTTCAATCCCTCCCCGGTCCGGAAGACATCAAGAGCGCTCAACCTTTCCACGGAATCGTCGTACAGGTTTGAAAGAGGAGTTGATATCGGGGCGGTCACCCTTGCACTTGACCGGGCGGCTCAATTGATTGTGCAGACAGCGGGCGGGCGGGTCACAAGAATGACCGACGAGTATCCAGCTCCGTTTGTGCCGGAAAAGATACGTGTCTCACTTGAAAAAATCAGCTCCGTCATCGGGGTGGATATAAGCGGCGCCTTTGTTGAAAAGACGTTGCGCAGCCTCGGATTCGGTGTGGAGAGGGAAGGGGAGGGCTTCGTCGCCGCCGTTCCGCCCGCGTACAGACATGACATGAAAATGGACGTCGATGTCATAGAAGAGGTGGCGAGGCTTTACGGATATGACCGCATACCCGCCACCCTGCCCACGATGCAGATGAGTTCCCCGCCGGAGCATAAGACACAGGAGCTTATCAGAATCCTGAAAAACTCCATGGTTAAGTCCGGCTTTTCAGAAGTCATAAATTTCAGCTTTCTGAATCCGGATGCGCTTGAAAAACTGAACCTGCCTCCGGATGACAGAAGAAGGGATATCATCCGCATCAGAAACCCCCTGAGAAAAGAAGAATCGGCCATGAGGACAACGCTCGTACCCGCACTGCTGAACAACATCACCATGAACCTGAACCGGGGGGAAAAGATGCTCCGTTTCTTCGAGGTGTCGCGCGTCTTTCTGCCGTCGGGAGGAAAACTTCCTGATGAGATCACGCAGCTTGCGGCCGTCTATCATAAAGATGTGACGGCTTCCATATGGAAGGATAAACATGACGGTTTCTATGATTTAAAGGGAGCTGTTGAGAATCTCTTTCTGGAGCTGAAAATAAAAAAATACTCATTTGAACGCACCGCATCGCCTGTTGAACCGTATCTCCATCCCGGCAAATCATGCCCGATTGCCGTTGACGGCCGCAAGGTGGGTTCCATCGGCGCCCTGCATCCGGGTGTGGCCCGGGCATTCGACATCAAGGGGGATGTAATCATACTGGAGATACATGATATAGAAAAAATCCGCGAGGCCGTGCCGGCGAGGATAACCTATGTTCCCCTGCCCAGGTATCCATATGTTGAAAGGGATATAGCCATAATAGTATCAAAAGATACAACAGTCGCACAGGCGGAAAAAATCATCCGGGGAACCGATGCTGACATAATTGAATCCGTTGAGTTATTCGATATCTACATGGGGAAACCCATTCCCGACGATAAAAAGAGCCTTGCGTTTTCCATCCGTTACAGGTCCGCTGCAAAGACCCTCACCGACAGTGAAGTCGATGCCGTGCATTCCGCTATTATAAAAAGCCTCCGGGCGGAGCTCGGCGCCGAGCT
>JALSHG010000114.1 GCA_026982355.1 Thermodesulfovibrio sp.
CCGCCCCCACGAACCTGCCGATGGTGAGCCTGGAGGTCGACGGCTCAACAGGGGATATCTATGCCGTGGGTGTTGCCGGACTGATATACGGCCTGAGGAACAATCTGCTGGACGGAGAGGAGGTAAGATAAATGACTGACGGCAAAAGATTTTCACGGAGGGATTTATTGAAGATTTCGGCGGCAGGCGCGGCGGGGGCGTGCGTCCTGGGCAACGGCGTACCTGCCTTTGCAGCCGGTAAATTTCCTGAAGCCCGGGCCACGGAGTTCGTCGAGCTGCCCCCGAAAAACGCAGAGACGTATGATACGGCGTGCCGTTACTGCCATGTAATGTGCGGCTACAAGGTATACATATGGCCCAAGGGTACGGGCCGCAAACCCGAAAGGGAGAGGTTCTATCCTGTTGAGAAGATGAGGGGGGACTGGCCGAACACGGTATTTACCATTGAGGCCGTGAAAAAGGGCAGGGCCGTCAATATCATGGTGGTGCCGGATCAGAACGACATTGCCAGCAAGTCAAACTACTCCGTAAGGGGCGCGTTCAATGCGCAGAGCCTGTATTCCGATAAACTCCCCACCAGGATACGCCTCAAAAAGCCCATGATCCGCAGAAACGGCAAGGGAAGCCCCCTGGTTGAGGTGTCGTGGGATGAGGCCATAGCCTTTTGTGCCGATAACTTCCAGAGGGTCATCGACAGGTACGGCCCCGACGCTGTGGGCGTGGTTTACGGGGACTGGGGCTATCTCCAGAACAGCAACGCCATCCTTACGTGGCTCTTCAAGGGGATTAAGTCCAGCACGCTCGCGGGCAACGGCTATCTGTTCTGGGGTGACGAGAGCGCAGGCCTTGCGGATATCGTGGGCTCCGGCACACGCTCCTTTACAGTGGAGGACTTCGACACTGCAAAGCTCCTGTTCCTTGCGGGCAAGAACCTGAAGGACACGGGCTCGTCATGGTACTACCGGGCATTGACTTCCGGCGGCCTGAACAACGGCGACATGAAGCTCATCTTCGTGGATCCGAGGCGGGTCCAGATGGCCGAGGACGCGGAGCGCAGCGGCGGGCTTTTCCTGCAGATCAGACCGGGCACGGATGCGATCCTCGGCGCCTCGCTGATGCACGAGATCGTTAAAAAAGACATGTACGACAAGTACTTCGTCAAAAGATACACGACCGGTTTCAGCACCCTCAGGAAGACCGTGCTGAACAGGAGGTTCGCGCCTGAAAACGCGGCCGGAATCACGGGCATACCCGCCGGCAAGATACGGGCCGCGGCAGAGATGCTGGCAAGGTACAAGGGGCGGACCATGGTGCTGTTTGAGAAGGGGATCATGCACCAGGTGGTCGGGTATGAAAATGAGGTGGCCTACAGCGCCCTGGGGATTATCCTCGGCAATGCTGGCAGGCCCGGGGCGTGCACATCCAGGGCGGGAGGACACCCGCGGGGAACCTGGGCCGACCCCTCGGTGCCCGACAAGGCAAGCTCCATGAGGAGCATATGTGAAAAGATCGACAGGGGGGAAGTCAAGGCCCTCTGGGCGTTTATCACCAATCTCTACGTCCAGTTCCCCAACCAGAGGAAATACCGCCCGAAATACGACAGGCTCTTCCTTGTCGTGAACGAGATATATCCGACTGAGACCACGCAGCGCGCGGATGTGGTCTTTCCCGCTGCAACGTGGGGTGAATGGGGGACCATACAGGCAAGTGAGGACAGGAGGATTCATCTGCAGCAGGGCTTTATGGACCCGCCGGGGGAGGCAAAGCCCGACTGGTGGATCGTTGCAAGGCTGGCCCGGAAAATGGGACTGCCGGGATTCGACTGGAAAAATGAAAAGGATATCTACGACGAGGTCAGGGCAAGGACAAAGGGCTCTTTTACCAGCGACATCTCGGAGATCACGTGGAGCGACCTTGAAAAGGCAGGCACCTCGGGCGTGCAGTTTCCCAGGGTGAACCGCAGGAGCATATCACGCCTCTACTCCCCGGAGACAGAGGCGGTGATGGGAAAACGCTTTGCCACCAAAGACGGAAAGGCGCATCTCGCGCCTGTCAGGGTCCTCGCAAAGCTGGATCCGTACAATCATCCGCTGAGGGAGAAGCTCAGCAGCCGGTATCCGCTCTGGATGGTCATGCACCGCGCAAACGAGAACTGGAATACCGGATACAACTTCTACAGCAACGGCAGGAACATACCGCTGACACCGAACCTCTACGAACGGATACCCGAACAGCCGGTCAGCATTAATCCGGGGGATGCCAGGACACTGGGCATCAAGAGCGGCGACCGCGTGGTCGTAAGCTCCGGAAACGGCAGCTTTACAGGGGTCGCCAGGGTGGAGGATGTGTGCGCCCCGGGTGTCATTGATGTAATCTCCCTTTACCCGAAGGGAGAGTCCACGCCGAACATGGTGACCAGTGAAAAGGCTGATCCAAAGCTGGCCGAATGGGACAGGATTGTCCCGGTTAATATTACAAAGGTGTAATGCATCATGCCCACCCCCCGCTCTCGCTTCCTCGGGAGAGGTGAGAGCGGGGATGATGCGGCGGGCGGAACAGCGGCTCCGATGGACGTAAGTGCTGATAAACAAAGAATAAACAGGCGCATGTTCCTGAAAATCACCGGGTGGGGCTCTTTTTTCATCACCATGGGGGTGTTTCTTGCAGGGACGCTCAGGTTCTTATTCCCACGGGTGCTCTTTGAACAGCCCCCGACATTTAAAATCGGGGTTCCCGGCGACTTTTTCTCCGGCGGACCGGACTTGCAGGATGGACATATCCGGGTGTACGAACAGTGGAAAAAGGAGCACGCGGTCTGGATAGTGAGGGAGGGGAGACGCCTGTATGCCATGTACGCGAAGTGCACCCATCTGGGCTGCACGCCGAACTGGTTCCCGGAGGAGAGGATATTCAAGTGCCCCTGTCACGGCAGCCGGTTTTACAGCAACGGCGTGAACTTTGCGGGGCCTGCGCCGAGGCCGCTCGACCGGTTCGGAATATTCCTTGCAGGCGACGGCAGGATTACTGTTGATAAAAGCAGGATATACAGATTCAGGGATTTTGATAAACAGGGGGCATATCTGGAGGTGTAAGGCGGATTGAGCAGGAAAAAGAGTCTCTGGAAAAGGGTAAGGCGTTCGCAGGTGTGGAGGTCCGTATTCCGCCATGATTACACCGACACCAGGAGAAACAGGATACTTCAGATACGGTCCAACATATTCCTTCATATTCATCCCGCCCGCATACCGTCCCACGCTGGCAGGATCCGCTTTACGTGGTGCATGGGCGGGATAACGTTTTTCCTGTTTATCGTGGAGGTGATCACGGGCATACTCCTTATGTTCTATTACCGGCCCGTCATTGAATACGCCTATCAGGACATGAAATACCTGAGGTTCGACGTGCCGTTCGGGATTATCCTGAGGAACATCCACAGGTGGGCGGCGCACCTGATGATAGCCACCGTAATGCTCCATATGCTGCGCGTATTCCTTACCGGCTCGTATAAACCCCCGAGAGAATTCAACTGGGTTGTGGGGGTCAACCTCCTGGTTGTAACCTTTCTGCTGAGTTTCACCGGCTATCTGCTGCCGTGGGACCAGCTTGCGTACTGGGCGATAACCGTCGGCGCCAACATGATAAGGGCAACGCCGTTCATAGGGCACGAGGGCCCGTTCGCGCTGGTTGACAGATACCATGACATCCGGTTCATGCTCCTGGGAGGAACCGAGATAGGCGCAAACGCGCTTCTGAGGTTCTACGTGCTGCATGTCATTGTGCTGCCCCTGGCGGCCGCCGTGCTGGTCGGCGTCCATTTCTGGAGGATAAGGAAAGATGGGGGAATATCAAGACCGTTATGAGTTTCCGGATTTGAAATTCAATGTTCAAAGGGGGAAAAAGAGGGATAACAGGATGGAAAAAGGGGAGAAAAAAGACATGTTCGTGTGGCCCGACCTCGTGGTGATGGAGTTTCTGACCGCGGTCGCGCTGACGATAATCCTGATTGTGTGGGCGCTGCTTGTCAATGCGCCCTTGCTGGAAGTGGCCAATCCGGGGATATCCGAAAACCCGTCAAAGGCCCCGTGGTATTTTGTGGGCCTGCAGGAGCTGCTGGTCTACTTCGACCCGTGGATAGCAGGGGTCATGATCCCGTCCATCATTATAATCTGCCTCATGATGATTCCGTATGTGGACGTCAATCCCCGTGGAAGCGGCAGGTACGCGTTTTCTCTCAGGAAATTCGCCCTGATAAATTTCAACATAGGCTTTCTCATGTGGCTGCTCCTGATCCTGACAGGATACTTTCTCAGGGGGCCCGACTGGCAGTTATACTGGCCGTGGGAATCATGGACCGTGGTTAAAAAAGTGGAAGACAATCTCTGGAGCCCGGACCCGGCAACCGGGCTTACGGGTCTGGCGCTCTACTTCGGCCTCGGAATGATAATCCCCCGCCTTGTGAGCCGTGATTTTTACAGGAAGTGCGGCCCGGCCAGATACACGATTGTAATGCTCTCGATACTCCTGATGTACTTCGTCCCGATAAAGATATTCCTGAGACTGGCCTTCAATATCAGGTATGTCCTGGTAACCCCCTGGTTTAACATATGAAATTAAGGCCCGCCCACCTGGTATCCATCGCTGTGTTATGCCCCGTACTACTCGTGGTGACCATCTGGGCCATGTATGCCGAGCATGACAGGCCCTGGATGCACTACGGCAGGGAATTCAGGGAGATTGAGTACAGGCTCACGGGAAATCCCGGGGTCCGGTCCCGGGATGTGAATATCCGCCAGTTGTGGCTGCGGCAGCTCGGCATAACGGACCGGTGCATCACCTGCCACGAAGGGGCGGACAGGCCGCAGTTCATCCGGCAGGCCCAGCCGTTCAGGACCCATTCAGGGGATTATCTTAAAAAACACCCTGTTGAGAAGTTCGGGTGCGTTGTCTGTCATGAAGGTCAGGGCCCGGCCCTGACTGTCGAGGCGGCCCACGGTGAGGAGGGGAACTGGCCCCGGCCGCTGCTGCGCGGCAGATTCGCCGAATCCTCTTGCGGCAGGTGCCATTTCATGGAGCAGGGACTCCCCCTGAGCGCGGAACTGCCCGGTGCCGCTGAATTCAGTTACGGATGGAGGCTTTTCAGGGAGTACAACTGTACCGGGTGCCATAAGCTCAGCGGCTACAGGAGGCCGGAGCACATCGGGCCGCCGCTCACGTCCATCGGCGGGAAGGTCGGCAGGAACTGGCTCATACGGTGGCTGAAAGATCCACGCGCCGTTTTTCCCGGAACAAGAATGCCCGCTTTCAGGCTCAGCGATGAGGAAGCCGGATATGTGGCTGACTATCTCATGACGGGCAGGGGCCGGCCGCGGGCCGCCCCTGCATTGATAAAGAAGGGACTGTTTTCAGACAGGGCCGTAATAAAAGAGGGGGAAGGCCTGTTCGTCTCTCTCGGATGTACGGGCTGTCACGCCGTAAACGGCAGGGGAAGCGCCTTTGCGCCGGACCTGTCGGACACCGGCGGCAAGGTCAGGCCCGAATGGCTCCTCCGGTGGCTGGAAAACCCGCGGGCGGTCGATCCCAACACCCGCATGCCGGACCTTAAGCTTACCTCCGGGGAGATTCAGGCCATATCTGCCTATCTGATGACACTTAAACGCGCCTCAGGCCATGTGTCCCCCCCCGCCGTGGAGGAGAAGGAGCCGCCCCCCGCAAAAAACATTGAAAGGGGCGGGAGAATTGTCAGGGATCTCGGGTGCACGGGCTGCCATGAAATCGGGAAGCCCGGTTTTCAGCACATCGCCCCCCCGCTTGACAACATAGGCGATAAAAGGCCCGATGAACTCTTTTTCGGTGATATGACCGGGATTGAAAAAGACCTGACAACATGGCTGAAGATAAAGGTTATGGCCCCCGGAAGGTTTTCCACGGACAAGGCGGCGGCCGTGATGCCGGATTACGGCTTCAACGACAGGCAGGCACGCGCCCTCGCGACTTTCCTTCTGGGGATGAAGGAGAGGTCCGTGCCCCCCCCGTACAGGAAGGCCCTGCTTGATCCGGAGAGAATTGAAATGAGGGGCAGGGCGGTCTTTGAGAAATATAACTGCGCAGGTTGCCACAGGCTCGGTGGGGAAGGCGGCGGAATCGCGCCGGCACTGGACAGGGAGGCTGAAAAGAGCAGGCCCGAATGGCTGTTCGCTTTCCTGAAAAGGCCTTACAAGATAAGGCCCGGGCCCATTCTCAGGGCAAGGATGCCGGATTTCAACCTGCCGGATGAGGACGCGGCCGCGCTTACAGAGTATCTGTCATATATTGCGGGGGAGCCGTTTCCGTTTGATCCGGAGCCGAAGCGGCAGGTATACGCCGAGGATGTGAGGGACGGGGAGAAATTATACAGGGCGGTCTTTGCATGCATTGCCTGCCATTCGCTAAACGGCACCGGCGGCCGGATAGGGCCTGACCATACTGATCTTGCCAGCCGCCTGAAGAGACCGTGGGTTGAAAAGTGGCTCAAAAACCCTCTGTCCGTCAGGCCCGGGGTCAGGATGCCGGTGTTTAAATTCAGGGACTGGGAATTCGAGGCATTGACGGATTACCTGATGACGCTCGGGCAGTACAGGTTTGTTGAGATCAAGAGGGCGGATTAGCATCATGTGCCCCGTGTCTTTCCGGATTATTCCGGAAACCCCTGTGAGTGCGCGGGGGATATGCGCGGAACGGGTTCGGGATGTTTTGCGGCAAGGACCCGGAAACCGGAATGTTCCACGTGGAACATTCCGGGCCCGTTCTCTTCCGGGATGCGGGGGAGGGGAGGCGGGTTTCCACGTTTTTTTGAACAGGCCTTGTTTTGAATTCGCCAGGTGTTTTATAATTAAGACCGATGTGTTTGCATCCCGGCATTCCGTGAAAGAGCCGAAGTGGTGGAACTTGGTAGACACGCACGGTTGAGGGCCGTGTGGGGCGACCCATGCGGGTTCAAATCCCGCCTTCGGCACCATTTTCTTCCTTGCCGCTGGGGTTCCCTCCCTGCCGCCCTTCAACTTAACCGTAATCTTGCATAAACGTGCAGAGGAGTCCGCCGTAAAACCTTTATAAAGCAAAGGGATATCGGCAATATGCCTTTGTTGCGGGAAATAACGGAAAAAAGGAGGTCCTCCGTGCGGGTTGACCGTGTCCGTTTCAGGTCTTTATCTTTTACGGACACGAACCGCGGGATTTCGACATGCCGCGCGGGATATTTCCTGAATGTATTGCAGATAAAGCTTTTCCGGCAAGTTCACCTGCCCGCTTTTCCTGCATTAAGGTTAAGGGGAGGAGCAAAGAGAATTCCGAATTCCGGGGGCTGTTCAGGCAGCCGTGGACACGGCCCATCACCTGTGTTACACGTGATAAAAATCCGCCAGACGCCTGACGGCCTTCAATTTGTCGCTGTTGCCCAGCCTGGCGGCCTGTACGGCCTTTTTCATTACCACGATGGTCCTGTCAAAGGTTTTCCTGTCCACAGGGAATGGTGTTCCGTCCTTGCCGCCGTGCGCAAAACTGTATCGCGCGGGATCGGAGTAGCTCGGAGGTTTCCCATAAATCAGCTCTGATACAAGGCTCAGCGCCCTTATTGTCCCGGGGCCCACCCCCTGTATGGCCAGGAGTGACTCGAAATCCGCCGGCTGCCTCTCATAGGTTTTTATGAGAGTGCCTCTGAGCCGGGCGGGATTGATGTCGGAGCCTGTTATGTTGTGTCTTCTTGTAAGTTCCAGGATATTAACGGACTTTATTTCCCA
>JALSHG010000115.1 GCA_026982355.1 Thermodesulfovibrio sp.
GAACCGTTGATGCTTATAAATTCACCGGCACCGACCGTCCTGTTGTTCAGAACAAACTTTTTCTCTCTTTCAATGCACACAAGGTCTATGCAGCCCACCACGCAGGTCTTGTCAAGACGGTTGGCCACAATGGCCGCATGCGATGTTGCACCCCCGCGCGCCGTAAGGAGACCGTCGGCCGCGGATATCTCCTTTATATCATCAGGCACCGTGTCGTTGCGGATCAGTATCAGCGGGGTGCCCGGGTCCGTCTTCTTCCAGTAGTATATATCATCAAGGCTGAACACCGCCCTCCCCGACAGTGCGCCGCCGCTGACCCCGATGCCGTGGCCCATGAGTTTCTCCTCCATCTCACGCGCGTCTTCAAACGACGGCAGCTTCTTTCTCTCCTTCATCTCCATGTTTCTCGCCTGCAGGAGATAGAGGTCTCCGCTCCGGGGGCTTTCGAAGGTGAATTCAATATCCTGCGGGGCCCACTGGTATTCATAGATCAGGGTCTTGGCAATCTCCCTGAGGGCCCTGTATATCTCGGGGAACCTTCTCTGCAGGGTAAGATCAACGGGCCTGCCCTCGATCTTTGCCTGGTAATCCGACACGGGATAAGTGGCAACCAGCCCCGAGACCACGTCCTCTCCCTGGTTGCCGGTTGTATAGTCGCCCCACGGCCTCAGGATATCCTGTGAGAACCTCGGGCTGTGCGTGAAAAGCACACCCGATCCCGAACGCTGCGAGAGATTGCCGAAGACCATCTGCTGCACGGTCACGGCCGTCCCCCAGTCATCCGAGATGCCCATGATCCTCCTGTATGTCCGGGCCTTTTCAGAGTTCCAGGAATTGAGCACGCGCTGTACGGCTATGTATAACTGTTCCCGGGGGGATTCCTCGATCCTGATGCCGCTTGAGCGGATAAGCTCCTTGTAGGCCGTCGACACCTCTTTCATCTGCCGGGGGGTGAAATCCTTTTTCAGCGGGACCCCGTATCTCCTCTTGAATTCATCTATCACGGCGTCGAACCTGTCGCGTTCAAGGCCGAAAGACATCCCGTAGGACTGGAGAAACCTTCGGTAGGAATCCCACGCAAACCACTCCTCGCCGGTCTGCCTGATAATGCCGTCGACGATGTCCTCGTTCATTCCCACGTTCAGGTAGGAATCCAGCATGCCCGGTTGCGACACCGCGGCGCCGCTTCTTACGGAAACGAGGAGCGCGTTCTCCGGCGAGCCGTACTTCTTCCCGGTCTCTTTTTCGAGCCCGGATATCTCGCGGTCTATCTGCTCCCTGAAATTCCTCCGCGCCGGGGGGTACTCCTCTATAAGCTCCCTGCACCTGAAGACCTCCGTGGTTATTATGAAGCCGGGCGGGACCGGAAGCCCCAGGCTCTTCATCCTTACTATGTTGAAACTCTTGTTGCCGAGATGGATGATATCAAAAAGTTCGCAGTCCGGCTTTGTTATGGAGGTCACCGCATGGCCCGGATTGTACGTAAGAAGCAGGTAGTGCCTGTCCATGGGCAGTTTTTCGGCCTGGGTATAGAGCGTGTTCAGAACACGCGACAGGAACAGGTCGAGCCTCTGTATGCCGAGGGAGGAGGCTATCGTATCCCTCAGGAATATCTCCGAGACCTTGTGGAACAGCTCGTGCCGGCTGTCCGCCTCGAGCCTGTACTTGGGCAGCAGTTTGTCCGCGGGCAGATATTCCGAGATTTCAAGCAGGTTCTGCCTGTGGATATTGTCGAAATAATTGGTCACTATGCCGCGGACCGCGCGTGTGAGCCCGCGGAATATATCCACGTACTGGGTGAAGGTCACCAGCCTGATATTCAGTGACTTGTTCAGCAGGTCGAGCTGGTTCCCGAATTCCGTGGCCGGGATTCCGTCTATGTTCAGTGCGGCGTTGAAGAGTTTGAGGCATTCGTATATGCGGTAAAACGTGGCATGGGTGATGAAGTCGAGATCGAACTCTTCTATCAATTCCTCGAAAAGGGCGTTGACCAGGGTCTCCAGCCGCAGTGTAAGGCCCATGGCATCAAATTTCGCCTCGCTGTAACTGCCGTACATCGAGGGTATGTCCGCGGCGATATGGCGCTTCCTGTATATGTCCTCGCGAACCTCGAAGGCATCGGACGACAGTATTATCTTCTTCAACTGCCTGAGGCAGTCAAGCACTCCCGATATCCTGCTGAAGGTATCGCTCTCGGAAAGGGCCTGTTTCAGGCCGTTGAGCTTAAGGGGCAGGACCGCCTGCGCATGGGCTATATAATCGTCGATGTCGTATGAAGCGCGGTTGTATTTCCGGAACAGCAGCCTGTAAAAGGCAACCGCGAGCGCGACCCTTTCAATATCGGTTTCATGCCCTTCGGGGAACCTTTCCCTGAGTTCCGGCAGGTAATCATCCCCGATCCACAGAAGGTCCGTGACCCTCGCCAGCCCCCTGCTCCGGAAGATATGGTTCATCACCTTGCTCACACCGTCGATATACTCCCCCCTGGTATCAATCCGTTCATATATATTCTGCGGGAGATACTGCTTCAGCGGCCCTTTCGACTTCGTCCTCCAGAAATCGAGGACGGCCTCGATCAGGGAGACGGTCTTGTTTGAACTTTCAACGTGGCTCTGCTTTCTCAGGAAATGAATCAGGATATCCCCGCGCCTGCATATCTCGTCGATCCTCGTGGATATGTCCCTGAGCCGTCCCTCTGCGCCGATCTCGTTGAAATAAGCGGGGAACAGGCGCATGAGCTGCTTTACGAGGTTATACACGGGCCTGATGTCGCTGTTCAGAAAGGCCGTGATATCACGGGGGAACAGGTCCGTATCCTTAATAAGCACACCGCTGAGCGACAGATGGATGATGAGGGAGGAGAGGAGCTTCTTGGACCACTTGGGATTCAGGGCCGTCAGCTCCATCCACGTGCGGATGTTCTGCAGGTGGGCGCGGTTGCTGCGTATCTGCCAGTCCTCGCTGATCCCCCTGAAATCGGGCGTCTGGAAACCCAGCAGCACCACCGAGCGGTTGAAGAAACTCACCAGCTCGCTCTCGTCGGTCCTGTACACGCCCTTTCCCATGTTCAGAACCGTCTTCAGCACCGTATCGGGAAATTTGTCCACGCTGGCTCTGAGTATGCCGAAGGTCTTTTCGATGAGGCGCTGCACGTCCTCGTGGTCCTCGTGGCTGATAAGCCACTCTATGCTCCGGTTGATCTCCCTCAGGGTGTCCTCGTGGATGCCGGCAAGGCCGGCTGTATTCATGTTGTGAAAAAGAAATATCAGTTTATACTGATGCCTGAGTTTTTCATCAGCAACCGATTCGAATATCCTGTCAGGCAGGCTTTTGTACATGCCGGTTATCTCCCCGTACCCGGGAAGACTCAGGAGCTCCCTGAGCGTTTCAGGAGAGTCCGCGTCACAACCGCCGGTTATCTCACGGAGACGCGCTGCGCATTCCCTCAGGGAGGCATGAGACACCGGGCCGAAAAATCCGGATATTTCAGCGGGGATATCGCGGGAAATTTCCCTCTTAAACCATTCACGCGGGTCATCCTCGGAAAGCCAGTATGAAAAGGTATATTCAAAATACCTTGCCAGCAGCGAATTCACAGGGCGGAAGTCCGAACCCCGTGGCGCCTTTTCAAGAAACGCCCCGGCAAGCCTGTTCAACCGGTAATAGCTCCCGGCAATAAGAGAGAAACTCTCTTCCGTGAATTCCCTCATACGGTCAAAGCCGTAATATATCACGGGCAGAAATCTCTCCAGGTCCGGGCCGCCCTCTTTTATGAATCTTTGCAGCAGGAGATAGAGATTGTGAAAAGAGGCGGTCTTCACATCCGTCTCCGCGGCGTTTTCGACGGCGTCAACGGCGATATCCACGTAGAGCCTCGCTGCATCAGGCCCCTTCGGGTGTGTCTTCAGGTCATGGAAATATCCGAGTGAAAAGGTCCTTGCTTCGTTTACGATGAACCGGCGGTTCTTGCGCGGATGGCACAGCTCCGTAAGGAAGGAGTCCAGCGCCTTCCTCAGGCCGTCGTACCCGGACATCACGTCCCGTATGACATAGTACCTCGGGTCAACGGTGACATCCACACGGTAGTCCCGGAGATTCACCTGGAGCGCTCTTGAAGATTTGGCTTCCATGCTTTTATTTTATCATGAGCAGGGGCGCGGCGTGCCATGCCCCCACGGAGGACGTCATTTTTTCCGTTGAATCCCGCAACAAGGACAATCCCGCCGCTTTATAAAGGTTTTACGCCGGACTCTCTCCCGCCTGCTTATGCAACATTAAGGTTCGGTCCGGGAGACCGGCGCTGCGCGAACGACGATTCAGCCGAAGGCCCCCTGCAACCCGCTTGCCTTCGGCCGGTTCTTCTGATAATATCTTCAACATGGACACGGGAAACATACTGCAGGCCATACTTGAGGAAACCACCTTTCTTGGTCTGAAGATCGGCATATCCGTGGTTGTTCTCCTGGTCTTCTGGGTCCTGGCCAATGTGACAAAGCGGGCCATAGTCAAAATCTCCGGTAGACTGGGGCTTGATGCGGCCCTCGCCCTGCTGCTCGCCCGCACGGCCAAGATAACCCTGATTATCGTCGGCGTCATCACCGCGCTCGGAACACTCGGGGTTAACGTCTCGGCCCTTGTAGCCGGGCTCGGATTAACCGGGTTTGCAGTGGGGTTTGCCCTGAAGGATACAATCTCCAACCTCCTTGCAGGCGTGCTGATCCTGCTGTACCATCCGTTCGGGACGGGCAACCGCATAAAGATATCGGGTTTCGAGGGCACCGTCGTATCGATCGACCTGCGGTACACCGAACTTGAGGGCGACGGCGCCAGGATACTCATACCGAACTCCAAACTCTTCACCAACCCGATAGTGGTTCTCAAGTGACTACGAAGGGTCACGGCCTGACACCCGTACCTGAGAGCGCCCGGCTCTACCAGACCGATCCGGAAACAGGGGTTCAAGGTTCAGGATTGTTCGGATCACGAGATACAGGTTTACCTTACAGTGGCATAAAAATGCCGGCTTGTGCAACATTAAGGTTGATTTAAACGGTCAGGGAGTTTTGAATCTTGAACCTGATAATCTTTAATCCAAGAATTCGCCGGTTGAATCTGAGCAACGTTTTCACCGCCTTCTGCTGGATGGAAAGTGGCCGTCCTGAATCTTCATCAAGGGCCAATCGCAAAATTTCCTTTGCATTTCATGTTCCACTTGCTATAATATTCGCTACTGTATTTGCAGAAAGGCTCTTGGTCTGCCATCAAGCGGTGAGGTACGATTACATGATTTCGCGTGATTTGATAACTTGAAATCACAACTTGTGACTTCAAGTTGGGGAGGCTTGCGCCGAGCAACTCCCTATGCCTTCACCGAACAGGGAGTAGCAATGCTTTCCAGCGTACTTAAAAGCAAAAGGGCAGTTCAGGTTAATATCGAGATTATGCGGGCCTTTGTTCGGCTCCGGCAGATGCTCGCTTCTCACGCACAACTGGCGCGTAAGCTCGACGCCCTTGAGAGGAAGTATGATGCCCAGTTCAAGGTTGTCTTTGATGCCATACGCGAGTTGATGAAACCGCCTGAGCCAAAGCGGCGGAAGATAGGTTTTCATAGGGAGAAAGAAGGGAAATGAGGCTGAAGAGTCTGGAGGCTTTGGGCTATGGGGAGTGAGGGCTGGGTGACGATGCCATTCACTGAAGCTGTCTTGATGAACCCCTCTGTCGAGTTAACAAAGGGCACAGCCTGTCCCTTTGTCGAGATGGCCGCTGTGGATCCGAGCGCTCGAAGTGTTCGTGAGTCTGAAATCCGTGAGTTCAAGGGTGGGGGTGCACGCTTTATTCCAGGTGATACCTTGATGGCGCGCATCACTCCATGCCTTGAAAACGGGAAGATCGCACGTTTCCAGCCTACTGATGGGACAAGCGCAGGTTTCGGTTCAACGGAGTTCATTGTCATTAGAGGTCGAAGCGGTGTCACGGACAATGATTTTGCTTACTACCTGACAAAATGGCCTGAATTCCGCCAATTTGCTATATCACAGATGACCGGAAGTTCTGGGCGTCAGCGCGTACCTGCGCTCTCTCTTGCACACTTTGAGGTTCCTATTCCCCCTCTTTCTGAACAACGCACAATCGCCCACATCCTCGGCTCGCTGGATGACAAGATAGAGCTGAACAGGAAGATGAATGAGACGCTGGAGGCTATTGCCCGCACTTTGTTTGAATCATGGTTCGTTAGGTTTGATCCTGTAAGAAGGAATATGGCCAGAAAAAAGTGTGGGCAACCCTCACCCCCTTCCCCTCTCCCAGAGGTAGAGGGGCATTATCGGGGAGGTTATGATTTTTCGGGATTGCTTGAGACGGCACGAGAGCTTAGGAAGAAGCAGACTTCAGCAGAAACTCTCTTTTGGGAAGTGGTTCGCGATCGGCGCTTCATGGGCTTGAAATTCCGGCGACAGCATCAAATAGGCGACTACATCGCTGATTTCTACTGCCACGAAAAACGGCTTGTCATTGAACTGGACGGCGGCGTTCATTCTCAAAGGCAAAAAAAGGACCACAAACGCGACGCATGGATGAAGGCGCAAGGCTTCAAAGTTCTCCGCTTACCTAACGAGCAGGTTCTGGAAGACCCACAGTCTGTGTTGGAGCAAATAGCCGCTCATTGCTCTGCCGGTAAGGGGTCATTCCCTCTCCCTGTGGGAGAGGGTCAGGGTGAGGGTTCGGTCGAGGAACTCGACCGATTGTTCCCGGACAGTTTCGAGGACTCGGAGATCGGACCGATTCCGAAAGGCTGGTGCGTGAAATACCTTCCTGAAGTAATCGAAGTTAATCCGAGCCGAAGTCTCCCTCGCGGGACAGTGGCACCCCATGTACCAATGAAGGAAATGCCAACGACATTATCCCGCCCTACAGGATGGTGGCGGCGTAAATTCAATCCTGGGTCGAAATTCCAAAACGGAGATGTTCCCCTCGCTCCTATAACACCGTGCTTGGAGAACGGGAAAACCGCCTTTGTCGATTTCCTTGATGGAAACGAGATCGGCTGGGGGGCCACGGAATACATCGTCTTGCGCAGCAAACCGCCGTTGCCGCCCGAGTTCACGTACTGCCTTGCGCGTTCCGAAAAACTCCGTGAACACGCTATAGCAAACATGACGGGCACTTCCGGCCGCCAGCGAACCCCGCCCTCCTGCTTTGACGTTTTCTTGTAACCGTTGCGCCCGAAGACGTTACGTCGGCCTTTGGCGAGATTGTCCAGCCTGTTTTTCGCAGGACGAGAGAGAATGACATTCAATCAGTGACGCTGAAAATGATCCGCGACACGTTGCTCCCCAAGCTATTGAGCGGCGAGCTGGAGGTGCCGGATGCGGAAGAACTTGTGGAGACAAATATATGAGCGAAAAATCACAGAATAATATTTCTAAACAAGAAAAGGAAGCCTTGAGATTTCTTGAGAGCGATTTTAATCAAT
>JALSHG010000116.1 GCA_026982355.1 Thermodesulfovibrio sp.
GGCACGGGGCTGGGGCTTTACCTTACGAAAAAGCTCGCCACGGAGGTGCTGGGAGGCTCTGTATATGCAGAGAGCACATACGGAAAGGGCAGCACGTTTGTGCTTCTCGTGCCAAAAGAGATATAATTTCAGAATGGTTTTTTGTTTTACCTTTGAGACTGATAAACAGGCATAAATCAACAGGCGGGAAAGGGCTCGATGTGCTGACAATACCGGGTTACAGGGTGCTGGAGGAAATCCACGAGGATTCCTGCTCCCTGTATTACAGGGCGGACAGGATTAATGACAATCTGCCGGTTGTCCTCAAGATTCTGAAAAAGGGGCTTGATCGCACGTCTTTTACAGCGAGATACCGCCATGACCTTGAGATCAGCGGTTCACTGCATACAGGCAGTATTGTAACACTGCATGCACTTGAAAAAGCCCACGGGCTGCCGGTCCTTGTGCTTGAGGATTTCGGCGGAATCCCGGTGAAAAAGCTCATACCGGAGACAGGGCTGACCATGGATGAAGCCATCCCCCTTGCCGCAAAGGCCGCCGGCATACTTGGTGAGATTCACCACAGGAACATAATACATAAAAATATCAGTTCCTCATGCTTTGTATTCAACCGGGAAACCGGATGCCTGAAAATCTCCGACTTCGGTATTTCGACGGTGCTCATACGCGAGGCTCCGGCCGTCACCGAAGTGGATATCACGGGAAGCGCACTGGCCTACATCTCTCCCGAGCAGACAGGAAGGATGAACCGTTCACTGGACTACCGCACGGACATTTACTCGCTCGGCGTCACCCTTTATGAGTGGTTCACCGGGAGGCTTCCCTTTGAAAGCGAAGATCCCCTGGAGCTTGTACATTGTCATATGGCCAAACAGCCCGCGCCTCCCCATCAAATTAATGCCTCTGTCCCCGAGGCCGTTTCAGCCGTTGTCATGAAACTGCTGAGCAAGGCGCCCGAGGACCGCTACCAGAGCGCGCTCGGCCTGCAGGCGGACATGGAGGAATGCCGCAGGCAGCTTCAGGAGACGGGACATATTAAATGGTTCTCCCCAGGGAGATTCGATATATCAGAAAGACTGAACATCACCGAAAAACTCTACGGCAGGAAGCGTGAAATCTCTTTCCTGCTCAGCGCGTTTGACCGCGCAAGCCGGGGGCATATGGAGATACTTCTTGTTTCCGGGTATCCGGGGATCGGAAAATCGGCGCTTGTCAATGAGGTTGGAAAACCGATCAGACTGAGAAAGGGATACTTCATATCAGGGAAGTTCGACCAGCTCCGGAAAAATATCGCCTACAGCGCCATTGTGGAAGCATTCCGCGACCTTATAAGGCAGTTGCTGGGGGAGGATGAACAAAGCCTGAAAAGATGGCGGGAAGAACTGCTGTCGGTCCTTGCTCCCAACGAAGGAATCATTATCGACCTGATTCCCGAGGTTAAGCTCATTCTCGGCTCACGGGAACCTGTTCATGAGCTCGGTCCACTCGAGACACGCAACAGGTTCAATATCGTGTTCCTGGATTTCCTGAAAATCTTCACCCGCAGGGAGCACCCCCTTGTTCTATTCCTTGACGACCTGCAGTGGGCGGATTCAGCGAGTCTTGAGCTTATAGAGCTTATCGCCGCTGATAACAGGGCGAATCATTTTTTGCTGATCGGCGCATACCGGAGCAACGAGATGGATGAGACACATGCGGCCATGGCCGCCATGGAGAGAATCAGGAAGGCCGGGGGTTCGATTCATAATATCACCCTTCCACCCCTTGACATGGAGGATATAAGTCATCTGATCGCCGACACACTGAACCTGGAAGGGGATGACGTGGCTTCGCTGGTGGATGCAGTCTACAGAAAAACGGAAGGCAACCCCTTTTTCACAAAGATATTTCTTCATTCCCTTTATGACAAAAAGATACTGCACTTCAGCCATGATGCCGGATGGCAGTGGGATGCGGATGAGATCAAACGCATGGAGGCCACCGAGAACGTTATCCGGCTCATGATCGACCGCATCAATTCCCTCCCGGGGGCCGCACGCGAGATGCTGAAGATATCCTCATGTCTCGGCAATACCTTCAACCTTGAGTATCTGGTGATCATTACCGGAAAGACAAGAGAGGAGATACTGTCGGACATGCAGTCCGTATTGACCGCAGGAATGGTGATCATGCAATCGGAAAATTCCTGCCGCTTTGTACACGACAGCATACAGGAGGCGGCTTATTCCCTGATACCCGGTGAAAGCAAGCCGGCAGTACACCTCATGATAGGGCAGGCCCTGCTCAACGGCACCAGTGAAGATGAGCTGGACCGGAGACTCTTCGTGATCACGGAACAGCTCAATGCCGGACACGGGCTGATGGAGAGCGAGTCCGACAGGGTGAGACTCGCGGAGCTGAACCTGAGAGCCGGCAAAAAGTCGAAGTCCTCGGCGGCGTTCGAGGAGAGCCTGCGCTATCTGAAGACGGCGTCCGCCATGCTGCCCGGAAATTCCTGGGACAGGCATTTCAGGCTGACCATGGATATTTATACTGAAAGGGCGGAGGCGGAATATTTAAACACCAATTTCGAGGCCGCGGAGGAGCTCTTTGATATTATCATCGCCAGGACCGGAGACCCTGTCAAGAAGACCAGGATATATGAGATCAAGATAGACCTCTACACAATGCAGAACAAATTCCCCGAGGCGGTATACATCGGCCTCAAGGCGCTGGAGATGCTGGGTGTGAACCTTCTGAAAGATCCCTCCCCTTCGCTGTTTATTGAAGAGATAAACAAGATAAGGTCATCCGTCGGAGACACCGGAATCAGGGAACTGATAAACCTTCCTGTTCTTACTGACCCGTACAGGGCGGCGGCAATGCGCATACTTCTGCATACATGGACGCCGGCATATGTCGGGGTCGCGGAGCTGGCCCCGATCCTGGTCGCAAAGATGACAAGCCTCTCTCTGGAGCACGGTCATACGCCGGCTTCATCTCTTGCCTACAGTTGTTACGGCGCATTGCTGGCGGGGGTGTTATCTGATTTTGACTCCGCCTATGAATTCGGCCTCCTTTCACGGAAACTTATGGACAAGTTCAATGCCGTGGATATGAAATGCAGAATATTTTTCAATATCGCGGTGTTTATCAATCACTGGAAAAAGGGGATGCGGTCAAGCCTGGATTATCTGGAGAAGGGATACCAGGACGGATTCAGACGAGGCGACCTGCAGTTTGCATCATACAGCATCAACCATTACCAGATATTGTCGATACTTGCCGGAAAGAAACTCGATGATGTCGAGAGTTGTTTCGACAGGCTGTACGGCCGGATGTTGAAGGCCAAACAGGAGGATGCCATACTGTGGTTCAGGATGTTCAGGGAGTTTCTCCTGAACCTGAAGGGCGGGCCTGAGAACAGGCTCAGGCTTGCCGGACGTGAATTCAGTGAAGACAATGTCCTGCATATCTGGGTCAGGGCGAATAACCTGACCACTTTGTCAGGTTTATATATCGTAAAGGCCATCCTGTGTTATCTCTACGGAGAGTATCGCGGCGCGCTTGACTGCTCAGTGAAGGCGAAGGAATATATCAAGGGCATAACGGGCATGGCCCTTGTGCCTGTGCACAATTTCTTTCATTCGCTTACACTGGCCGCGCTTTGCCGGGGTGCGCAGCAGCCTGAGCGGAACAACTATCTGGAGCAGATCAGCAAAAATCAGGAAACCATGTCCGTATGGGCTGAAAACTGCCCTGAAAACTACAGGTCCAAATACCTCCTTGTGGAGGCCGAGGTATCCGCGATTCTCGATCCCGGCACAGGTGAAGCTGAAAAGGCTTTTGACGAGGCCGTAAAGATCGCGGCCGGCAGTGAAAACCTCTTTGACCTGGCGCTTGCCAACGAACTGGCGGCCGTGTTCCGTCTGAACAACGCCGATAAGGAACAAGCCTCATATTACATGAACGAGGCATACAATACTTACAGGTTGTGGGGGGCGCACGGGAAGGCAAAAGACCTTGAGGAAAGATATGCTCACCTGATGAAACCGCAGGTGGTTCATAATGCCTCCGCTGAAACAGCCTCCGCGCCGCATGAACTCCTGGACATAAACACTGTAATAAAGGCATCGCAGGCCATATCCGGCGAGATAAATCTGGATAAGCTGATAGCCAAGATGATGGGGATAATCATCGAGAACGCCGGTGCGCAGAAGGGATTTCTTGTGCTTGAAAAAAACGACGCACTCTATATAGAAGCCTCGGCTGATGTGGATTCGGACAAGATCGAGGTGTTGCAGGCTGTGCCGGTTGACAACAGCCCCGACCTCTCGGAGGCGATTGTCCGCCAGGTATTCAGGACAGGTGACAACGTCCTGCTCAACAATGCCTCTGAAGAGGGCGTCTTTGTTTATGACCCCTACATTGTCAGGAACATGCCGAGATCGATACTCTGCACGCCCATCCGTCACAAGGATCACATAATGGGCGTGCTGTACCTTGAGAACAACCTCGCCGCCGACGTGTTCACGGAAGACCGTATCGAACTGCTCAATGTCCTGCTCGCCCAGGCGGCCATTTCGCTTGACAACGCGAGACTGTTCGAGGAGCGCAAGAAATCCGAGGAAGAGCTTGAGAGGCACCGTCTGCATCTTGAGGAGCTGGTGAGGGAGCGGACGAGGGAACTGGAGGCGAAGACGGAGAACCTGAAGAGGTCGGAGCAGACGCTCATATATCTTCTTGAGGATGTAAACGAGATCAGGGCGGATCTTGAGAGGGCCAACGAGAAGCTGAAGGAGCTTGACCGTCTGAAGTCGATGTTCATAGCGTCGATGTCGCATGAGCTGAGGACGCCGCTTAATTCGATAATCGGGTTTACGGGGCTGGTGTTGCAGGGGATGGCCGGAGAGATCAACGATGAGCAGAGGGATCAGCTGCAGAGGGTTTATGCGTCGGCGAAGCATCTTCTGCTGCTCATCACGGATGTGATAGACATATCGAAGATCGAGGTTGGGGAGATCGAGGTGTTCGTGGAGGAGTTTTCGCTTGAGGAAGTTATTAATGATGCGGTATCGAGTCTGAGGACGCAGATAGATGACAAGGGTCTTGATGTGGAGGTGGATGTAGCGCCTGAGATTCGGCTGAGGACGGACAGCAGGAGGCTTTTGCAGTGCATACTGAACTATCTCAGCAATGCGGTGAAGTTTACGGAGGAGGGAGGGGTGCGCATAATGGCGCGGCGTGTCAAGGGTCCCGGGACCCGGGGGCTGGAGTCCGAGAAACCCGGGACGCGGAAGCCGCAGCCTGTAACGGAGGATTTCGTGGAGATAGCCGTAACCGACACGGGGATAGGGATAAGGGAGGAAGAGCTGCCGAAGCTGTTCAATTCCTTTGTCAGGCTTGAGTCGCATTTAAAGATCATAACGCCGGGCACGGGGCTGGGGCTTTACCTTACGAAAAAGCTCGCCACGGAGGTGCTGGGAGGCTCTGTATATGCAGAGAGCACATACGGAAAGGGCAGCACGTTTGTGCTCAGAATACCGGAGGAACTCGACCCCCTTCATCTGAAAGGTTTATCAAGCCTTGAATAGTATTCCAGCTCGAGAAGCCGTATCTTTGTCTTTATCCCTGATGAGTATCCGCCGATCGAGCCGTCCGATTCAATAACCCTGTGGCAGGGGATGACTATGGGTATGGGGTTCTTTGAAAGCGCCCTGCCCACGGCGCGGGCTGCTCCGGGCCTGCCGATCTTTTCCGCAACCTGCTTGTAAGTCATCGTCTCGCCGAATGGTATCTTCCTGACGGACAGCCAGACCTCTTTTTCAAAATCCGTTCCGGTCAGGAATCTTGTCTTCTGGCTGAAATCGCCTTTTACGCCCTTGAAATACAACGTCAGCTCTTCTATGAACCCTGCCGGCGCCGTGCCTTTTTTAAAGGGAATACCGGAAGGTTTTCTGAAAGATATGCCCGAAAGATACCTCCCCGAAAAGACCAAGTATACCGGTCCCACCGGTGAGTCGAAGATGTCGTAGAATGCAGAAGGCCTGTTCACTTCCCGGTTCATCAGGTCTGGACCCTTTTCACCTCTATCACACCGTTTATCTGCGACATTTTCCTGACAGTCTGATCTAACTGCTGTTTGTCCCTGATGTCGAGGATAAAGTTGAACAGCGCCTGTTTCTCGTGGGTTGCGGAGGCCTCAAGGTGGTTTATGTTGACATTGTTCGTTGATAAAACAGCGCTTAATTCCGCGAGCACCCCGCGCTTGTCCACCGTGAGAACCTGCACCTTGACGGCGTATGCGGCCTCCCCGTCACCGGACCATTCCACTTCAACAAGGCGGTCCGAATCGATTGTGTGCGTATCGAGCGTCGGACACCTGACAGTGTGTATGGATACGCCCCTGCCCCTCGTGACAAAGCCGACCACCTTTTCACCCGGCAGCGGATAACAGCACCTCGCCCGGTGAAACATTATATTGTCAACGCCCCTGATTGTTATGCCCCTGCTTTCTTCGGGCCTGCCGGAGGTTTCTTTCTTTGCAGGCGTTTTCTGCTCCGCCTCCGTCCCGGGCAGTAGCCTGCCTATGATCTTGTGGACGGAAAGCCTTCCGTATCCGATGGCTACAAACAGGTCTTCATGGGTTTTTATCCTGCTGTGCGGTCCGGCCGCCGCGGCGAGTATATCCTTTGATCTCGCCAGCGAAGGGCTCAGTCCGTGTCTCCTGAGGGCCTTTTCAAGGAGTTCTTCGCCGAGCATGAGGCCTTTCTCCCTTTCTTCCACCCTGAGCCACTGCTTAATCCTCGCCTTGGCTTTCTGTGTCTTTACGAACTTGAGCCAGTCCCTGCTCGGGGCGTGACCGCCGGATGTTATTATCTCGACCGTATCGCCGTTCTGAAGCTTGTACCTCAACGGCACGATACGCTTGTTGACCTTGGCGCCGGTGCACTGGTGCCCCACCTCGGTATGTATGTTATATGCAAAATCAACGGGTGTCGCATCCTGGGGAAGCTCCACTATATCGCCCTCCGGAGTGAATACGTAAACAACGCCGGGCAGGATATTGCCTTTTACCGCCTCGAGAAATTCCTTTGCATCCGGCGTGTCTTTCTGTGACTTCACCAGTTCCCTCAGCCATGAGAAGTACTTTTCATCCACTCTTTCGGAATGATCCTGCTCCTTGTACTTCCAGTGGGCGGCGATGCCCTCTTCGGCGATCCTGTCCATTTCCTCCGTCCTTATCTGGAATTCGACCCTCTCGCCCCTCGGGCCTATAATCGTTGTATGGAGCGACTGGTACAGATTGGACTTGGGCGCGCCGATGAAATCCTTGAACCTGCCCGGAACCGGCGTCCACAGCGAATGGATAAGCCCCAGGATGGCATAGCAATTGGCCTGCGTATCCGTGATTATCCTCATTGCTATTACGTCATACACCAGCTCAAAGGGTATTTTCTGTTTCTGCATCTTCTGGTATATCCCGTAATAGTGTTTTACCCTGCCCGATATCTTCCCGGGGATGGATGCCGCCTTCAAATGGGCCTCCACTATCTTTATCAGCTCGTTCAGATACCCTTCCTGCTCCTCTCTCTTTCTGGCGACCTTCTGCACGAGCTGGTTATAGAAATCCGGCTTGAGAAACTTGAAGCTCAGGTCTTCAAATTCGGACTTCAGCCAGCCGATACCGAGCCGGTTTGCAAGCGGGGCGTATATCTCCAGGGTCTCAAGGGCTATCTTCTCCCTTTTCTCGGGCGGGAGGTACTCGAGTGTGCGCATGTTATGCAGCCTGTCGGCGAACTTGATGAGTATGACCCTCATATCCTCTGCCATTGCAAGGAACATCTTCCTGAAATTCTCGGCCTGCGCGTCCTCGTTTGTCCGGAACTCCATCTGGCCGAGTTTTGTGAGGCTCTCGACGAGAAATGCAATATCGTCCCCGAACAGTTCTTTTATATCCTGAACAGTCGTCTCCGTGTCTTCAATGGTGTCGTGCAGGAGCCCGGCGGCTATGGTATTCGTGTCCATCCGCATTTCACATAAAAGCGCTGCTACGGCAAGGGGGTGTTCTATGTAGGGCGCCCCGCCCTTTCTCCTCTGCCTGTAGTGAGCCTCGTTGGAGAAGGCGTAGGCCCTGCGCAGGAGGTCGGCGTTGCCTTCGGGGTTATATGAAAAAACGCGGTCTATCAGGGCGTCGACCGTATTTATATCTCTCAGTACGACCATGATTTATTATACAACTTTTCAAATCTCAAGTTTCAAACTCCGCAGGGGCTCATCATCCGGTTTTCAGGATCATCCGTCACTATGGTGTTCAGCCTGTTTTTTGCTGCTATTCCAAATAGTTCCCGGTATCCTGCCGGCGTATTAAGGGTGTCACCCTGAATTCTGCCTCAGGCCCTCCCGGGTGTTTGTGCGGCTTTATCAGAGTCGGAGGGAAATCAGGGGAATTTAATGTTCCGCCATTAATGCTGCACGAGCGGGGAGGCGGCTGTTTTTATGCCACTGTAAGGTTGCTGCCGTTATGAAACAGGGGGGGAGACGGTGATCAGCAGCAGCTTCCTCCAGCGTCACTCTCCTCCGGGGCACGTGCAGGCGTACAGGGAAACGGTCCATAGTGGACCGCCCGGTCCCCCGAAACCTTGAAATGCCGCGCAAAACGGGTTTCGCTCAGCATCGAGGCCGTGTTGCCGCATACGAGTGCCGGCTTCCCGGTAATAAACCTGTGGTGGTCATCAAGATCAAAGGCATGCGGACGTCCGGGAACGGTTCCGAGATAGACCGCTGTCTGCCCGTAATCCTCGCAGGCGTCTTCAAGGCTGTCCAGTTTAAAGGCGCGTATCGTCATGGTAAAAAAATCGATCATCCCCACCTTTGCCTCCACTTCCCGGTTCTCAATGGCAATCCTTTTGCCTGACACCACCCGGTAGTCCGGACAACCGATATCCCTTAACAATCTCCTGAAGTCCCCTGTGTACATTGCGCCTCCAAGACATTCGGCGTGGAGCAGGGAATCATTCGTCAAGTGCTCCGGCACTCTCCTTCCTGAAAAAACATCGGAGAAGCAGAGTTCACCGCCCGGTTTCAGTATGCGGAAGATCTCCGAAAACACCGCTCTCTTGTCGGGAGAGAGATTGATGACACAATTTGATATCACCACATCGACCGAACAGTCTTCAATCCCGGCTGTTCCCAAATCTTCAATAAGCCCTCTCCTGAAGTCCACGTTCGGTTTTTCATAACCGAATCTCTTCATCTGTGCGTCAAGGTGTCTCCGTGCAATCTCAAGCTGTTCATGAGCCACGTCAACACCGATGACGAACCCCTTCGGCCCTACAAGGCGGGATGTTACATACACATCCCGCCCGGCGCCGCATCCCAGGTCAAGAACCACACACCCCTCGACTGCATCGGGGATGGGAGATCCGCATCCGTAAACCCTTGTAAGGATTTCTTCATCAATATTTTTTTCTATGGCGCGGATATAGGGAGACAATGTCTCATCAGTGCACTTGCACGTACTCGTCTTAAGGTCTGTTTTATCCCGCAATGTCTTGCCGTAATACTCTTTGACAAATTCCGTTTTTTCTGAAATATGTTTCATGATATTCTTCCCCGAAAATTTTCCCGTGGATTCACGATGCATACCGCATCTCGACCCTGCACGCCCATCCTAACGGTTGCATAACATCCCGTACTTCTTTTTTATGCAACTGTTAAGGAAGGTTTCAATTGTTATATAAGAGGCTCTTGCAAAAGCCCTCCGTCCGTCACCTGCAGCGGAGAGAGATGTCTTATAACTCATCTGTACCAAAAGATTTTTCCCTCCGGTCGAAATGACATATACGGGCATTTTCATACTTTTGCGAAAGGCTCAAAGGTTTTACGCCGGACTCTCCTGGCTGCTTATGCAACATTAAGGGTTATTCTTCCCTGTCTATTGTTGCCTTGAACGGTCCCGCCTTTTCCACCGCCTCAATGAGTGTGCTGTCCGCAACCGAACCCTCCACGATAACACGGGCCTTGTTATCTTTGCGGGACACTTCCACATCCCTGACACCTTTGATCTGTGTCAAAGACTTCCTGACCGCAATGGGGCAGAGTTCGGTGGACATCCCTTCTATATCCATCACCACGCTCCGCTCCGCCGCCTTTGCATGAACCGCGGTTCCGGCCACGATCAGCAAAGCCGCAAGCACAATCAGACTCTTTCTGAACATCACAGCCTCCTGTTTTTGTTGCAATCCGGCACCTATCCGTAGATCCAGATGACAACCTTCTGAAACGACACGGCAAAGACCAGCGTCACAACGGCCGCCCAGAATATTCCGCGCGCAATCCTTTGCGCCCGCGGGTCCTCAACACAGGCGCAATCCGGTTTTTTCAGGTACAGTTTCCAGAAAGAATACCCCAGCATCAAAAATGCCGCTCCCAGCAGGTACGGCTTCAACGGCATCAGGAACGACAGCTTTCCAAGAAATCCCGCCGATGCGCCGAAGACAATAAAGATCACCGGCCCGATACATGAGGATGCCGCCAGAAGTGATGCCAGTATGGTTCCGAGACCCGATATGCTTTCCTTTTTCATTCAAACCCCAATCCCCCTTCCTCCCATCATGCCAATGGGAGGTGAGGGGATGCATAAAAAACTACCTGGCGCCCACACCTTGGGCGCAGCGGAAGCTGAATCAGTTGAAATGCGCCGCCTGGTCCACGTGCTCCTTGTTCGCCGTGCGCAGAAGCTCGGGGTGCTTGCTCCATGAACCTCCGCGGACGATCCGGTGTGTGCCGGTCTCAGGCCCCTCTGGATTTCTGTAAGGACTGTTCTTGTAATAATTCACGTCATACCAGTCCGCTACCCACTCCCACTGGTTTCCTGCCATGTCCATCACACCATACGGGGAGGCGCCGTCCGGGAAGCTTCCGACAGGCGCGGCATACTCATAGCCGTCCAGCATGCCGTCGGCTCCCTTGCCGTAATTTGCGCGGATTTTCCCCCCGACATCCGGATATACATTGCCCCATGGGAATATCCTTGCATCCGTTCCCCTTGCGGCTTTCTCCCATTCCGCCTCTGTAGGCAGGCGCTTTCCGGCCCATTCGCAGTAAGCTGCAGCATCGTTCCAGCTCACCTGGGCCACCGGATAATCCCACAGGCCCTCATCCTCGACGCTGTACCACTTGCCTTTGTAATCCGCGCCGTTGGGATGAAGCCAGTTCATGGAGCCGTCTTTTTTCGTAACACCTGTGATCTTGTAAAAGCCGGACCATATCCATGCAAGCGCCGTCTTCGTTTTCTCGGCGTCGGTTATATAACCTGTCTCCTGCACGAATTTTCTGAACCGGGCATTGGTTACTTCATACTTGTCGATATAATATGCGTCGAGATAAACCTTGTGCTGAGGCATCTCATCTGTGTAGAATTTCTCCCTGTCACACTGTATGCCCGGATTGTATTCCCTCGATTCCTCGCACATCCTCATGGCATCATCCGCATCCTTTTCAGTAGAGCCCATGAGGAACTCACCGGCAGGGATCAGCACCATCTCGGCCCCGTCCCTGCCTGTAATGGTCAGCGGCAGGTCATCCGCCGCGGCAGGTGCACGGCTAACCGCAAACGCCGCCAGCGCCGCCAGTACAACAGCAAGCAGTCGCTTCTTTTTCATCATTGCCTCCCTTCACGCTTGAATTTCCGGACTTCTTTTTTTTCTTTCTCCGGATTAAATGCCCGCCGGCCTCGCCTCCCTTCATCCTGCGCAATCCTTCTTTATGGACGTCCTCGCGGGAGCGGATGACGACGGGATAGCTCCCGGATATAAAGCGGAACAGTTCCCTGACCAGCCGTGGACGGGTAAGATAGTAGCACCGCAGGGCGCCGTCTTCATAGAAATCCACCACCTCTATCCTTCTCAGGGCGGAGAGATGCTGCGATACATTGGACTGGCGGATCTCCAGCAGGTCCTGGATATCCGTCACACATTTGGCCCCCTTGGAAAGCTCGTGCATTATCATGAGACGCGTTGGATGGCTCAGCAGCTTGAGTATCTCGGCCTTCTTACGGTAATCGAGATCTTTCATGATCGTTTCTCCTTTGCCGCTGCAGGCGGTGTTGTTCGTTTGGAGGAATCAGTATATTCCAGTATTCGAATATTACAATAAACAAGATGATTCCGTCAAGGAGCGGGTGTTGCTTTTTATGCGCTGCTATAACATATAAATAATTATTTATATGTTATAATGCATATTCTTGATTTAACCGGAAATTTTCGGTTATAATGGTTTTATCATATAAAATAATATCTATATATCCGGGGAGGGCTTTATGGAGAGGCTTTTACTGATCTTCAAGGCGTTATCGGAAGAGACGAGGCTGAAGATACTCGGGCTCCTCAGAAACGGGGAATTATGCGTCTGTGACATTACCGCCGTCCTGAACATGACGCAACCAAACATATCATTTCATCTCGGCCTGCTTAAGGAGGCCGGCCTGATAAAGGACAGGCGGAACGGGCGGTGGATTCATTACTCGCTGGACGAATCCGATATGTTTGTAAGATTCCTGCTGCTCGGGATATTTGAAAAAACCGGCGGCATGTCCGGCGTGAAGATCAAAAGGAAAAGAAAGTGCTGAAGGACGCGGAAGGAACATGACTTCAGAACATGGCGCAAAGAATCTGTCTTTTCTGCATCGTTACCTGACCCTGTGGATTTTTCTTGCCATGGCCGCGGGGGTGGGAGCCGGCTGCCTGTTACCCGGGGTGGAGCCGTTTATCAACTCCTTCCGGACGGGCACCACAAACATTCCCATCGCCATCGGGCTTATACTCATGATGTACCCGCCGCTTGCCAGGGTGCGGTATGAAGAGCTCGGAGGGGTGTTTAAGGACAAAAAGGTTCTCGGCCTGTCACTGATCCAGAACTGGATAATCGGCCCGGCGCTCATGTTTTTTCTGGCTATCGTCTTTCTGCATAATTACCCTGAATACATGGCGGGGCTCATAATGATCGGGCTTGCGCGCTGCATCGCCATGGTGATTGTATGGAGCGACCTTGCGTGCGCCGATGCGGAATACACCGCAGGGCTTGTGGCCTTTAATTCAGTGTTCCAGGTTCTCTTTTACTCTGTCTATGCATATGTCTTCATAACCGTCATGCCTGCATGGTTCGGCCTCAGGGGCGCGACAGTGGAGGTGACGATGGGACAGATTGCAGAGAGCGTGTTTATTTACCTCGGCATACCTTTTATCGCGGGGATAATCACTCGTTTCGCGATGATAAAAACCAGGGGTGTCTCCTGGTATGAACGGGTATTTATCCCGCGCATCAGTCCGCTCACCCTTATCGCCCTGCTTTTCACCATTGTCGTCATGTTTTCCCTTAAAGGCAATGTCATTGTGGATCTTCCGCTTGATGTGATCAGGGTAGCCGTGCCGCTTCTTGTTTATTTTGTGGCGATGTTTTTTGTATCATTTTACATGGCAATGAAACTGGGAACGGACTATCGGAAGTCCGCTTCCCTGTCGTTCACCGCCGCGAGTAATAATTTCGAGCTTGCCATTGCCGTGGCCGTGGCCGTTTTCGGAATAGATTCCGGCGCCGCTTTCACGGCTGTTATAGGCCCGCTGGTGGAAGTGCCCGTGTTGATCGGCCTGGTGAATGTTGCCCTGTATTTTCAGAAAAAGTCCTTTACGGCGCAGCATTGCCGTGTGAACGGAGTTGATCCACTGTGATGAAAAAGAAAAAGGTGATGTTCCTGTGCACCGGCAACTCCTGCCGTTCCCAGATGGCCGAGGGGTTTGCAAGGAGATTCTGCAGGGGCCTGATTGAACCGTACAGCGCGGGGCTTGCGCCTGCCGGCGTTAATCCCAGGGCCGCGGCCGTCATGAAGGAAGCGGGCATTGACATATCGGGTCAGACATCAAAGGCGATTGACAGGGGCCTGCTCGTGCGTATGGATATTATCATAACCCTTTGCGGGCATGCAGAGGCGCTGTGCCCCGCAACGCCGCCGGGGATAAAAAGAATACACTGGCCCATTAAAGACCCTGTAGGCACCGTGGGCACGGAAGAAGAGATCATGGACGCATTCAGAGAGGTGCGGGATGAGATAAAAGAAAAGGTGAAGTCCCTTTGTGCAGGTATGGATGCTTCTCGGGATTCATACCGCGGACTCTTCCTGCCCGGTCTGCAACGTTAAGGCTTACTCCGTCTTTTCTTCGTCCTCTGCCCAGCAGGCCGCCTCTTTCTGAAGCCTTTCCCACTCCCTGTCAACATATTCCTGCGCCCGCTCTATCATCCATTCATTGCCGGGGGCAAACATGTGCTTGAACCTCCCCTGGCCCTTGAGAAAATCGGTAACGGGTTTCTTCTCCCTGGGCCTGACCGTGATTCTCGTCACGCCGTTTTCTATCTCGTACAACGGCCAGTAGCAGGTGTCGACCGCCAGTTTGCTCAGCATTATTGCATCATCGGTCCTGGACCGCCAGCCGCGGTTGCATGGCGCAATGATGTTTATGAATTTCGGTCCCTTTATCTCAAAGGCCTTTCTCACCTTTTTCATCAGGTCCATCCAGTGTCCCGGGGATGCCTGGGCTGCATAGGGGATATTGTGCGCCGCCATTATCTTTGTCAGGTCTTTCCTGTTCTGCGGCTTGCCGGGTATTACATCTCCGGCAGGGCATGTCGTGGTATTCGCCCCGAAAGGCGTGGCGCTTGAGCGCTGAATGCCCGTATTCATGTAGGCCTCGTTGTCATAACAGATATACAGCATGTCGTGCCCGCGCTCCATTGCGCCGGAAAGGCTCTGAAACCCGATGTCGTATGTGCCGCCGTCTCCGCCGAATGCTATGAACTTGACCTGCCGGTCATCGATCCTGCCCTGCCTTACCAGTGACCTGTACATGGCCTCCACTCCGGATATGGTCGCCGCTGCATTCTCGAACGCGCTGTGTATCCATGGTATCTTCCATGCCGTATACTCGGATATGCATGAGGATACCTCGAGGCATCCCGTGGCATTGGATGCAATAACAGGATAGTCGGTGGCCATAAGCACCTGCTTGACAACTATGGGCGCTCCGCAGCCCGCACACATCCTGTGCCCGTATGCAAACCTGTCTTCCTGCCTTGAAATCTCTTTTAATCTAAGCGGTATTGTTGTCATTTCATTCCCTCACTCTAATTATTTCAGTGTCCGTGTCTGTAAACAGTGTCAGTTTTGAAAAAGAAATTTTTTCATTTGTTGCCTGCACGTGCACTAATCACCGACACCGCGTTATTCTCTCAGACCTATATAGTCTTTTAAGGTGTGTACTTTGCCGGTTTCGGCAATACCGACCAGTTCGTCGAGCACCTTCTCCGCCTGGTTGGGCATGTAATCCCTTCCGCCGAGACCGTATATCCTGTTTATCATGGGAGGCTTTCCATCCATGGACATAACGGCTCCGCAGATTTCCGAGAACAACGGGCCGTAGCCGCCGAAGGAATCCGCCCTGTCCAGAACGGCTATAGCCTTTAAGTGGCTTAGTGCGGCAGCCACCTCTTCATACGGAAACGGCCTGAACATCCTCGGCTTAAGGAGGCCCGCCTTGATTCCTTTAGACCTGTAACTGTCCACCACGTCTTTTGTGGTTCCCGCAGCCGAGTTCAGTATGACAATGGCTATCTCGGCATCATCAAGCCTGTATGTCTCGAAAAGACCGTATTTCCTGCCGCTGAGTTTTTCAAAATCGGCTGCAACCTCAAGCACTACGTTCTTTACCCTTGTCATGACCTCATGCTGGGCCCTCTTGTATTCATGGTAGAGGTCCGTCAGTATCAACGGCCCGTAGCTCTTGGGATTGTCGATATCGAGGAGGGGATTGACCGGCATGTATTCACCGACAAAATTTCTGACCTCGGCATCTTCAAGATATTCCACCCTCTCTATCGAGTGACTGACGATAAAGCCGTCCATGCATACCATTACAGGAAGCCTTATATCCGGATGCTCGCCGATCCTGAACGCCTGTATGGCATTGTCGTACGCTTCCTGAGCGGTCTCGGAATAGAGTTGTATCCAGCCTGAATCCCTTGCACCCATGGTGTCCGAGTGGTCACCGTGGATATTAAGGGGGGCGGACAGCGCCCTGTTCACCACCGGCATGACTATAGGCAGCCTGTCTCCCGCGGCTATAAACAGCATTTCCCACATCAACGCCAGGCCCTGTGAGGATGTCGCCGTTGCAACCCTGCCCCCGGCTGCCGCGGCGCCTATGCAGGCGCTCATGGCGCTGTGCTCGCTTTCAACCAGCACCATCTCGGTGTCGACTTTACCGTCTGATATAAAAGATGAAAATCTCTGCATCAGGTCAGTCGCCGGTGTAATGGGATAGGCAGCGCATACATCAGGGTTGACCTGTCTCAGAGATTCCGCAACCGCTTCATTTCCTGTTACAGCAACTATCTTGCCCATCAGCCGCCCTCCTTTTCCATGACAATAGCCTTGTTGCCCTTCTTGCCCGGGCACTCAAGGGCGCATATGCCGCAACCCTTGCAATAATCATAATTGAAATCCTTCCTTTTGCCGTCTTCCACGATCACCGACATGTCGGGACAGTATATCCAGCAAAAGAGGCATTGTATGCAGTTTTCCTCTATCCACCTGGGCCTCATGGATCTCCATGAGCCTGTCTTGAACTTCGCCGAGCTTCCCGGCTCCAGTATGACAGAGCCTGGCGTGAGAGTCTTCCATAATGGTTCTTTCATCCTTCTCTTACCTCCTCATAGCCGCGCTTCGTTGCATCGAGGTTGCCGTCAATGATCTTCCGGGAAAATTTCTTCCCGAAACTCTTTTCCACGTTTTCAAGGAGTACTTCCATCGATACAATCCCTGTCGCCCTTGAGACGGCGCCAAGCATCGAGGCGTTCGGAAGCGCCCGGCCGATACATTCGAGCGCTATCTTCGTGGCGTCAACAGTGAACACTTTCTGTTCCGGTTTCGCATCGAGCTTTTTCCTTATTTCTCCAGGGTCCTTTGACGTGTTGACGACGAATATGCTGTTGTCCCGGGCGCCCTCGGTGACATTTATCCCGTCGATAAGTGTAGCGTCTGCAATGCAGATTACGTTGGGATGAAGAACAGGACAGTACATTCTTATGATATGATCACTTATCCTGTTATACGCCCTCAGCGGGGCACCCGCCCTCTCAGGGCCGTATTCCGGAAAGGCCTGTACGTGTCTTCCTCCGCTCAGGCATGCATCGGCCAGCACCTTTGCGGCTGTAACCGTTCCCTGGCCCCCCCGGCCGTGCCAGCGAATTTCTATTGTTTTTTCCATCTTGATCCTCCGAAATGCTTCAGGTTATGACACCGTATCAATCAAAGACTCGGACGTTACTATAGCTTAAATTTGATGTTATTTTCAAGCAGATGACCTCTCGTGCCGGCAATCCGCGGTAAAGCGTCCGGCTGAAGCCGCATTGCATCTTTTCTCTGAAACATGTTAAAACCTTAGTATGTCCAAAAAAATCGTCATAGACATTGAAACCATCGGGAAGGATTTCGACTCCTTCGACGAGGCATCCAGGGAGTATATTCTCAAGTTCGCGGAAACAGAGGAAGATATAAAGGCAGCCAAGGAGGGGCTCGGGTTTTCGCCCCTGACCGGTGAGATTGTTGCAATCGGGATGCTCAACCCTGATACGAACAGGGGAGCTGTATATTACCAGTCCCCCGGGGTCACGCAGGAGCCACTTGAAGAGGATGGAATCGAATATGTGCCGGACACCGAGGCAGGGATACTGAGAAGGTTCTGGGATGCGGTGAAGTATTATGACCAGATAATAACGTTCAACGGCAGGGGATTTGACGCCCCGTTTCTCATACTGCGCTCCGCGATCCATAAAATCCAGCCCACCAAGGAACTCATGCCCAACCGTTACAACCTCTCTCATTGCGACCTGATCGACGTGCTGACGTTCTACGGGTCTGTCCGGAAAAAATTCAGCCTCCACATGTGGTGCAGGGCGTTCGGCATAAAGAGCCCGAAAGATGAAGGCGTTACAGGGCACAGGGTTCCGGAACTTTTCAGGCAGCGGCAGTATCTCACGATCGCCAGATACTGCTCTGGTGACCTGCATGCAACAAAGGATCTGTACGAATACTGGGAGAAGTTCGTGAAATTTTCACCGGATGGTTGATGTGTCTGTTTAACGGCTTCCTGACCTGTCAAAACCTTATATAAAGCGATATGGGAGTGTGTTCCCGTTGCCCGGTCATATGTGTTCGTTGGGCATTCATGATAAGAAAAATTTTACTACGGCAGGGTAATATCCACGACCTTGCCGGGCGGTCCGAGTTTGCCGATATCCCTGTTGTTGAAAACAACCCGCGTGCCGCCTGCATTGCCCACCTTGAGGGCAAATCTTTTGTCTGCCGATAAGGTCACTGTCTCACCAGGCCTCAGGAGCCATTCCCTGCGCTTGCCGCCGTCTATGCTCACGGATACCCATGTAAGCTCGACAGCTGTTATTCTGAGGGACAGTCTCTCGTTTTCCGCCGCACGCCCGGACTTTCCGTTCTCCCTGACAAAAGCAGTTTCTGTAACGGGCTGCTCCTCCCCGCCGCGCATGAAAACAAGCGCTGAAACGGCTATAAGCAGAAGGGATGCGGCCACTATCAAGACGGGTTTGTAATTCAGGGCGGTTATTTTTTTCAGGGGAGTGATTATCCTGCCGGCTGTTTCCTTAACCGGTTCTTTTATGTTTCTTATATAAGAAATCGCGGATGCCGGTTTATATTGCGTTCTTTTTGCAGGCGGCTCAGGTTCCCGCGGCTGTTCTGTATCCTCAACGGCGGCGGTTCCCGCAGCGCTCTTATAGAGGTCAAGTATAAAGTCGCTCTCAAGCCCGAGCAGGTTTGCATACAGGCGCAGGTACGCCTTTGTATATATCTCGGCCGGCAGCAGCCTGTAATCATCCTCTTCTATGGCCCTCAGATACTCGACCCTTATTTTCAGGGCCCTTGCAATACCCTTGAGGGACTTCTTCTGTTTCTTTCTCTCCGTTTTTAAAACGCTGCCGGGTGTATCCATGATAAATCGAAAAATAAACCTTACAGCGGCATGGAAAACACCGCATGCCGGCAGGGGGAGCCGGAGGTTTTACGCCGGGCTTTCCTGCCGGCCTATGCCACATTAAGGCTAATACTTCAGACGTTCCATCAGTTCCAGGGCCTCCCCGCCCCTCCGGGTGTCCTTATCCTGTTCCGCCACTATGCTGAAATGTTTCAGCGCCCTGGCCTTGTCGCCCCTTCTCATGTAGATATTGGCAAGCTCCCAGTGTGCCTCCGTATAACCGGGCGCGATGCCTATCGCTTTTTTGAATGCATCTATTGCAGCCCCATCATCATGGAGCTTTACATAAACGAGGCCGAGGATATAAAGCGCGGACGGGAAAACAGGGTTCCTGAGCAGGGCCTCTTTCACGGCCTTTTCCGCATTCTTATAATCGCCTTTTTTGTAATAGGCGTATCCCATGTTGGAATATGCCCATGCTGGGGTCCGGTATACAGGGTTGTTCAGCGCCGCCTTAAAGCATTTGACGGCCTCATCCCAGTCGCCGGTCTCCACGTAAACCACGCCGAGATTGTTCAGCGCCTCGGAATAGTCCGGGTCTATTGATATGGCCTGTTTGTAATATTTTACGGCATCGTCGTATTTTTTATACCTGGCGCTTATGAATCCGAGATAATTGTAGGACTCCTTGTTCCTGGGGTCCAGCCTGACTGCCTTCTGAAATTCCACGAACGCCTCGCTGAGCTGCCCTTCGTTCAGATAGGAATTACCAAGCTTGACGTATGCCGCTGCCTGCATGACATCATCATAATCAGGCGTAGTGGCACATGCGGCAATGAACAGAAGAAGGGCGGACACGCAGCAGAAAACCATACGTCGTATAAGAAACACAGCAGCGCAGCCGTCCGACTGTTTAACGGGAAATGGGGAAGCGGCGGAATATTCGAATCCGGATGATTGATTGTCTGTGCATAAAAATCGACGATTCCAGGTCAAATAACAGCCTCCCGACAGGCTAAGTTACCAGAAAGTTTCGGAAAAACTCAACCGGATGTCCGCTGGTTCTCCCGCCATATCATATGGATTTTATCATAACTCATCCATTAAGAACAACGAGTCTGTTGCGTCCGGTGAATAAGCCTTGCAGTTGCATGAAATACCGGCGGCGGAGCAGGGGAATCCGGAGGTTTTCCGGCAGACTCCCCTGCACGTTTATGCAATATCAAGGTTAAGCAATGCATTGACTATGGCTGCTGCCACGGCCGATCCTCCCTTTCTGCTCAGATTCGTTATAAACGGAAAGTCCTGTGCAGCAAGGAGGGACTTTGATTCCACCGCCCTGACAAATCCTACAGGAACGCCTATGACAAGGGGGATGCCGCCGGGGCGGAAGGCATTGCCTGCATTCTTCAGTATATCTATCGTCTTCAGCAGGGCTGTCGGCGCATTTCCGATTGCAATAATGCCTATGTTGCCGTTTTCCTTCAGGGCATTCATGATTCCTCTCTCGGCCCTTGTCATGTCATCGGTATCCTGACTATTCAGTCCCTGATCCCGGATATTGCATACAACCCTGCCGCCCCGCCTGTTCAGCAGTTTCTTGTTGATGCCTGCCCTGACCATCTCCACATCCGTGAGGATGTCCCTGCCGGCCCTTATCGCGGCTGTCCCTGTTCTGACAGCATCGGGATGAAATACAAGGCTGGTCTTGTATTCAAAGTCAGCAGTGGTATGGATGACGCGTTTGACAACCGGCAGCCTTTCAGCAGGCACATCGCCCAGGTCGATTTCATCCGAGATTATCTCAAAGCTCTTCTTTTCTATCTCACCGGGCGCTAAACCGGTTGCCGCCTCAATCCTTTCGAGCACCACCCGCGCTATCCTGTCGTGAACACCGAGGTGCGCCGTGCAGATGAATTCCACATCCGGGTACATGGCTTCAGCTTTCCTTATTATCGCAGGGATGTCCTTTGTTACGTGTGTGCCCCTGCTTAAGAAAAACGGATGCACAATCACCCTCTCAGCGCCTTCCCGCACGCAGGATGTGATCGCCTCCATCAGGTCCGGCCGTGCAAACCGGAGATAAGCCGCCTTTACACAACCGCCGCCGCATCCCGGGTGAATCATGCTGTGCAGAAGCCCTGCGGTATGCTCAATGCTGCCCGGGCCTTCCCCGGAACTGCCGTGTCCCGCGATAATAATCCTTTCCATCTCTCTCCTTTACCTTACACTTGGAGTCTCTTGCAAAAGTCCCCTGTCCGTCACCTCAAGCGGAGAGAGATCATATGATTCATCGATACCGAAAGATTTCTCCCTTCGTGTCGAAATGACATATACAAGCATTTTCATACTTTTGCAAGAGTCTCTTGCAGCGACTCTTACAGCGGCATAAAAACACCGCCCGCCGGACTCTCCCGCCCGGCTTATGCAACATTTAACGATTGACAAAGCCGACAAATCTCTCCGCTATCCCTGGATTGCTCCCGAAATGTATGTGAATATAACTGCCGAGGGTGTTTTTGATCCTGTATCCCTCGTCATGGATGTATCTGCCTGATCCGTCCCTGACCGAATAACTCCGCGCGAGACCCGGGACAGGGGCTCCAGTGTTGTTTATTATCGTGGAATAGTGAAATTCATGCCCCCGGATAACAGCATCCTTTCCGCCCTGTATGCAGTCTTCCCTGAGTATCACCTCCCTGTAGCCGAGGCGGGCCCTGCGCCGTGTCATCTTTGTCTTAAATGGAAACACTCCGGCCATTGGATAAAAAACACCGTCAGCGCCGTATATCCCCTGCGAGAGATACATGAATCCGCCGCATTCCGCATACACGGCCATGCCGCGTCCTGCAAAAGCGGCCACTGACTCTATCATGGATTTATTCCCTGAAAGTTCCTTTGCATAAAGCTCGGGGTAGCCGCCTCCTATATAGAGGGCGTCAACATCCGGGGGAACAGCGGTGTCGGACATGGGGCTGAATGATACGATCTCAGCGCCCGCCTGTCTGAGCAGATCAAGGTTGTCTTCGTAGTAAAAGCAGAAGGCCCTGTCGCGCGCCACCGCAATCCTGGCCCTCGGTGACGGGACCGGGCGGCCCCGTGCCGTCAAGTCCTCCTTTTCCCCGCGGGAGCGGGCGGGGGTGAGCATTGCGTCCACATCAATATGTTGCAGAACCGCATCCGCCAGTTTATCCACGTCTTCGGATGAAAAAGGCCTTTCCTCCGCCACGACCAGCCCGAGGTGCCTGTGCGGAATCTCAACACCAGGATTCTTCGGCAGACAGCCCAGGACCGCAACATCCCTGACACTGTCCCTGACCCTCTCATAATGCCTCTCCGAGGCAACACGGTTGAATATGACGCCCCTTATGCCGGGATGGGGCGCCAATGAGGCAAATCCATTCACAACAGCGCCCGCACTCTCGGCCATTCCAAAGGCATCGACAACAAGGACCACCGGCAGGCCGAGGGCAGCCGCGAGGTCTGCGGTGCTGAGATTGCCGTCATAGAGCCCCATCACCCCTTCGACAACCGCTGCATCGGCGCCGGCCGAGTTCCTGCGGAAACATTCGGCCACGTACTCCCCGCCGCACATCCACAGGTCGAGGTTTCTCGACGGCCTCCCGGTGATAAGCCCGTGCAGCCCTGTATCTATAAAGTCGGGCCCTGCCTTGAAGGGCTGCACCGTGCAGCCCTTTTTTGCCAGGGCGGCGAGTATTCCGAGTGTGACGGTTGTCTTGCCGCATCCGCTGTGCGTCCCTGCGATAACTATACCCTGCATGCAATCTCCTCGCAACAGTTCAACCTTACGGTTGCATAAAATACCGGCTCATGCAACATTAAGGTTTACTCAACATCGAGAGCAGGACTTCATTGTCCCTGCGCGACTTGACGGCGACCCTCATGTATGAGCCGTCCAGCCCTTTGAAATTCGAACAATCCCTGAGCAGAACGCCTTTCCGCCTCAGGGCGCCGACCATGCCGGAGGCGTTATCCGTCCTCAGCAGATAATAGTTGGCTGCGGACGGGAAAAACTCTATCCCCGCCTCCCGGAAACCGTTCTCAAGAAACCTCTTCTCTTTCTCCATCAGCCGCATTGTCCCATGTGCATAGGCGCTGTCACGAAGCGCTGCAATGGCGGCCTTCTGTGCCAGGCTGTTGACGGTCCACGGCTCCTTGTATTCCCTGATACGCGGCATTAAATCCGCATGAAAGACACCGTAGCCGATTCTCAGGCCGGCGAGGGCGTAAAACTTCGTCATGGATCTCAGCACCGCAAGATACGGATTCTCCCGTACATGCCTGATCACGGACGCACCGGGGCAGAAGTCGATAAACGCCTCATCAACGACAAGCAGGCACTTCATCTCCCGGGCCGCCCCGGCAATCCGCAGCACCTCGGTTCCGGCCAGCAGGTGCCCCGTGGGATTGTTCGGATTGCACAGAAAGGCCATATCACAGCCCTCCATGGCCCTGATGAATTCCGCGGGGTCAACGGCAAATCCATGCTCAACCCGCAATTCATGGCCCGCGACCCGCGACCCGCAACCTGCAACCGCCCGCTCATACTCTGAAAAAGACGGACGGGGTACCATGACCTTATGCGGTTTAAGCGCCCTTGGAACGAGATAAATAAGCTCCGTGCTTCCATTGCCGCAGAGTATGCTTTCGGGGTCAACGCCGTAATGGCGGGCTATCTCATGCCTGAGCAGTGTTGTATCAGGATCAGGGTAGTTCACGAGGCTGTCCAGGGCCTCCGCGATTGCCTCCTTCGCCCTCCCGGGAACACCGAGGGGGTTTACCGATGCGCTGAAATCGACAAGGTCCCGTTCCGGGATCCCGCTCTCTTCAGCAACGCTGTAGATATTTCCGCCGTGCGTTTCCATGGTGTTAACCTTACAGCGGCATAAAAATGCCGCCCCTGCCGGCTTGTGCAACATTAAGGTTAAGTGTAAAGCAGTAATGACAGTTCAGCGCCGCCCCTCCCCATGCCCCTCTCGCGCCTGGGGGTAAAGTCATCAGGGCGGAGGTGAACCATGAATATCCGCTTAAAGCAAATACATAATAAGCAGCGCTGTCAACAACCCCAGCACGGACGTGAGCTTTACGATCAGGAGAGCCTTTTCGCATGCCCGCACATAACCCGTTTCATCGTCCGTGCCCGGACGGCCCGTACCCTGCCTGAGCAGGCTGGGATGCTCCTCTCCTATGTACGGCTTGTTCACGAAAATCCCGCCGTAGGTCGCCGGACCGCCGAGCCGGACACCGAGGGCCCCGGCCATTGCCGCCTCGGGGATTCCGCTGTTGGGGCTTGAATGCTTCATCCCGTCCCTGAACATCATCTTGAAGGCATTGATGCCGCTCCTGAAATTCGACTGCGTAAATCCCTGTTTCAGGTTTGCCGGCAGTTCGGAGAGTCTTATCTTTGAGGCCGTGCCCGTATTCCTGAACCACCTTGAAAACTCCCCTCCGACAACCCTGAAAAAACAGATTATGAACGCTGCGGCAACAATCAGGAAGCCCGTGATCCTCGCGGGAATGTAGTTTGCGATATCATCAAGCCTTGCCGCCGCCCAGCCGAAGTTTTTATAGGTTTCATTCCTGTAGCCGACCATGGAATCAAGGGTGTTCACCGCCTTGTACGCCATTGCAAGGGGCAGGCCGCCCAGCGCAAAGTAAAACATCGGGGCAACGATGCCGTCCGAGGCATTTTCAGACAGTGTCTCTATCACCGCCTTCAGAATGCTCCTGCGGTCGAGGGAGTGCGTATCCCTGCCCACGATCATGCCGAGCTTCCGGCGTGCGGGCCCGATACTGCCTGCGGCTGCTTCTCCGATCACGGCCATGGCGGAGCCGAGCAGGTCACGCGTTGCAACAGTGGTTGACACCAGGTATACAAACACCGCAAACAGCACATAGGATGTAACGGCCGTCGGCTTCACCTCAAGAAGGACGGAGGTGATGATGTGAAACAGGAAATAGGTCAGGCCGGTTATTATGACGACAAGTATGACGCCGGCCAGCTTTTCCCTTGCCTCCAGGCTCAGCCTCTCCTCGGCCCTCTTGAGAAAGGCGCATGCAATGGAAACGGGGCTCCTGCTTTTCCCCTTCCGGACTGTGTCCTGCTCTGCTGCATGCTGGCGCTTTATTATCTTCTCTCTCAACATCCCGGCGGTCCTGTCTATCGCCCATCCCATGCCCTCGACAGGGTGCGGGATCCGGCGGGGGTCGCCGATCAGCAGGTCGAGTATATAGGCCAGCGCAAGCGCTGCGGTATCCGTCATCTCATCCTCCCGGATTTTCGCAGGCAGCATTTCAGTCCCGCCTGTCTCAACATAAAGCATATATCAACACTGTTTCTCAGTGTATCGGCCCACCTGTTTATGGCCTCTTCCCTCTTCGCCCGGTAACTGAATTTACATCCCCGCGGCTGCAGCCCCTTCCGTTCCCTCAATGCATTGATGAGGGATGTCCTGAAGCCGTCATTATCGAATATCCCGTGGATATAGGTCCCCCAGACACTGCCCTTTACGGCCCCGTCGGGGATACCGCGTCGCGACGTACTCCTGAAGATTTTAAACAATCCTGTATCCCCTGTCGTGTTTCCCATATGGATCTCGTAACCCTTGAGTCTTTCCCTTTTTTTCGTGCCCGCCCGGGCCGTGCCGAAGAGTCTCGAGTAATCGGCGACAGCCGATATCCGGCAGGTGGTCTTCGTCCTGTCAAGAGTTGTTACAGTATCAAGGAGGCACATGCCCCTGACTTCCTTCAGCGGGCTCTCCACGCCGTGGGGATCGAGTATCTTCATGCCGAGCATCTGGTAGCCCCCGCATATGCCGGCAACGGGAGTGCCGTGTTCGGCAGCGGCCCTGAGAGAGTCCTCCACGCCGTTTTCCCTCAGGAAGAGCAGGTCGCTTACCGTGTTTTTCGAGCCGGGTATGATTATGAGGTCGGCGCTCTTGATATCCTCCTCCCACAACGAATATTTCAGTTCTACATCGGGCTCGTACAGGAACGGCGCGAAGTCTGTAAAGTTGGAGATATAGTTAAGCCTGATGATTACTATCCTGACCGGGCGGCCGTGTTCCTGCCGGTTCAACTGTTTCAGACGTCTCAGGGGTTCGATGGACAGGCCGTCCTCTTCATCGAGGCCCAGGTTCCCCTGGTGATAGAGCGTGCCTATGACCGGCCTGCCCGTCCTGTCCTCTATCATGCGCAGTCCCGGACGCAGGATGTTGATGTCCCCGCGGAACTTGTTTACGATAAAAGCCTTTATATAATCCGCATCCGACATCCCGTCACCTCCGGGACGGCAGCCGTTGAGGCCGCTGAAACTGTCTTTCAGCAGGCTCACCGTCCCGTAAAAAGACGCAAAGACACCGCCCTTGTCAATATCGCCCACGAGTATCACCGGCGCATCCGCATAGCGGGCCACCCGCATGTTCACCACATCCTCGTTCAGAAGATTGATTTCCGCGGGGCTGCCTGCGCCTTCAATTACAATCAGGTCGTATTGTTCTGAAAGTCTGTCGTATGCAGCGGTGATTTCCTTCCATACCATGTCCCTGACCGCGTAATACTCACCGGCTTTCATTGTTGCGTAGACCCTGCCGTTCAGGACAACCTGGCTGCCCGCCTCTCCGGTGGCCTTGAGCAGCACGGGGTTCATGTCATTGCAGGGCTCTATGCCGGCCGCCTCTGCCTGAAATGCCTGCGCGCGCCCGATCTCCCCTCCCTCTGTGGTGATAAAGGAATTCAGCGCCATGTTCTGCGCCTTAAACGGTGCAACCCTGATGCCCATGTCCCTGAATATCCTGCACAGGCCCGCAACGATGGCGCTTTTGCCAGTACCCGAACCTGTTCCCTGTATCATTATCGCCCTTGACATGAAATTAATCTTACAGCGGCATAAAAACACCGCCTGCGGGCAGGAGAGTCCGGAGGTTTTACGCCGGACCCTCCTGCCGGCTTGTGCAATATTAAGGTTAAACCACCAGGTTCATCAGTTTCACCACCGGGTAGTCCCAGAACTCTATAATATTCAGCGCCGCAAAATCCTGCTCTATCCTGAAGATATTTTCAAGCGGGATTCCCAGCAGGCGGCAGAGTATCACCCTGTTTATCCCTCCGTGAGCCACCACCGCGATACTCTCCCCGGGATGGGCCGAGACTATTCCGTCAAACGCCTTCACCGCCCTGTTGCCGAAATCAACCGTGCTCTCACCCCCGGGCGGGCTGAACCGCAGCGGGTCCGCCGCCCATGCCTTGAAGGCCCCGGGTTCCACCTGTCTTATCTCATCGAATGTCATGCCTTCCCATGCGCCGAAGTTGCGCTCCTTCAATCCCTCAACAACCACCGGCCTGATCCCGTGCGGCCCGGCTATGATCTCCGCGCTTTTCACCGCCCTGCCGAGACCCGAGCTGTAAACGGCCTCCAGTTTGCCGCGGCCGTTGCGGGTGAGATAATCCGCAAGCTTTCTCATCTGCTCCATGCCGCGCCCGGAAAGCGGCACATCGATATGCCCCTTGTACCGTGCGGAATCCGCATCCACTGTCTCTCCGTGCCGTATCAGGCAGACCCTTGTGACCATATCACCATTACCGCCAGAATTATCAATACCGCAATCTCGTGAACCGCGCCGAGGGTATCACCCGTCATGCCGCCGAAGTTTCTGTTGCAGAACCATACTGCTGCAAAGGCAAACATGTAAAGCACCGGCATGATGAACATGAGGTGGAATGTCAGCACCGAAAACTGCGACATAATGCCCAGCGCCGTGAATGAGGCCGCTACGCACAGGAGGGTGGCGGTCACCACCTCTTTTTTGCCGGTATGTTGCGCGAACATCCTTCCCAGCCCTTCCTGTTTAGCCGGCCGGCAATGATAGATTGCGGGCACCATTGTCCAGCGGGACAGCACGGGCATCAACAGCAGTGTCGAGTAATAGACCCGTCTCACTGAATCGAAGAAAAGGGCATCAAGCAACAGGTATTTCAACAGCAATGCCATGACTATTGCAGTCACCCCGAGGGCGCCTACCGTGCTTTCCTTCATGATCGCACGTTTTCTCTCGGTGCCGCCCCTTGATGCAATTGCGTCAAAGGTATCCGCAAGGCCGTCGAGGTGCAGGCCGCCGTTCACCACCACCATTACGAGGACGAGGAGGCCGTTCGCCAGCCCGCCGGGAAAAACGCCGAGAAACACCGGCGCCAGCACCAGCAGGAGCGCGCCTTCAAAAAGCCCGGTCAAAGGGAAAAAGGCCGTTGCCTTCCCTATTTCCTCCCCTGGAACCTCTCCAAGGTCCCTTACAGGTATGATTGTCAAAAACTGAAAAGACAGTAATATCCGCTTCATGTCTTGAGGTGAACCTTACAGTTGCATAAAATACCGCCGGCGGTGCAGAGGAGTGTGTGGCAGGTTTTCCGGCGGACTCCCCTGCATGTTCATGCAATATTAAGATTTACTGTTGGCTCTCCGCTACCTCGGCCTCTGCGAATGTGGCCATCTCCCTGTAGATCCTGAGACCTGCCTCTATAACCGGCATGGCCAGCGCGGCCCCTGTTCCCTCCCCGAGTCTCAGGCCGAGGTCAAGTACGGGCCTCAGCCCGAGCTTCTCCAGCACGGATTTGTGGCCGGTCTCCTGCGACACGTGGGCCGCAAACATGTAGTCTCTTGTTTTCGGCTCGAGCAGGTATGCTATCAGGGCTCCGGCGCCTGATATAAAGCCGTCGATTACAACCGGCACCCTGTTTGCCGCCGCGCCCACAATCAGGCCGGCTATTCCGCCGATCTCAGCGCCGCCGATCTTGCAAAGCACATCAAGCGGGTCCGAAGGGTCGGGCCTGTTGACCGCGATTGAATCCCTGATGACCTGCACCTTTTTCTTCCATGCCGCGTCGTCTATGCCTGTGCCCCGGCCCGTAATTTCCTCAACCGGCCTGCCCGTAACCACCGACGTTATGGCGCTGGACGGCGTCGTGTTGGCGATCCCCATATCTCCTGTACCGAATATATGATAGCCTTTCCCTGCATATTCGCCTGCAAGCTCTATCCCCACCTCGATACACTTCTCAGCCTCCTGCCTTGTCATTGCAGGGCCCCTGCGCATGTTTTTCGTGCCGGAGACGACCTTGCGCGAAACAAAGGCGCCCGAGCCTCCCCTGCTGAATGAGAGGGAGGCCGGCGCGTCGCCGAAATCATGGTCAACACCTATATCCACTATGACCACCTCTGCGCCTGCATGCCTTGCAAGGACATTAATGCCCGCGCCTCCGTGCATGAAATTCAGTACCATCTGGGGAGTCACTTCCTTTGGAAACGCGGAGACACCCTCATCCGCAACGCCGTGGTCTCCCGCAAAGGTGAAGACGACCTTTTTATCAAGCACCGGCATCTTTTCTCCGGTAATTGCGGCCAGTTGCCTCGCAAACTCCTCCAGCCTTCCCAGGCTGCCCCGGGGTTTGGTAAGGCTGTCAAGGCGGTTCTGCGCCTCTTCGGCACAGGCGCCGTTGGTGTTTGCAACGCTTTGCAGAATCGAATCCAGATCCATAATCTTCCTCTCCTTTTGAACTTTCAATCTATTTTATCCTCAGCGGTATCCCGGCTGTCACCAGGTAAACCTCATCGGCGATCCCTGCAACATCCCGGTTCAAAAGACCCGCGAGGTCCCTGAATCTCCTCGCGGTTTCATTGTCCGGCACGATGCCCATGCCCACTTCATTGGAGACGATGAAAACACGTGCCCCCTGCCCCCTGCCCCCTCCTTCATTTTTCAACCCGGACAAATCACCGGTGAATTTCCGGACACTCTCCTCCACCGCCCCTCCTGCCGCGGACAGGACATTGGACAGCCAGAGCGTCAGGCAATCAAGCACAACGGCGCCGTACCTGTTTTTTATATCCGACAGCACGGCTGCAACATTCAGCGGTTCCTCATACGTGTCCCATTCCGCGCCCCTTTCCCTTTTGTGTCTTTCGATACGCACCCGCATCTCGTTATCAAGGGGCTCCGCCGTTGCAATGTAAGCCTTCCGTCCGGTTGTGGCGGAGGCCTCTTTCAGCGCAAAGGCGCTCTTGCCGCTCCTGGCGCCTCCTGTAACAAAAACAATCTTCATTCCTGCAGCCGGGGCCTCATCCTGTGCCAGCCTGTCGCCTGCTCGTACGCATATGCGGCCCTGAATACGGACTCTTCATCGAAATGCCTTCCGATTATCTGCAGCCCGACCGGCAGGTTCGCGGACGTGAAACCGCAGGGTATCGATATGGCGGGCACGCCGGCAAGATTTACTGATATGGTAAAGATATCGGACAGGTACATCTGAAGGGGATCGGCCGTTTTCTCGCCGGCCCTGAATGCAGGGGTGGGCGTTGTGGGTGTCACCACGAGGTCAACCGTTTCAAATGCCTTCCGGAAATCCCGGCTTATCAGCGTCCTTACCTGCTGCGCCTTCCTGTAATACGCATCATAGTATCCTGATGACAGGGCATAAGTGCCGAGTATTATCCTTCTCTTGACCTCGGGCCCGAAGCCTTCATCTCTCGTCTTCATGTACATGTCAATCAGGTCATCCCCCTCCACCCTCAGACCGTACTTCACGCCGTCGTACCGCGCGAGGTTGGATGACGCCTCCGAAGTCGCAAGTATGTAATATGCCGCCACTGCATATTCCGTATGCGGCAGCGATATTTCAACGGCAACGGCTCCGAGCGTCTCGAGCTGCTTTATCGCCTCTTTTACGGCGCCGGCCACCTCCCCGTCCAGTCCTTCAATGAAATATTCCTTCGGTATTCCGATTTTCATACCGTTTATATCCCGTCCGAGCGCGGATGTGAAATCAGGTGTGTCCACTGCTGCCGACGTTGAATCAAGGGGGTCATGGCCGCTGATGACATTCATGAGTATTGCCGAGTCCCTCACGGTCTTTGTCACCGGCCCTATCTGGTCAAGAGATGACGCAAATGCCACAAGGCCATAACGGGAGACCCTGCCGTAGGTGGGCTTCAACCCCACAACCCCGCAAAAAGCAGCGGGCTGCCTGATGGAGCCGCCCGTGTCGGAGCCGATGGCCGCGATGCACTCATCCGCTGCCACCGCCGCTGCCGAGCCCCCGCTTGAGCCGCCCGGCACCCTCTGCAGGTCCCAGGGATTTTTCGTGCGTCCGAAAAAGGAGTTCTCCGTGGAGGAGCCCATGGCGAATTCATCAAGATTGGTCTTGCCGGCCAGCACATACCCCTGCTCCCCGAGCCGCTGTGTCACGGTGCTCTCATACGGGGGGATGAAGTTCTCGAGTATTCGTGACGAACATGTGGTTTTTATCCCCTTCGTGCATATATTATCCTTTACTGCAATGGGTATGCCGGGAAGGGCCGGTGTGTCCCCGGACCTGATACTGTCTTCGGCCTGTTTTGCCTGTGACAGTGCATGCTCCTTCCGGACGGAGACATACGAGCCGATCTTTTCTTCCACGGCCCCGATCCTCTCAAATACCGCACCGGCCAGTTCCACGGGGCTTATCTCCCCGCGGATAACAGCCGAGCGCGCCTCCTCGATATTCATGCTGTAAAGTTCCACCGTTCCTCCATTTCAGGAATATTTCAGGAATATTTCAGGAATCAGGGACAAGAGTCAATGAACATTTTACAATTTTACCCTGCCGGAAAGAAAGCCTTGGTTTTTAAAATCATCCGGGTTGGGGTATACTAAGCGGAGAGAGAGGTCTTATAACGCATCGATACCAAAAGATTTCTCCCTGCGGTCGAAATGACATACGCAGGCATTTTTACACCTTTGAAGGGGCCTGGATAATATACCTTAATGTTGCATAAGCCGGCTGTGGAGTCCGGCGTAAAACCTTTATAAAGCGATGGGATATCGGAAATATGTCTCTGTTGCAGGACGTAACGGAGAGTGAAATTGCCAAAGACGGCAATATGCCGTGCGGAATATGTCCTGAAGGTATCGCAGATAAAGCTTTTCCGCCGGACTCCACAGCCCGCAGGCGATGTTTTTATGCCACTGTAAGGCATATTATAGGGAAAACGCAGGTATGACTGTAAGACACGATGTAAGCCTCCTTACGGATCACGACATCTATCTTTTCAAGGAAGGCAACCACTTCAGGCTTTACGACAAACTCGGCTCACACCTGATGACGGTCGACGGGAAAGAGGGCGCCTATTTTGCGCTGTGGGCCCCGAATGCGCAGAAGATAACGGTCATGGGGGATTTCAACCAGTGGAACAAGGTCTCCCACCGGTTGATGCCGCGATGGGACGGCTCCGGCATATGGGAAGGCTTTATTCCGGGGATAAAAAAGGGGGACATCTACAAGTACCACATAGTATCCACCTGCAATAATTACCGTGTGGACAAGGGCGACCCGTTCGCCTTTTACTGGGAGGCGCCGCCCAGGACCGCATCCAGGGTGTGGGACCTGGAATATAAATGGAACGACGACGAGTGGATGACGGAAAGGCGCAGGCGCAATGCGCTGGATGCCCCTTTTTCCATATATGAGGTTCATCTCGGCTCTTGGAGGCGTGCACCGGGTTCGGGCGGCGGGTTTCTCAATTACAGGGAAATGGGCCGTTATCTGGCGGATTACGTGAAAGACATGGGCTTTACCCACGTCGAGCTCATGCCGGTTACCGAACATCCGTTTTACGGCTCGTGGGGATACCAGACCGTGGGCTACTTTGCGCCCACGGCCAGATACGGAACCCCGCAGGACTTCATGTATATGATCGACTGCCTGCATCGGAACGGAATCGGTGTCATAATCGACTGGGTGCCCTCGCACTTTCCTTCCGACGAGCACGGGCTCTCCTATTTTGACGGCTCATGCCTCTATGAGCATGAAGATCCCAGGAAGGGCTACCACCCTGAATGGCACAGCTATATCTTCAACTACGGCAGGAACGAGGTGAGGAACTTTCTCATAAGCAGCGCGCTGTTCTGGCTCGACAGATACCATATCGACGGCATCAGGGTGGATGCCGTTGCCTCCATGCTGTACCTGGACTATGCAAGAAAAGACGGGGAATGGATACCCAATGAATACGGCGGCAAGGAGAACCTGGAGGCGATAAGTTTTCTTAAAAGATTCAATGAAGCGGTCTATGCAGCGCACCCGGATGTACAGACCATGGCCGAAGAATCAACCGCATGGCCCATGGTCTCAAGACCGACCCATGTGGGCGGTCTCGGTTTCGGCATGAAGTGGAACATGGGATGGATGCACGATACGCTGGATTACATGTCAAAGGACCCGGTACACAGAAAATATCACCACAACAGGCTTACCTTCAGCATCTGGTATGCATTTTCGGAAAACTTCATTCTGCCCCTGTCCCACGACGAGGTGGTCTACGGCAAGGGCGCCCTTATAGGCAAGATGCCCGGCGATGAATGGCGGAAGAACGCGAACCTCAGGCTTTTGTTCGGATACATGTACGCCCACCCCGGAAAGAAACTGCTGTTCATGGGCGGGGAGTTTGCGCAGTGGAAGGAGTGGAACCACGACGAGAGTCTTCAATGGCATGTCCTTGAATATCCCGCGCACAGGGGGATACAGAACTGGGTCAGGGATTTAAACCGCCTCTACAGAAATGAACCCGCCCTGCACGAGCTTGATTTTTCGGAAGAGGGCTTTCAGTGGGTGGACCTCAGCGATTATGAAAAAAGCATAATCTCGTTTATACGCAGGGCCCGGGACCGGGATGATTTCCTCGTGTTCGTATTCAACTTCACCCCCGTGCCCAGGAGCGGCTACAGAATCGCGGTGCCGTGCGGGGGCTTTTACAGGGAGGCGCTTAACAGCGATGCCGCACAGTACGGGGGGAGCAATGTCGGCAACTGCGGGGGTGTGCGTACCGAACCCCTGCAGAAGGCGGGAGACTTCCACATGCTCAGCCTGAACCTTCCGCCTCTCGGTGTGCTCGTTCTGAAACCCGTGCCCTCAGAGCCTGCCGGCGTAAATCCTGAAGTCCAGGTTGCCGAAGATTGAGTTCCTGTATTCCAGCCTTTCCAGGAACTCCGTGTCCACGTTGTCCGACAAAAGGTCATCAAGCAGTTTGTTGAAATTTGCAAAATGTTCCTTTGTCCTTTTCGTCGAGTATTCCACCGCGGTCTTCGTTGTCATCAGAAATGCCCAGTCACTGCTCTGGGCAAGGAGCAGTTCCCTCGCCATCTGGTTAAGCAGCCGGGTATTAAGCGGGCCGGTCTCATGGTAATACTTGCCGGCAAGGTCCTCCATGGTCGAGGCCATGTGATGCAGGTGTGGGTAAATCCAGTCATTTTCACTGTTAAGCCATGCATCGTAATATCCCCTGTCCCCCCAGGATGCGGGTGAGGGGGATATTACCTGGTTCCGGGGGTATAACCCGAGGTATTCCCCGGGCGTGATGGTGCGTATCAGGCCGTGCGTGCTGATTTCCCGGAATGCGTGGTAGAGAAATTCAGGGCCTTCAAACCACCAGTGTCCGAAGAGCTCGGCGTCATAGGGGGATACGATGACCGGGGGCCTGTCCATGAGCGCATTCAGCGCCTCTATATGTTTCTTCCTTTCGGAATAAAAATGCGCCGCATGCTCCATGGACTTTTTCAGGGCAGCATCAGGCCTGTACGGTTTCTTGCGGTCGGTATTGCCGGTGATCCTGTAATACTTTATGCCCGTAAACACCCTCGTGCCCTCAGGGCTGATGTAGGGCCTGATATACTCGAGGTCGAGATCAAATCCTGCATCCCTGTAGAAATCGCGGTAATCGAAATCACCCGGGTAGCCCTCCTCCGCGCTCCATACCTGTTTGGAGGACAGGGGGTCCCTGCCGAATGCCGCCACGCCGTTTATCGTGTAGACAGGCGCATAGACCGCATATCCGGGGGGCGGTTCGCCTTTCATCAGGGCGTGTGAATCAAGGAAGAAGAATTTCAGGCCGTATTTCCTGAGTATGCCGTCAAGCCCCCTGTAGTAAGCGCATTCAGGCAGCCACATGCCCTCGGGCGGCCTGCCGAAATGCCGTGTATAACAGTCCACGGCCACTGATATCTGGACCTCCACAGATATGGGATTAACGCTGAGCAGCGGCAGGAAACCGTGGGTCGCACAGCACGTGATGATTTCAAGCTTTCCAGCGTCCCTGAAACACCTGTAGCCGTTGAGCACATTGCCCCTCAGAAAACCGGTGAAAAACGACCTGACCCTGCCGAATCTCCCGTAATAAAACCCTGAAAGGTGGCGGAACTCCCTGTCGTTTTTCAGTCTGTGCATCTCTTTTTCCGAGAGTTCCGCAAGCCTGTCCAGGTATTTCAGGTACTGCTGCATGAGGTATTCATCGGAAAGCATTTCAAGCAGCGGCGGCGAGATCGATACGGTCAGCCTGAAGTCGATGCCTTCATCGGACATCTGTTTCATTTTCATCAGCAGGGGGATATACGATTCGGAGATCGCCTCGAAAAGCCAGTGCTCCTCGAGGAAATAATCATATTCAGGGTGTTTCACAAACGGCAGGTGTGCGTGAAGCACCGGCATCCAGTATCCTTTTATCATCCGGTTTCCCATGGAGTCCATGTGCACCTTACAGTCGCATAAACCTTACAGCGGCAAAAAACCAGCGCCCGCGGGCAGGGGAGCCCGGAGATTTTACGGCGGACTCCCCTTCCTGCTTATGCAACATTGTCATGGGATGTCCATCCGATGCAATGGTTAAAAACGTTTGCTCGATAAATGATTTTCAAGCAACGGGGCGGTTTCTTCATAAAACCGGAAAAGTTCGTGCGTCTTTCCGGTCTCTTTAAGCGGTGCTCTCTCGATTTCGTACATGTCCCTGATTCCCCGCATCCACATATCCTCCCCGGTCTCCGATATGCCCGGAGAGACCGCTGGAAATGTTCTTGACTTCAGGAGGCTGATGAATGCACCCCCATTCAATATTCCGATCTCCGCCGTAAGGGGCTGAAACGACGTGTGATAATCTATATAACGCCGTCCGGTAAGATTTTCCACTGTAAATGAAAGAAGCTCCTTCCGGCTGTCCGCGCCGAAGACCTTTATCATCAACCGGGGCCGTCCTGAGCCGGCATTTGATTCCTGGAGTTTCCCGTCGATCAGTTTCCGGGTTACCTCCCAGTAGATGAAGCTCCTGTCTGCATTGACCGGCATAATGACAATGGTATCAATCCCCGGGGAATCCGGAATATTGCCAACTCCGTTTGCCGGACGGCCCTGTCCCTCATCCGGAAGCCCTCCACGCGTTAAACCGCCTTCCCGATTCATTCTGTTTTCCTGCTTCATTACTGAATTCTCCAGCTTAAAATTTCCAGGGGGAATGAGCGCGACTGTCCATTTGCAATAATCAATTATACAGAAAAACCTTCCCTTTAGAAAGCCGGGGGAAAAACAGCGGAAGGTTGATTAAAGAA
>JALSHG010000117.1 GCA_026982355.1 Thermodesulfovibrio sp.
AGACCTATGAGTTGTTTTAACAACTCTCAGAGTATTGAAAGGATTGTTTATGCTGTACTAAATCACTTAAATGATAAATGGAGAATGACACCCTTAAAAGAATTTACACAGAAATCTTGACATTACCTGCGTAAGGGTTCAGCTTTGTATTTTGCTTGTTTGTTGATGTATTATATAAACCTTGAATGTCGGATAACTCGGCGGGGGAGCGGTATTTTTATGCTGCTGTAAGGTGAAATTAACGGAATGACCGAAAAAAATCCGCATAAGAGTAAAAACAGGGTTCGGAAGCGGTTCAGCGGCAAGAATGTTCTCGTCACAGGCTGCGCCGGCTTCATCGGGTGGAAGGTCTCCCAACTGCTGCTCGAGATGAACAAAAACGTCATCGGTATTGATAATATCAACAGCTACTACGATCCTGCGCTCAAGAAATGGAGGCTTGCTTCCCTGAAGCGCCATCCCAATTTCACTTTCCACAAGGTTGATATCGGCAATTATAAAAAACTAAAGAACATCTTTGAGAAAAACAAGACTGATGCGGTCATCAACCTTGCTGCAAGGGCGGGTGTAAGGGCATCCGTGGAGGACCCCTGGGTGTATCTCGACACCAACGTAAAGGGGACCCTTAATCTACTTGAGTGTTCAAAAGACTACAGGGTGAAAAAATTCGTCCTGGCCTCCACATCAAGCCTTTATGCATCACTGGACATGCCCTTCAGGGAGACTTCCATGACCGACACGCCGCTTGCTCCATACTCGGCCACCAAGAAAGGGGCCGAGGTCATGTGTCATGCATATCATTACCTGTACGGCCTTGACATCACCGTTGTGAGGTACTTTACGGTTTACGGCCCCGCAGGCAGGCCTGATATGAGCATCTTCAGGTTCATCAGGAACATGGATGCAGGAAGGGCGATACCGGTCTACGGGGACGGAAACCAGACGCGGGATTTCACCTATATCGACGACATCGCCGACGGGACAATAAGGGCCTTGAGGCCGGCGGGCTATGAGATAATCAACCTCGGCAGCGACCATCCCGTGAAGCTCAATTATGTTATCAGACTCCTTGAAGAGAATCTCGGCAGAAAGGCAAGGATCAAAAGGCTCAAAAGACACCCCGCCGATGTCACCGCAACATGGGCATGCATCGACAAGGCCAGGGAGTTCCTCGGGTGGGAGCCCGGGATGCCGCTCGAACAGGGCATAGAGAATACGGTCAGGTGGTTTTTCGAGAACCGGGATTTCCTGAAGGGTCTGGACTGGAAGGAATAGTAAGGACTGACGGTCACACGCGGGCCTGCGGTTTATTTGTGATATAATTTTTTCACCTGATGAAACCGGCCCGGAAGTCAAAAACAATCTTCTCCATAGGCGGCGGCAAGGGAGGTGTCGGGAAAAGCATCTTTTCGGTTGCCCTGGGCGCCGTACTCGCCGACGAAGGCCGTAAAGTGGCGCTCGTGGACCTCGACCTCGGCACCGCCAACCTGCACACCTACCTCGGCATAACCCGCAAAACGCCGGCAATAGCCGATTTCATCCTGAGGAAGGTCGATTCCCTCGAGGATATCCTGCTTGAGACATCCCGGAAAAATCTTATGGTGATAAGCGGCGCCGGGTTTGCGCCGGGCATGGCAAACCCGGCCCACTGGATGAAGCTGAAGATAATGAGACACATAAAATCACTGCCTGCCGATTTCATCGTCATTGACCTCGGAGCAGGCGTCCATTTCAACACCCTGGACTTTTTCGGCGTCTCCGACACGGGCATCATCATGACCGCACCGGAACCCGGGGCCGTCATGAATGCGTACGGCTTTGTAAAGGGCGCGCTCTTCAGAAGGCTCAGGAGTGTCTTCGGGAAACATCCCCTCATCGGCCCTGTCATCGATTCAGGCGCGAAAAACACAGGAGAGGAGGAAAAGTTCACCCTTGAGTGGCTTGCCGGGCAGGTCAGGGAAAAAGCTCCCGACATGCTCCCCCTGATCGAGGAAATGGGAAGAGAGTTCCGTCCGGCGCTCATCATCAACAGGGTACCCGAAGGACAGAAGCATCTGCTCGTAAAGAACTTCATATCCCTCTGCGTTAAAAAGCTCGGCGTGCATATCGAGCACATGGGGAACCTGCCTGATGTCCCGGTAATCACCCACTGCCTGCTGAATATCCCCGGCTTCCTTTACTCGCGTCACGGCAGACCGTATCTTGACGCCGTCCGGATGATAGCCGGCAGGCTTGCGGCTCCGGCGGCCGCGGCGGCAAAGACCGACTTCACGGACGAGGAAGTGGAGGAGATCATCCGCTTCATGGACGGCCTGGACAGCTCTGTATTCAGCGGCACAAACAGAGATACGTGGAGACTCAGGATGTACTTCAAGCCATCGGAGGTGGTGGATTTTCTGATGAAACGCGGGGTGACGCATGAGGCATTCCACAGGCGGTAAATCATGATATCGCATGAACCTGCATGCCGCGATCCGGTTAAGGGGCGCGCCGCAGAGGGTTCGGGGTCAGGACGAAATCCACTCCCTGATCTTTTTCACCACATCTGAAGGGGCGACCTTCAGGGTCTCTTTTGTCTTCTTTGATTTCAGTTCGACAAGCCCTTCCCTCAGCGTCCTCTTGCCTATGATTACCTGCACGGGAATTCCGATCAGATCGGCGTCTTTGAACTTTACTCCGGGTCTCTCGTTCCTGTCGTCCATGAGCGCTTCAATGTTTTCATTCTGCAAATCCCTGTATATGGTCCCGGCTGTATCCGAAATCTCCCTGTCTTCCACGGCAAGGGGGATGATCTCCACGTCAAACGGGGCTATGGCCTGCGGCCAGATGATGCCGTCACTGTCGTTGTTCTGCTCTATCGCAGCCGCGGCAATGCGGGCGGGGCCGATGCCGTAGCTTCCCATTATCACCGGCTTCTCTTTGCCTCCCTCGTCCAGGTACACGGCCTTAAGCGCTGCGGAATACTTTGTGCCGAGCTTGAAGATGTTGCCGATCTCTATGGCCTTCTCTTCCGATATCGCGGCGCCGCACTTCGGACAGCCGTCCCCTCCCCTGGCAACGTGTATGTCGTGCCACTCGGCATCGAAGTGGACTCCGGGCCTTATGCCCCTCGTATGGAATCCGGCCCTGTTTGCGCCTGTAATATATACGCCTTCCCTGAGGGAGATGTCCGCAATCTTTCTCAGGTCATTGCCGTGCGGGCCGATAAAGCCGGCCTCCACACCGAGGATATCCTTCACCTCGTCTTTCTGCGCCGGCCGGAAATCACCCGCGATTCTCCGGAGCTTCTTTTCATGAAGTTCCTGGTCGCCTCTTACAAGCGCAAGGAAGGGGCCGTCGCCGCCGATCAGCAGGAGGCTCTTTATGAAACACGAGGGGTCGGCCTTCAAATATGCTGAAACCTCCGCAACCGTGCGTTTCTCCGGGGTCGCAACATCCTCCGGTTCCCCCGGCCGCTCGCCGCCCGCAGCCTTCTGCGGCAGGGGGGCCGAAGGCGCAAGCTCTGTGTTCGCCGCATATCCGCATTCGGCGCAGAGGACGATGGTGTCTTCACCTGCAGGGCTCGGCGCCATGAATTCATGCGCCGTCGCGCCGCCCATCATGCCGGGGTCGCTCTCCACCTGGTAGAACCTGAGACCGCATCTTCTGAAAATCCTGTGGTACGCCTCTGCGTGTTTCCGGTAATTAGCTTCAAGGCCGGCCTCGTCCCTGTCAAAGCTGTAGCTGTCCTTCATTATGAATTCCCGGGTTCTCAGCACCCCGCTCTTGGGCCTGGCCTCGTCCCTGAATTTCGTCTGTATCTGGTACCATACCTGCGGCAGGTCCCTGTAGGAGCGTATCTCCATTGACGCAAGCCATGTGATTATCTCTTCGTGGGTCATCCCCAGGCACATGTCCCTGCCGCCCCTGTCTTTGAGCCTGAACATCTCATCGCCTATGTCGGACCACCTGCCCGTTTTCCGCCAGATGTCGGCGGGATGAAGGGCCGGCATCGATATCTCCTGCGCGCCGATGGCGTCCATCTCCTCTTTTATGATCCTGTTTATCTTTTCAATAACCCTCCAGCCGAGCGGAAGATAAATATAAAGCCCTGCGCCGAGCTGCCTGATATAACCGGCGCGGAGCATGAGGATGTGGCTGATTGCCTCGGCCTCAGCCGGGGTCTCCCGTAATGTGGGGATGAATATATTCGTAAATCGCATCGTTTCCCTCAAACCGTCTTTACGTCCCTCGCGTCTTTGAGATTGCCTTTCCTCATGAATGTCGGGATCTCGAGATAGCTTTCATCATTGACGTCGCCATTGCCTTTATCCTCGTGTGTTTCCTTCGAAAGTATCCTGCTTGAGCTTTTCAGCGTGGTTGCTTCCCTTGACGGCCTCCACTTGTCATATGACGGCATCACGGCCCTGGGCTTTTCTTCAAAGCGGGTCGCTATGACCGTGACCACTATCCTGTCGTCAAGGTCGGGGTCCACCACGGAGCCGAAGATTATCTCGGCATCATCATGAACAGCGTCCCGTATGAGGCTGGCCGCCTCATGCACGTCGTGAAAAGACAGGGACGAGCCCCCGGTGATGTTTATCAGCACGCCCCTGGCGCCGTCGATGGAGGTCTCCTCCAGCAGGGGGCTCTTGATCGCCATCCTGGCCGCGTTTACGGCCCGGTTCTCGCCTTCCGCGCTTCCTATGCCCATGAGCGCCCTCCCGCTGTCCGACAGTATGGTCCTTATGTCCGCAAAGTCCTGGTTTATCAGGCCCGGGACGAGTATTAAATCAGAGATGCCCTTGACGGCCTGTCTCAGGACGTCGTTTGCGAGATTCAGGGCCTGAAGCCAGGGCGTGTCCTTCTCGGTAATCTCAAGCAGCCTGTTGTTATGGATTATAATTATAGCATCCACGTGCTTTTTAAGCTCTTTTATCCCCTGTTCCGCGTTTCTCGCGCGTTTATTGCCCTCGAAGAGGAACGGCTTGGTGACCACGGCCGCTGTGAGTATGCCCTGCTCCCTCGCGGCCTCCGCCACAACGGGAGAGGCGCCTGTGCCTGTGCCCCCGCCCATGCCGGCTGTTATGAAGACCATGTCCGCGCCCTGGAGCGCCTCTTCTATGAGGTCCCTGTCGTCAAGCGCGGCCTGCCTGCCTGTCGCGGGATCGGCCCCTGCGCCCAGGCCTTTTGTGAGGGAATCGCCGATCTGCAGGCGCCTGTGTGCAAGGGATGATTCAAGGGCCTGGGCATCGGTATTGACGGCTATGAATTCAACGCCCTGCAGGCTTGATGCGATCATGCAGTTTACGGCATTGCTGCCGCCGCCGCCCACGCCCACTATCTTGATCTTCGCAGCCTTGTTCTCTATCTCCTCCATTTCAAAAATCTTCATACAGACCTCCTTTTCTTACATATCTCTCTTGGTTATTAAAATCTAAACACATCCCCGACCCACTCCCTCATCCTCGCCGTGATCGAGGTGAGCGCCCGGCCGCTGTGCGGCCTGTATTCCATTCTGTACTCCTCCGCCCCGATGAGCGCCAGCCCGGCGGCCGTCGCGTATGCAGGGCCGTATATTTCCTCGGTGACGCTGTCAATGCCCGCGGGGCTGCCGATCCTCACGGGTAGCTCGAGTATGTTTTCGGCCATCACGTCCATGCCTTCCATGAGCGCCGCGCCGCCCGTGAGGACCACGCCGGAGTTCATGTCACTATGAAATTCCCGTATCTCTTCCCTGATCAGTGTGAACAGCTCCTCCGCGCGCGGCTGCAGTATTTCGACAAGATAGCGCCTCGGCATGCTCCTGCCCGGCTTGCCGCCGCCTGATTCCGTCTCTATGTGCTCGCCTTCTCCGGCCATGGATATCATTGTGCAGCCGTGTTTCTTTTTCACATCCTCGGCCTCACGGGCCGGCATCCTCAGGCCGATGGCGATATCATTCGTGAAGTTGCCGCCCCCGACTGCAAGAACAGAGCTGTGGCAGATGCCGCCTTCGCGGAAGATGGCTATATCCGTGGTGCCGCCGCCGATATCGACAACGGCAACGCCGAGTTCCTTTTCATCCTCCGTGAGCACGGCCTCAGCGGATGCAAGTGGCTGGAATATAACCTCCATCACTTCGAGCCCTGCCCTGCGGCAGCTCCTGATCAGGTTCTGCACCGAGGTCGCGGCGCCGGTGATTATGCGGACATCAGTCTCAAGCCTCACTCCCTGCATGCCGCGGGGGTCGCTGATGCCGTCCTGGCCGTTGACGGTGAATCCCACGGGGATGACATGGAGCATCTCCCTGTCAAAGGGAATGGCCACCGCCTTTGCCGCGTCTATGACGCTGTCGACCTCTTTCCGGCCTATCTCTTTCTCCCTGACGGCTATGACCCCGCTGCTTGAGAAACACTCTATGTGCCCGCCGGTAATCCCTATGTGGACGGCCTTTATCTCGACACCGGCCGTTGACTCGGCCTGCCGCACTGCCACCCTGATGGATTCCGCCATGTTCTCGATATTGGTGATGATACCCTTCCTGATGCCCTTTGAAGGGGCGGTCCCCACGCCGATGACATTCACAGGGCCGCCGTCCGGTTCAATGGAGAACTCGCCGACAACGGTGCATATCTTCGTGCTGCCCACATCAAGGCCCACGACTATCCTCTCGTCTTTTCCGCCCACTTCCCTTATGAATCCGAAATTCATCATTGTCAGGACGCCTTTCTCCTGAGCTTTTTCACGGGTTTTACAATAACGGAATCCTTGAATCTCAGGTCTATGTACTTAAGGGGCAGGCCCCTTTTTCTTACCTCGGGCTCTATCTCTATCCACCTCGCGAGCTTTTCCATGTACCTGCCGTAGCCGACCTTCATGAACTCGCCGTCGATATTGACTGTAAGGCCGTAGGACTCAAGGCCTATCTCAACCGGGTCGCTGCCCGCGGACAGGTTGCTCCGGGATATGGCATCCGCCAGTTTCAGCGCCTCGGACACGGCCCTTTTGTTCTTCGGGTTTATATCCCTGATGACCGGCAGGAAGAGCGTGCTCTCACCCCTGATCCTCTCCAGTATCCTGCCTTCGCCGTCTACAAGGTACAGCCTCTTTTTAATCCTGAGCAGGGCCTTCGGGACGGCCTCCTCTATCTTTATCATCAGTGTGTCCGGAAAACGCTTCTTCAGTGAGACCTTCCTGATCCATGCGCTCCGCCTGAGCCTCCTGTCGATGTCCTCCAGGTTTACGGACAGCAGGGGGTCTCCTTTTTTTACATTTATCCTGCCCACGATGTCTTCCCTGCCGAGCTGATAGTTGCCGTAGACGACAATCTCTCTCACGCGGAACTGGCCCGCGAGGAACCTCGCTCCCAGCACCGCGGCCGAGACAGAGATGACGATCAGAAAGAAGATAATGCCCCTCCTTAAAAAAATCGCCAGCCTTTCACCGCGGCGGTATGCCGCCCTGCGTTTCTTATTCCCTGATCGCAAGCCGTATAATCTCCTCTATAAGATCCTTAAAGCCCAGCCCCGCGGCCCCGGCAATCTTGGGAAGCAGGCTCGTGGCGGTCATGCCGGGCAGCGTGTTGACCTCGAGTATGTACGGGGTATTGTCTTCATCCACTATAAAGTCAACCCTCGTCGCACCCGAGCATCCAATGGCTGCATGGGCCCTGAGGGCCGTGTCCATGACCTTACCGTAAACCGCACCGTCAATCTCCGGGGGCATCACATACTCGGTAAGGCCCGAGGAATACTTTGCCTCGTAGTTGTAAAATTCCGGCTGCGGCCTCACCTCAACCCCGCCGAGGGCGCGGTCACCGAGGATGCCTATGTGTATCTCCCTGCCTTTTATGAATTTCTCTATAATCACCCTCCGGCCGTATGAAAAAGTCTTCTCCAGGCAGGAGGGCAAGGCGTCCCTTTCCCTGACGATGCTGACCCCTATGCTGGAACCCTCCGCCGCGGGCTTCACCACCCACGGAGGCTCAAACGGCGGCTCCGGGAAATCCGCCGTCCCGCGCCTGCCGCCGCTCCGGGGCCGCCCGACCACGATAAAAGGTGCGGATGCGAGCCCGTGGTAGGCGAATATCTTCTTCGAGACTTCCTTGTCCATGGCAATGGCCGAGGCCAGCAGGCCCGAGCCTGTATAAGGAATCCCCAGCACATCAAGCAGCCCCTGGACAGCGCCGTTCTCGCCGGTGCCTCCGTGCAGCGCAAGAAAGGCAAGCCTGACCTTTTCCTTTTTCAGCACGCCGGCTATGTCCCTGCCGACATCTATCGGCACGCAGTTGTACCCGAGTTCCTGAAGGTTCTGGTATATTGCAAGACCGCTCCGCATCGAGACATCCCTCTCGGACGAGAGACCCCCCATCAGGACGCCGATCCTCTTCTTTGTAACGAGCGCTTTCGTCATGATGTTACAATCCTGTTCAGGCGCCGGCGTTTTCCTTTCGTTTTTTCAACGACGCTCAATCATTTCCCCCTACTACCTTTATCTCCGGCTCGAGCTCAACCCCGCTGTGCTCCATGACCCTTGCCTTTACTGCCTGCATGAGCTGCATGAAATCCCGGCAGGTGGCGTTCCCCTTGTTGATGAAGAAATTCGCATGCACCCGGCTCACTTCCGCGCCGCCCGCCCTCATGCCCCTGCATCCCGCTGCGTCTATCAGCCTGCCGGCGGAGTCGCCGGGGGGATTCCTGAATACACAGCCGGCGGATGCCTCGCCGAGGGGCTGGGCGGCCCTCTTTTTCTCAAGGAACTCCCGCGTCCTCCGGCGTATTGCATCAGGGTCGTCTCTCCCGAGGGCAATATTCACACTCAGAATCACCGAGCCTTCAGGGAGGTTTGAGCGCCTGTATGCAAAACCGAGACTGTCCCTGTCCAGTATCTCCATATCACCGTGCCTGTTCATCACGGACACAGAGACCACAATATCCTTCATCTCCGTGCCGAACGAACCCGCGTTCATGTAAACAGCGCCTCCGGCGGAACCGGGGATGCCTGCAAGCGCCTCGAGCCCGGCATATCCGTTTCTCTGCGCAAAACCCAGCAGCATTGCAAGCGGCGTCCCCGCACCCACGAACAGCACGCCCTCATCCCTTGTGGGCTCGATGCTCCTGAACTCCCTGAGGGATATCGCAACCCCGCCGGCCCCCGCGTCCCCCGCAAGGAGATTCGTCCCGGCCCCGATGACAAACGAGGGGATATCCTCCCTCTCACAGGCGGAAAGCACATTCTTCAGTGAAAGGGGGTCTTCGGGAAATACCATGATCTCAACCGGCCCGCCTGTCTTCAATGACGTATGCGCCGACATGGGCTCATCAAACCTTATCTCCCCCCTGAAAAGCCCCCTGTCGAAAATCTCTTTTACATCTTTGGCAGTCAATTAATATTCTCTCCTTTTTCCGATATCCCGTCGCTTTATAAAGGTTTTACGGCGGACCCGCCCGCCCGCTCATGCAACATCGAATCTCCTCCCGGCTCTCAGGAACTCTTCGCCGATCCTCCATACATCGCCCGCTCCCAGGGTCAGCAATGTATCGCCGTCCCTCATCTCCGTCTTCAGGAAACCGGCTATCTCATCCCTGTCCCTGATGTAATCGATATCCTTGCCCGTGTTTTTTATCCCGTCAAAAAGCAGTCCGGAGTTGACGCCCGGCAGGGGTTTTTCGCCGGCGGGATATATGTCCATCAGGACCACCCTGTCCGCGTCGGCAAAGGCATCGATGAACTCGTGGAGCAGGTCCCTTGTCCTCGTATACCTGTGAGGCTGAAACAGGACGAACAGCCGCCCGTTGCCCCTGCCGGTCATCGCCTCTCTCACCGCCTTCAGGGTCGCGGTGATTTCCGCGGGATGATGCGCATAATCATCTATTACCCTGATCCCCGAGACCGTGCCCTTGAGTTCAAACCTCCTTTGAACACCGCTGAAGTTCTCAAGAGCCCTTCTTATGACATCCGTATCGACACCCAGCTCATCGGCGACGGCAATGGCGGCAAGACAGTTGCACACGTTGTGTGCCCCTATGAGCGGGACCTCAAACATGCCCAGCGACCTGCCGTCCAGAACAGCCTCGAATTTCGACCTCATACCGCCGGTACCGACATTTTTCGCGGCAAGGTCCGCATCCCCGGACAGTCCGTATGTGATAAACCTCCTCCGAACTTTCGGCATCAGCTCCTTTATGTATCCGTTGTCCCCGCACAATATGGACAGGCCGTAGAACGGGACTTTGTTGATGAATGAAAGAAACGCCTCCTTTATCCCTTCAATGTTTCCGAAGAAGTCCATATGCTCCTTGTCCACATTCGTCACAACCGCAATGGTCGGTGAGAGCTTCAGGAACGAACCGTCGCTCTCATCCGCCTCGGCTACCAGGAACTCGCCCTTGCCGAGTTTCGCATTGCCGCCGATTCCTTTTAATTTCCCGCCTATCACCACAGTGGGGTCGAGGCCCCCCTCGCCCAGGATGCTTGCTATCAAGGACGTTGTCGTGGTCTTGCCGTGGGCCCCGGCAATGAGCACGCCGTATTTCAGCCTTGCAAGCTCTGCAAGCATCTCGGCCCTCGGTATGACGGGGATGGACAGCCTCCCGGCGGCCGCCACCTCGGGGTTGTCATGGGCAACCGCGGAAGATATAACCACCACATCGGTGTTTTTTATGTTCTCCGCGCGGTGGCCGATGTTTATGTTTATGCCCATCGCCTTCAACCTCTTCGTGGTTTCGGACTCTTTCAGGTCAGAGCCCTCCACTTCATAGCCGAGATTCTTCAGGACCTCGGCTATGCCGCTCATGCCCACGCCGCCGATGCCTACGAAATAAACCCTTCCGAACCGTTTATACATGCCGTGTACCCTGTTTCTCCCGCTTGTCTATTCTTTTTTTTTAAAAGCCCCTTCATGAGTTCAACGACCTTTTTCGCCGCCTCGCGAGTGCCGAGCGACCTGCTGACCCGTTCCATCTCCCCTATGGCATCCGGCTCATGCAGCAGGTGCCTTATGTGGTCCGCAAGGGTCTTGCCGTTGAGTTCCCTGTCGGGGATCACCTGCGCGGCGCCCATGTCCCAGAGCTTTCTTGCATTGACCTCCTGGTGGTTGCCGGCTGCATACGGATACGGCACAAGTATCGAGGCCTTGCCGCATGCAGTAAGCTCTGCAAGGGTGGTGGCGCCGGCCCTTGAAATAATCAGGTCGGCCGCTGCATAGGCATCGGCCATTTCGTATACAAAACGCACGACCGCACCCCTGAATTCCCGCCTGCGGTAGGCGTCCCTCACGGACCCGAAATCCCTGTCGCCCGTCTGGTGCAGGAACTGAATCCTGTCCCTGTAGCGCTCGAGGTATACAAGGGCCTCGCCTGCGGCGGTGTTGATGCTGGCCGCACCGGAGCTTCCGCCGAAGATGAATATGGTAAAAAGGTCTTTATCAAGATTGAACGCCCGGCGGCCCCTGTCCCTGTCACCGTGCAGTATCTCCTCCCTCACCGGGTTGCCCGTCAGGTATGTCTTTTCCCCCGGGAAGAATTTAATGCTGTCATGGTATGTGACCGCCACGGTGTCCACAAACCTGCCGAGCACCCTGTTGGCAAGGCCCGGGAGGCTGTTCTGTTCATGAATTATCGTGGGGATGCCCATGAGTTTCGCGCACATAAGCACAGGGCCTGAACTGTACCCACCCACACCTATGACCAGGTCGGGAGCGGTCTCTCTCAGGAGCCTGCGGGAATCCTTCAGTGACAGTGGTATCTTCGCAAGGGACCTCAGTTTCCTGCGGAGATTCCTGCCCACAAAGCCCTCCGACCTTATGAATCTGACATCATATCCCTCCCTCGGCACTATCCTGGCCTCAATGCCCGCCGCCGTGCCGGCAAAGGTGACCTTTGTACCGGGAATCTCCTTCTCGAGCTCCCGGGCGATTGCCAGGGCCGGGAAAAGGTGCCCTCCTGTGCCTCCTCCTGCTATGAGTATATTCATCTGCGCCTCTTCATATATGATACACGGTGAGACGGGTTATTATCGCCATATGATACCCTCCCAGCCGGAATCTTTTCATTTTTCGAGGATATGTTTATCAGTATCCCCACAGCGGCCATGTTTACAAGGAGCGACGACCCGCCGTAGCTTATAAATGGCAAGGGCAGGCCCTTTGTCGGCATAAGCCCCGTTGAGACCGCAAAGTTTATGATTGCCTGCACCCCTATCATCATGCTTAATCCGAGCGTCAGGAAATAGCTGAACGGTTCATCCGTCCTCCTGGCCACATGGACGCCTTTTATGAAAAGCCACACAAACAGCCCCAGTACCGTAAGCGCGCCCGCGAGGCCCAGTTCTTCACCGATGAGGGAAAAGATAAAGTCAGTGTGAACCTCGGGCAGAAAATAGAGCTTCTGCCTGCTGTCCCCGAGACCCACGCCGAAAAACCTGCCGTTGCCGAATGCAATAAACGACTGCACGAGCTGGAAGCCGCACCCGAAGGGGTCCTTCCACGGCTCGGTGAAACAGGTGAGCCTCTTGAGCCTGTACGCGGAAGTCGAGATAACCAGGTAGACGGCCGGCAGTGAAAACAGGACGAGCGCGCCGATATGATTCAGTCTCGCGCCGCCCAGTATCAGGAGTGCGACGGTAAGTATGCCGAGGCTGACCACGGCCCCGAAATCCGGCTGAAGGAGGATAATACCCTGGAACACCACCATGACCCCCACGGGGATCAGTATCCCGTGTTTGAAATCCCTCATCCTGTGAATATTCCTGTCCATGTAGTCCGCGAGAAAGATAACCATTACCACCTTTGCAAGCTCGGAGGGCTGAAAGGTGGTCGGCCACAGCCTGAGCCACCTGCGCGCGCCGTTGGCGGAGACCCCGATGTCGGGCACGAACACCAGGGCCAGCAATATCAGCGAGCCTGCGAGCAGGATGTACACCGCTGACCTCAATCTACGGTAGTCGGTCCTTGAGAGCGCGATCATGGCGGCTGTTCCGACGAGCACGGTGAAGATATGCTTCCACAGATAATGGAAACTGCTCCCGTACTGTCTCATGGACATCAGCGCAGTGGAACTGTAGACCATGACAGTGCCTATACCGGTGAGGATGAGAACCGATGCAACAATGTTCCGGCTGTCTCTGCTGGTGAAATTCACGGCTCCACCCCCCTGATCGCCCGCCGCCTGGAGAGGGGGTGTGAGTTCATGATTCCCCTTACCGCTTCCCTGAATTTCCTGCCCCTGTCCGCAAAATCCTCGAACATGTCAAAGCTCGCACATCCCGGGGACAGGAGGACGACGTCGCCGGGAGACGCCTTTGACATCGAAAGCTCAACAGCCTCTGCAAGGCCGGAGGCCATGTGTGTCTCGGTCTCCCCTCCCAACGCCCTGAATATCTTCTCCCTCGCCTCTCCCATGAGGATCAGGCACTTGACCTTTGCCCTTACCGGTTCCCGCAGGGATGAAAAATCGCCTCCCTTGTCCGTCCCCCCCATGATCAGTATCACATTCTCAAGGCCCTTCAGGGAGCCGGCGACAGCGCCTGTGTTGGTCCCCTTGGAGTCATTTATGAATTTCACGCCGTTGATCTCGCCCACGGGCTCAAGCCTGTGCTCGAGGCCGGGGAAACTCTTCAGCACATCCCTCACCGTCCCGTGTGAACATCCTGCAAGCAGGGCGCAGAGGGAAGCCGCCATGGCATTCTCGAGGTTGTGGGTTCCCTTTATCCTTATCTCATCAATGCCTATAAGCAATGAAGGCGGTGAATCCGGGAGATTGCAGTAGACCGCCCCGTCTCTGCAGTAGACACCTTCAACCTCCGCCTGCCGGCTGAAATGGAAAACACGGGGTCCGCGGCCCCCTGCCTTCAGTCTCGCGCTTTCGAGCCTTCGCACCTCCGGATCGTCCGCATTCAGGACCAGGCGGTCTTCAGGCGCCTGGTTTTCAAAAATCCTCGCCTTTGCATCAATGTAATCCTCCATGCCCCCGTACCTGTCAAGGTGGTCGGGTGTTATATTGAGTATCGCCGCAATCTCCGGCCTGAAAGTATCTATGGATTCCAGTTGAAAACTTGACACCTCGGCGACAATGTAGTCGACCGCCGTGAACCGGGAGTTAACGGCCGGGAGTCTGAAATCTTCCGTTTCCCGGTCCCGACCCCCGACTGTTTTTACGATTTCCTCCGTCAATGCATTGCCGATATTGCCGCCCGTCACGGTCGTGAAACCCGACTCTTTCAGCATCATGCCGACAAGCGTGGTCACGGTCGACTTGCCGTTTGTCCCGGTCACCGCGATAAAAGGCCGCCGTATCACCCGCCATGCGAGCTCAAGCTCTCCGATTACCGGGATGCCCTTGTCCCTTGCGCGTGACAGGGGGGCGATATCAGCGGGCACACCCGGGCTTATCACTATCATGCCGGATTCATCAAAAACCCCCCGGGCGCCGCCTCCCGTAATCACCCTCACCGAGGGGGCGAGACGCCTTATGCCGTCCTGCAGCAGGCCCCGCGGCTTGCTGTCCGTTACCGTCACCCTTGCGCCCAGCGCGGAGAGGAGATTGGCCGCACCAACCCCGCTCCTCGCAAGCCCGACAACGAGGATGTTCATATCCTTAAATATCTCCGTCATGCCTCTGTATTTCTCCATCAGCATCGTTAAAACCGGTATCCGTGTCCGTTGTACGCGCCCGTTTTTCTCACGGACACGAATCACGATTCCCTCACCTTACCTTCAAGGTCGCGAGACTTAAAAGGGCGAGTATTATTCCCGCTATCCAGAACCTGACTATCACCTTTGGCTCGGGCCATCCCTTTTCCTCGAAGTGATGGTGTATGGGGGCCATCTTGAAGACCCTCCTGCCGGTAAGCTTGAAGGACGCCACCTGTATTATCACCGAGAAGGTCTCGAGAACGAATATGCCGCCCACAACCGCAAGCACGATCTCCTGCTTGGTTATCACCGCAAGCGTCCCGAGCGCGCCGCCGAGGCCGAGGGAGCCGACATCACCCATGAATATCTCGGCCGGATAACTGTTAAACCACAGGAACCCGAGAGCGGCGCCGAACATTGCACCGCAGAACACGGTGAGTTCACCGGTGCCGGGCAGGTAGGGCACATAAAGATATTGCGAGAAGATCGCATGCCCCGATATATAGACAAGCGCGGCATTGGCCAGGCTCGCGATACCCACCAGCCCGATGGCAAGGCCGTCTATACCGTCCGTCAGGTTGACCGCATTTGAGGAGCCCACGATGACAAGCACGGAAAACGGGATATAAAACCACCCCAGGTCTATAAACCATTGCTTGAAAAAAGGGATGCTCAACTGGGCCACATAGTTGTCATTGGGATCATTGTAGAATAAAAATCCGATCGCCAGGGCGAGCATGATCTGCGCGCCGAACTTGTACCATCCCCTGAGACCCCTGGGGTTTTTCCTTACGGCCTTCAGGTAATCATCCACAAGTCCGATGATGCCGAATCCTGATATCGCGGCTATCATTATCAACACGAACTTGTTGCCCAGGTCACCCCACATCAGGACGCTTATCACCACCGACAGGATAATAAGGATGCCGCCCATTGTGGGGGTGCCTGTCTTGTTAAGGTGGGTCCTCGGCCCGTCATTCCTTACATGCTGGGTCATGCTGAGCCTCCTGAGCTCTCTTATAATCCACGGTGACAGGGCAAAGGTTATGACCAGCGCCGTGATAACGGCAAGCGCCGTCCTGAAGGTTATGTACCTGAAGACGTTAAACGGCGAATAAAACTCCTGCAGAGAATAAAACAGTTCATATAACATTCTTTATGCTCCCCGCTATTTTCTCCATGGACATCATGCGCGAACCCTTGATTAAAACCGTGTCCCCGCGTTCAAGGATATTCACGATATCTCTTTCCGCCGCACCGGCATCTTCAAAGACAAAGGTCCGTGGCAGGCGGTCTTTCCCTTCCGCCTGTTCAACCTCCTCTGCGGCCAGCATCATCTTTTTCCCGACCGCCACGAGGACGTGGACTCCCATAGCGGACACCATGCGCCCTATTGCCCTGTGCTCCTTTTCCGCGTACTCATTCAGCTCGCCCATGTCGCCCAGCACGGCCACGGCCCTGCCCCCGGCGGCCAGCCTGAGGGTCTCTCTCAATGCCTCCTCCACTGAGAAGGGGTTTGCATTGTAGGAGTCGTTTATCAGTGTAATGCCGTCTCCCTTTATCAGCTCGAATCTCATCGGGACCGGCCTGAAGGCCTCGAGACCCCTCCTTATTTCATTGAGGCCCATGCCGAGCGAGAGGCAGGCGGCCGCGGCGGCCAGCGAGTTGTACACATTGAAACGGCCGTGCACCTTCAGGGCCACCGGCAGGCTCCCCCTGTCGCGGGCCTCCATCGTAAATGTGCAGCCGCTTTCCGCAACGCGCACATCATCCGCCCTCACATGGGCCTCGCTGTCCATGCCGAAGGTGATTATAGCGCCGTCGAAATCCGCCGCCTCCACACCTTCCATCAGAAAAGCATCATCTGCATTAACAACCGCCACGTCAAGACCCGGCAGTATCTCCAGCTTTGCATCCCGCACTGCATGGAGGCTGCCGAGCCTCCCTATATGCGCAGGGCCGATATTTGTAATTACACCGCAATCCGGCACCGCTATCTCGCACAACCGCCTTATCTCACCCCGCGCATTCATGCCCATCTCAAGCACCGCCGCCTCATCATCCGCCCCCAGGCCGGCAAGGCTGAGTGGCAGGCCTATGTGATTATTGAGATTTCCCTGATTTTTAAGTGTCCTGAACCTCTGTGAAAGAATCGAATATATCATCTCTTTTGTCGTTGTCTTGCCGCTGCTGCCCGTGACGGCCACAACCGGGATATGCCGCTTCATCCTGATGAAACCGGCAAGGTCCTGCAGTGCCCTGAGGGCATCGCTTACATGGATTATGACCCTGCCCGCCGGAAGTCTCCCGGGCACTGAGTCCACAACCGCTCCGGTACCCCTCAGGAGCGCCTTTTCAACGAAGTCGTGTCCGTCGAACCTCCCGCCCCTGATGGCAAAGAACACCTCGCCTTCGGATATGGTGCGTGAATCTATCGAGACACCCCTGAAGGTCTCCGAATCACCGCAGACCAGTCTCCCGCGCGTTGCCTCAAGAATATCCCTTACCGTCAGAACCGCCATGTTTTATCGCCTTTCTCAGGACCTCCCTGTCGCTGAAATAATGCCTTGCCCCCCTGATCTCCTGGTAGTCCTCGTGGCCCTTGCCCGCAACAAGCACCGTGTCCCCCTCTTTTGCTACAGACACCGCCTCCCTGATGGCATTTTCCCTGTCGGGCCGCACAATGTAGTTGTCTCTTTTGATTCCGCTGACAATATCCCTTATGATATCCAGCGGGTCCTCAGAGCGGGGGTTGTCTGAAGTTATGACCGCGAGGTCACTCAGCGCGGATGCAACAGCGCCCATCAGGGGCCTTTTGGTCCTGTCCCTGTCGCCGCCGCACCCGAAGACGGTGATAAGCCTTCCGCGCGTGACGGCCCTGGCCTCCTGCAGGACGTTTCTCAATGCGTCCTCTGTATGCGCATAATCAACTATACACAGAAAGCCCTGCCCCGCGTCAATATTTTCAAAACGCCCCTCAACGGGTTGCGCTTCCTGTATGCCCTTCCGTATCGCATCATCACTGAAACCCAGCGCATATGCAATTCCGGCGGACATTAATATGTTATAAACATTGAATATTCCCACGAGTCCAGAATGGACCCTGAACCTGCTCCGCGGCGTCCGTACATCAAAGGAGAGGGGGGAAGCGCCGGCGGCCGGTATGCCGTGGCTTTTTATGTCTTCCGCCTTTATCATCGCGCCGTCCCGAAGTCCGCAGGTGACGACATTGCACCTGAGTTTCCCGGCAATGCCCCCGACCATGGGGTCGTCATGGTTGAGCACGGCGGAACCGCTCTCCCTCAGATAATCGAAAAGCCGTGTTTTGGCCCTGAAATACTCCTGCATGCCGCCGTGGAAATCAAGGTGGTCCCGGGAAAAATTGGTGAATGCCGCGACATCGAATGCACAGCCCTCCACCCTCCTGAGCGCAAGCGCATGCGAGGATACCTCGATAACGGCATATTCCATTTTATTGTTCACCATCTCGCTTAAATACCTCTGCATATCCAGGGACTCCGGGGTCGTATTGGACGCGGGCATGGTCCTGTCCCCGGTTATGTACCGGACGGAGCCCAGCAGGCCGGCGCTCCTGCCGCCGGCATTGATGATACTCCTTGTAATATAACTCGTCGTGGTCTTTCCGTTTGTGCCGGTTATGCCGGCCAAAGACAACCGTTCAGAAGGATGTCCGTAAAAAGCGGCGGAAATGAGGGCCAGGGCTTCCCTGCTGTCAGAGACCTCGATGTATGCGGTACGGTCGGGTGCGGTGGGATCCGGCGTATCCGTTGTCTCCACTGCACGCTCTCCGACCACAGCAGCAGCCCCCCTGCTTAATGCATCCTTTATATAATCATGCCCGTCACGGGTGAACCCCCTGACGGCCACAAAGAGAAAACCTTCGCCGACCAGTCTCGAATCATATGCGATACCCCGTATTTCCCTGCTTAAAGGTCCTGTTATCCTTTTCGCCCTTATACATTTTAAAAGTTCCGGTATTGTCATCTGCCCCGCCGGGAAGCGCTCCCTGCAAACACCACCGGGATGCATCCCCCTGAAAAATCTCCTCTAACGCGGCGTGCCGGCAAGAACAATCTGGTTCTCCTCCCTCTCCATGGGCACGTCAAGATATGCAAGTGTATGCTCCACGATATTTTTGAACACGGGCGCGGCGACCACCCCGCCGTACACAGAGCCCTTCGGTTCGTATATGACGACTATAAGCGCGATCCTCGGATTATCCGCAGGCACAAAGCCTGCGAATGAGCTTACGTATCTTTTTCTCGAATAACGGCCCGTCCGGGGATCGAATATCTGGGCGGTGCCCGTCTTCCCCGCCACGAGGTTTCCCTTGATATACGCCCTTGTCGCAGTGCCTCCTTCTTCCACTACGGTCTTCAGGATATCCCTCACAACTGCGGCTGTCTCTTCGGATATGACGCGCCTCCTCACCGTGGGTGATACACTCCTGACCGGCTTGCCGGCCGGTGAGATTATGTCGGATACAACGTAGGGCTTCATCAGCACACCTCCGTTGGCGATGGCTGCATATGCCGCCAGGAGCTGCAGGGGTGTCACGCCTATCTCCTGGCCGATTGACAGTGCAGCAAGCGATGTGCCGGACCAGTCTTCGGTCTTCCTGAGAATCCCCCTCACCTCGCCGGGAAGGTCTATGCCTGTCTTTTTACCGAAACCGAATTTTCTTATGTAGTTATAGTATCTCTCCTTTCCGAGCTTGAGGCCTATCTGCACGGCGCCGACATTGGAGGACTTCTGTATGACTTCCGGGAAGGTGAGTATTTCGTGTTTATGGACATCGCGGATCCGCTTGCCGCCCACGACAATATATCCCTGCGATACGTCAAACTCCTCGTCCAGCCCGACGACCCCCTCTTCAAGCGCAGCGGCGGCCAGCACGGCCTTCATGGTCGAGCCGGGCTCATAGAGATCGGTGATGGCCCTGTTGCGCCTCTGGGACGGCCGGGATCTGCCCGGAAAGTTGGGGTCATAAGCGGGCCTGTCGGCCATCGCGAGAATCTCGCCTGTCGCGGGGTTCATCATTATCGCGACCCCGGCCTTTGCCTTCCATTTCTTCATTGCCGCCGACAGTTCCTTCTCCACAATATACTGCAGCCTCTCGTCAATGGTCAGCAGGAGATTATTGCCGGAGGCAGCCTCCCTGACGTCCCCGGAGAGACTGTTGCCGCGGGCGTCCGTGTTTACGTAGACACTGCTTGCCTCACCGCGCAGGTATTCATCATACATGAGCTCAATGCCGGCTATTCCCTTGTTGTCGATGTCCGTAAAGCCCAGGATGTGCGAGGCGGTGAAACCCTTGGGATAATAACGTTTCGACTCCGTCAGAAAACCCAGCCCCGCGTACCCGGACCGTTCCCTCAACGCGCTGACTTTAAGCGCGGTGTTCATATCCAGTTTCCTTGCAAGCCAGATAAACCCCCTGTCTTTCTTCTTCAGGAGGGTCATGTTCAGCTTTTTTGACGAAACATTTATCAGGGGCGCCAGTTCCCTGGATAAATTCCGTTTATCCTTTATTTTCGAGGGCACCGCATACAGCGAGTCCGCCTCCACGCTTGTCGCCATCTCTCTCATCCGTCTGTCCCATATTATGCCCCTCTGGGGTATTAATATCTCTTTGACCGTGTACTGCTCGGCCGCCCTTTCAGCGAGCCTCTTGTGGTCAATGACCATCAGGTTTACAAGCCGCAGAGAGATAACCGCAAAACCGAAAAGGATGACGGTGACAAGCACGCCCGATCTTTTCCTGCTCCTCTGGAAAGGTATCCTTACGGGATCCTCATCCCACAGTTTCCGTGTCTCAGTCTTCCGCCGCCTTCTTTCAGCCATTCCGCCCCACTACCTCATCGATGCCCTGTAAGGACCGGCCTGTGCCCTCTTTTTCACAAAGAAAACATTCTCCCTTTCGGGCATGGTCATGCCGAGGCGTTTTACCGCCATGTCTTCAATCTTCTGCGTGGAATAAAAACTTGCGCTCTCGGCGACCACCATTTTCCTCTCGCGCACGAGGTCCGCCCTGAGAGTGTTAAGCCTTCCGAGTTCATACTCGAGGTTGAATACCGCTGTCCTGAGCGACACGATGGCAAAGAGGCATATACAGACATAAAGGAGAAAAGCGGCCTTTATCAGCACTGTCTTCTTCCGCGTGTTCTTTATTCTCCTGCCGCTCATATCCTCTCCCCCACTCTCAGTTTCGCGCTTCTTGATGAGGGGTTCAGCCTCTGTTCCGCCTGTCCCGGGACCACCGGTTTTCTTGTTATGATCATGAACCGTCCTTCCTTTGCCAGTTTCCTGAATGCGTTTTTAACAATCCTGTCCTCAAGGGAATGATAAGAAAGGACGCACAGCCTCCCACCCTTCTCAAGGAGGGACGCCCCTTCTTCGATTGCGGCGGGCAGCTCTTCAAGCTCCCTGTTGACCTCGATCCTGATTGCCTGGAATGTCCTTGTCGCCGGGTGAATCCTGCCCCTTCCGCCGGCCGCCCTGCTGATTATATCTGCAAGTTCCTTACATGATTCAACCGGCTTCCTGCGCCGCGCATTGACTATGGCCCTTGCTATCCTCCTGCTGTGTCTTTCCTCACCGTACCTGTAGATAATGCCGGCCAGTTCCTTTTCAGGGTACTTGTTAACCACGTCCCGGGCGGTAAGGCGCTGCCCCCGGTCCATCCTCATATCAAGGGGCTCATCCCTGAGAAAGCTGAACCCCCTGCCCTCTGATTTCAGGTGCAGCGCAGAGACACCGATGTCAAGGAGGATGCCGCTGACACCGGCGTAACCGAGGTTACCGACAATATCTCTTATGTCCGAGAATGTCCCCCTGACAAGGAAGACATTCTCAAACTCCTTTAAACGCTCCCTTGCCGTCTCTATGGCCTTTTCATCCCTGTCTATGCCTATCAATGTGCACCTCCCGGCGCGCCGGAGAATATACGCGGCATGACCGCCCGTGCCGACCGTTGCATCAACATATATTCCGTCTTCCCTTATTTTCAATGCCTCAAGCACCTCCTCCGGCATCACAGGGACGTGGATTATCTCCGGTTCCAGCATCTACAGGCCAAGGCTCTTGAATTCTTCCTTGTATGCATCCTTGTCGACCTTTGTCGGGTCCGCTACTCCATCGTATTCACTTCTGTCCCATATCTCTATCCTGTTGCAGAGGCCTATGAGCACCACGTCGCTGTTCAGACCCGCATCGGTTCTGAGCGCCGCAGAGACAAGCACCCTTCCCTGCCTGTCGATTTCACATTCAACTGCGGAACCGATGACCCTCCGTGTGAAATACTTGACTGCATCGGATGTCTGCGGCATCCTGCTGACTTTGTCCGTCAGTTTCTGCCATTCATCAACCGGGTAGGCGCACAGGCAGCGGTCGAAGACCTCGTTTGTTATAATCAGTTTTGAAGAGTGGTTCGAGGAAAGAATCTCCCGGAAGGGGGCCGGGATTATCAATCTGCCTTTCGGATCCAGACTGTTGTAGTGCTTACCTGAAAACCCCGGCACGTTCCCTCCACTTTATACCACTTTATACCACTCTATTCAGTATAGGAGGCTTGAAAATACTTGTCAAGTGGAAAATGGGGAAAAAAGCCGATCCCTATATTTTGTGGTCTGATTTTTTTACAGATACTACTTATAGGTGTTAAAAAACAGAAAGGGGGGGACGGCCGGGCGTACAGTCTATACGCCGACGAGTTTCTCAAGCGCCTCGAGCTGCTTTGTCTCACCCATGGCCACAAGGGTGTCTCCATGTTTTATGACGGTTGCGGATGTGGGATTGAATTCCATTTCACCTGTCTCTCTCTTTATGGCAACGATTATTATCCCCAGTTCCTTCCGGATTCCGCATTCATCAAGGCTGCGGTTTACAATATGCGAGTCGCCCTTTACCCTGATCTCCTCCATCTGCAGTTCAAGATTGCCGCTGCGGGTGGCGAATTCGATAAAGTCCACCACCGCGGGCTTCAGGACCGTGTGCGCAATCCTCAATCCTCCGAGATGATAAGGCGAGATCACCTTGTCCGCACCGGCCCTCAGGAGCTTCTGGCCGGCGTCTTCTTCGCTTGCCCTTGCCACGATCCTGAGCTTGGGGTTCAGCCCCCTGGCGGACAACACCACGTAGAGATTGTCGGCATCCGTTGAAAGCACGGAGATGAGGCCGAGCGCCCTTTCAATCCCGGCATCCTTAAGAACACTGTCCTGCGTTGAATCCCCCTGAAGGGAAAGCATGTCCTTTTCCATGGTTGCGAGCACGTCCGGGTCTTTCTCAACTACAATAAAACCGGCCCTGTTCTGGATCATCTCCTTGCATACGATCTTCCCCATTCTCCCGTAACCGCATATGATGTAATGATTTTTCAGGCTCTTTATCTTCTTGTTCAATTTTCTCCTCCCCAGTATATCCCTTATCTCGCCTTCTATGAGCACCCTGGCGCCGACACCGAGCGCATAGAACATTGCGCCGACGCCCGTGAGTATCAATATGATTGTAAAGACCCTTCCGGTCGCCGAAAGCCTGTGAACCTCTTCATAGCCCACTGTCGTGAGCGTAATAATGGTCATGTACAGCGAATCAAAGAGTCCCCATCCCTCAAGGAGTGCATACCCCGCCGTTCCGAACGATATAACCAGGATTATAACGCCGGCCGGGGGTATTATCCGCTGTTTGACATTCACGTTGACCTTACAGTTGCATAAAAACACCGCCTGCGGGCAGGGGAGTCTGACGGGGAAGCTTTATCCGCGATACCTTCAGGACATATCCCGCACGGCATATTGCCATCTTTTGCAATTTCACTCTCCGTTACGTCCTGCAACAGGGACATATTTCCAGTATCCTATCGCTTTATAAAGGTTTTACGCCGGACTCCACAGCCGGCTTATGCAACATTAAGGTTAAGGTTTGAGAACATCCGACAGTTTTTTCCGCCATTTCTCGGGATGTGTCCCCCTCCAGTAAAACCTGCCGCATTTCATGCACCGCCTGAAACCGTCCGAGGTGCGGTATACATAATCCGGGACATGCGGCCTCGCATCCTCCCCGGGCACGCTCACCGGGATAGTGTTGCACAGGGAGCACCTGCTTGGGGAATGTTCCTTCAGCCGGCCGGATTCACCGCCGGGGAGCAGATGGAATGTGTTGATGACCGTTCTCAGCTGGTCGAACGTATCGTTTTCATCAAGCAGAAGGAAATTCTTCAGACCCCTCCTCTTCACCAGGCGAGTATCCCTTGTAAGGAGCGTCCTGCCTTCCTCCTGCGCCGTTCTCACCAGGATGCCGTCTTCAATTCGGGAGAAATACAGCGTATCATAGCCGAGCAGCCTTAACCACCTGGCAAGACGGCCGAGCATTGAATCGGCAATGAATTTCATGGGAGTCCATGGGTGCGAACCCGCTGCTAATTAAATCCCGGCTCCCCGTCCCCGCTTTCCACGAACGTCTCCCTGTAGATTTCCGTGCCTGTGCCGGCAGGGACGAGCCTGCCCATTATGATGTTTTCCTTCAGGCCCCTCAGCTTATCCACGGCCCCGTTTATTGCGGCCTCCGTCAGCACCCTCGTGGTCTCCTGGAATGAGGCGGCGGAGATAAAGCTGTCCGTTGAAAGAGACGCCTTGGTGATGCCTAAGAGTATGGGCTTTGCCTGTGCGGGCTTGCCCTTGCGCTTGATGACTTTCCTGTTCTCCTCTTCAAAGACAAGCTTGTCGATCTGCTCGCCCGCAAGGAAATCCGTGTCTCCTGCGTCTTCGATCTTCACCTTCCTCATCATCTGCCTTACGACGACTTCAATATGCTTGTCGTTTATGGAGACGCCCTGGAGCCTGTAGACCTTCTGGACTTCATCCACCAGGTACCTCTGCAGTTCGTTCGGACCGAGTATCTCGAGTATGTTGTGCGGGTTGATCGAGCCGTCCATCAACGCCTCTCCGGCCTTAACCCAGTCGCCCTCGTGCACGCTCAGGTGTTTGCCTTTGGGGATGAGGTACTCCCTGGTATCCGTTCCGCCCTTCACATGAACCACCCTCATGCCCTTATGAAAGCCCTTGAACTCGACAATCCCGTCTATCTCGCTTACAACGGCCTGCTCCTTGGGCTTTCTCGCCTCAAACAGCTCGGCAACCCTCGGGAGGCCGCCCGTGATGTCCTTTGTCTTTGTCGTCTCCCTCGGGATCTTGGCGATGACGTCACCCGGATGCACGATGGTGCCCTTGTCGACAAGCACGTGAGCGCCTGAGGGCAGCAGGTAGCGGGCGAGCGCATTGGTCCCCGGGATTCTCAGGGTGGCCTTGCCGTGTTCATCCTTCACCGAGACACGGGGTCTCATGTGTGCGGGGTATTCAATGATAACCTTGTGCGCGAGTCCCGTAACCTCGTCCACTTCCTCCTTGACCGATACGCCTTCCACTATGTCTCCAAGCGCTATCCTTCCGCCGACTTCAGTAATAATGGGGATCGAATAAGGGTCCCATTCAACAAGCAGTTGCCCCGCCTCGACCTTCTGGCCGTCTTTCACCTTCAGCCTCGCGCCGTAGACAACGGAGTACTTTTCCCTTTCCCTGCCCTTTGCGTCAACGATTGCGAGACTGCCGTTGCGGTTCATGACCACAAGGGCACCCTCCCTGTCCGTAACCGTGGACAGGTCGATGAATTTAACGGTGCCGCTGTTCTTCGCCTCAAGCACGGTCTGTTCAACGAGCCGGGTCGCGGTGCCGCCGATATGGAAGGTTCTCATGGTAAGCTGTGTGCCCGGCTCCCCGATGGATTGCGCGGCGATTATTCCGACCGCCTCGCCGAGCTCCACCATGCCTCCCCTGCCCAGGTCCCTTCCGTAACACTTCTTGCATACGCCTATGGCTGATTCGCAGGTCAGGACCGAGCGTATCAGCACCCTGTCCACTCCGGCGCTTATGATTTCCTGTGACAGTTCGTCGTTTATCTCCTGGCCCCTGTGTACGATTACCTCCCTGGTTACAGGGTCCCTTATATCCTCCGCGGCTATCCTGCCGTATATCCTCTCCTCAAGGGGTTCGATAATCTCACCGCCTTCAACCAGGCTTGTTACGTGGATCCCGGAGGTTGTCTGGCAGTCCTCTTCCCTGATAATAACGTCCTGCGTGACGTCGACGAGCCTCCTGGTCAGATACCCGGAATTGGCTGTTTTCAACGCCGTATCGGCAAGGCCTTTTCTTGCGCCGTGCGTTGATATGAAGTACTGAAGCGGTGTGAGGCCCTCCCTGAAGTTAGCGGTGATGGGCGTCTCTATGATCTCCCCCGAGGGTTTCGCCATAAGGCCCCTCATGCCGGCAAGCTGCCTGAGCTGGGCCGCCGAGCCCCTCGCCCCGGAGTCCGCCATCATGAAAATATTGTTGAACGACCGTCTCTCCTTAAGCTCTTCCTCGGATACCCTGCTTATGTCCTCTATTCCCTCGGCCCCCAGTTCCTTCATCATGACGTCCGCGATCTTCTCGGTAACCTCAGCCCATATGTCCACGACCTTGTTGTAACGCTCGCCGTTTGTAATAAGGCCGTCGGCATACTGTCTCTGAACATCCACGACTTCCTGCTCCGCCTCTTTGATAAGCTCGGCCTTCCTGCTCGGTATGTGCATGTCGTCAATGCATATGGAGTTGCCGGACAGGGTGGCGGCCGCAAAACCGAGTTTTTCGATGTTGTCGAGAAAGATAACCGTCGCCTTCCTGCCGAGCCTCTTGTAGCAGAACTCAACGAGTTTGCCCACCTCTTTCTTGGTCATCTCCCTGTTGATCATTGAAAACGCCACCCCCTCGGGCAGCACCTCGCCAAGGAGGACGCGGCCGACCGTGGTGTCAACAAAGGAACCGTTCATCCTGACCTTCACAGCCGCGTGTTCTTCCACCGCTCCGGCGTCATAGGCGATCCTGACCTCTTCGGGCCCGGAAAACACCCTTCCCTCGCCTTTTGCTCCCTTCTTCTGTTTTGTGAGGTAGTAAATCCCGAGCACCATATCCTGGGTGGGCGTTGCAATTGGCTTGCCGCTTGCCGGGCTGAGGATGTTGTTGACGGACATCATCAGCACCCTGGCCTCAACCTGAGCCTCTATTGAAAGGGGAACATGCACCGCCATCTGGTCGCCGTCGAAGTCCGCATTGAATGCGGTGCAGACCAGCGGATGCAGCTTTATGGCCTTGCCCTCCACGAGCACGGGGTCGAACGCCTGCATGCCGAGGCGGTGGAGCGTCGGCGCCCTGTTCAGCAGGATCGGCTGTTCCTTGATGACTTCATCAAGGCAGTCCCAGACTATGTCTTCTCCCTTTTCAACCACTTTTTTTGCGGCCTTGATGGTTGTTACATGGCCTTTTTCCTCAAGCTTGCTGAATATATAAGGCTTAAACAGCTCCAGGGCCATGGTCTTGGGAAGTCCGCACTGGTGGAGCTTGAGCTCGGGACCGACCACCACAACCGAACGGCCGGAATAATCCACCCTCTTGCCCAGGAGATTCTGCCTGAAACGGCCCTGCTTGCCCTTTATCATGTCGCTCAGGGACTTCAGCGGCCTCTTTGTCGCCGCCTTCAGGACGCGGCTCCTCCTTCCGTTGTCGAACAGGGCGTCAACCGCTTCCTGGAGCATCCTCTTTTCATTGCGTATGATAACGCTCGGGGCATTGAGCTCCATCAGCCTCTTCAGCCTGTTGTTCCTGTTTATCACCCTCCGGTAGAGGTCGTTAAGGTCGGAGGTGGCGAATCTCCCGCCCTCAAGGGGCACCAGCGGACGGAGGTCGGGCGGAAGCACGGGGATGACATCCATGATCATCCATTCGGGCTTGTTGCCCGATTTCCTGAACGCCTCCACAACCCTCAGCCTCTTTGTGAGTTTCCTCTTGACGCCGAGGGATGATGATGCGTGTATCTTTGTCCTCAGTTCCTTGGCCAGCGCATCGAGGTCCAGATTCCTGAGAAGCTCCTTCACGGCCTCTGCGCCCACACCGGCCTTGAACTTGTCCCCGAACTCCTGCACCTTCTTCCTGTATTCCTCGTCGGTGAGCAGTTCCCTCTCTTTCAACTTCGTCTCGCCGGGGTCGACCACTATATAGCTTTCAAAATAGAGAACCTTCTCAAGCTGGCGCATGGTCATGTCAAGGAGCGTGCCTATCCTTGACGGGATGCCTTTGAGGAACCATATGTGCGCAACCGGTGTTGCAAGCTCTATATGTCCGAGCCTTTCACGCCTTGACTTGGCCTGTATGACCTCGACTCCGCATTTGTCGCAGACCACCCCCCTGTGCTTCATCCTCTTGTACTTGCCGCAGATACATTCCCAGTCTTTGACAGGCCCGAAAATCTTGGCGCAGAAAAGCCCGTCCCGCTCCGGCTTGAAAGTGCGGTAATTGATGGTCTCCGGCTTTTTCACCTCGCCGTATGACCAGGCGCGTATCTTTTCAGGAGAGGCGAGCCTTATTCTTATGGCCTCGAATTCCGTCGGATTTTTCGGCTTCTCGAATATTGAATATATATCTTCCACTAAAAATCCCCCTTGTTAAATTATGTCTGTTTATGCCCCGGCCTTGGCCGGCGCGCTCAGCCTGCGCCTTTCACTGCCGTCCTTGCCGTTGTCATCCGGTTTCTCCTCCAGCAGGTCCACATCAAGACCCAGGCTCTGGAGCTCTTTGATCAGGACATGAAACGATTCAGGCACACCGGGTTCAAGATTGGCGTCTCCCTTCACAATCGCCTCGTATACCCTTGCCCTGCCGGTAACATCGTCACTCTTGACCGTGAGGAACTCCTGCAGCGTGTATGCCGCGCCGTACGCCTCCAGGGCCCAGACCTCCATCTCTCCGAGTCTCTGCCCGCCGAACTGGGCCTTGCCCCCGAGCGGCTGTTGTGTAACGAGCGAGTAAGGGCCGATGGAGCGGGCGTGAATCTTGTCTTCCACAAGGTGATGCAGTTTCATTATATACATGTACCCTACCGTAACAGGTTTCTGGAACGGCATGCCGGTCTTGCCGTCGTACAGGGTGATCTGCCCGCTGACCGGGAGGTTGGCCTCTGCCAGCAGTTCCTTTATCTCTTTCTCGTTTGCGCCTTCAAACACCGGAGTCGAGACATACAGGTCCAGTTCCTTTGCGGCCCATCCCAGGTGGGTCTCCAGTATCTGCCCCACATTCATGCGTGAGGGCACGCCGAGAGGATTCAGGATTATATCAACGGGCGTTCCGTCGGGAAGGTACGGCATGTCCTCCTCGGGGACGACAATGGAAATAACACCCTTGTTGCCGTGTCTTCCCGCCATCTTGTCCCCCACCTGGACCTTTCTCTTCATGGCGACATAGACCCTTACTATCTTCAGGACGCCCGGCGGGAGGTCGTCGCCTTTTTTGAACTGCTCCATCTTTTTATCAAACCGGCTTTCAAGCAGTTTAATCTGTTTTGCGGCATTGTCCTCTATGGATTTAATCTGCCGCTGTTTTTCAGCATCAGCCAGTTTCACCTTCCGCAGAGACTTGTCGGGGATGCTGTCGATGATCTTCCGTGTGAGTTTTTTCCCCTTTTCGCATAAAACGCCCTGCACCCCCGGCACCTTGAGATCTTCGGCCGGCTTTTCGTTCAAAAGCAGTTCCCTGATCTTCCGCAGGCTGTTCTCCCGGAGGATCCTCGTCTCGTCTTCAAAATCCCTCCGCAGTTGCTCCTTTTTGTGTTCTTCTATCTCCTTCGTCCTCTTATCCTTGGGGGTTCCCTTCCTCGTAAATATCTTTACGTCCAGGACGGTTCCTTCAATTCCGGGAGGCACGTAGAGACAGTTTTCCCTCACCTCTTCCGCCTTTTCGCCGAAAATCGCCCTGAGGAGCTTCTCTTCAGGCGTCAGTTGCGTCTCGCTCTTGGGTGTGACCTTGCCCACAAGAATATCCCCGGGTTTAATCTTTGCGCCGATTCTGATAATGCCGCTCTCATCAAGGTCCTTCAGGGCGTCTTCCCCGATATTGGGGATATCCCTCGTTATCTCCTCGGGTCCGAGCTTTGTCTCCCTTGCCTCTATGGAGAACTCCTCGATGTGTATCGATGTGTAGACGTCCTCCTTCACGAGACGCTCGCTTATGATGATGGCGTCTTCAAAGTTGTAGCCTCCCCACGGCATAAAGGCCACGAGGACGTTTTTACCGAGGGCGAGTTCGCCCTTGTCGGTCGCGGGGCCGTCTGCAATCACCTGCCCCTTCCTCACCCTCTCGCCTGTTCCGACAATGGGCTTCTGGTTCATGCAGGTGGCCTGGTTCGACCTGTAGAACTTGACGAGATTGTATACGTCAACACCCCCGTCGTCGCATCTCACAACGATCCTTGAGGCGTCAACGGAATCCACTATGCCGGCTCTCCTGGCAATCACTACAACGCCCGAGTCCCTTGCAGCCACAACTTCCACACCCGTGCCGACCCGCGGCGCGTCCGTATGCAGCAGGGGGACAGCCTGCCTCTGCATGTTGGAGCCCATCAGGGCCCTGTTGGCGTCGTCGTTCTCGAGAAACGGTATGAGCGAGGCCGAGATGCTCACTATCTGTTTCGGCGAGACATCCATATACTTGACCTCATCCGTCCTTACGAGTTTGAAATCGCCCCCCACCCTGGCGGAGACGGTCTCGCCCATCAGATATCCCTCACTGTCCACCGGCGAGGTTGCCTGGGCTATCACGTGCTTTTCACCGTCAATCGCGGAAAGGTACTCGATCTCGTCCGTGACCCTGCCGTTTTTGACCTTTCTGTAAGGGGACTCTATAAAACCGAAGTCATTCACCCTTGCATAGGAGGCCAGTGACGTGATCAGGCCGATATTGGGACCCTCCGGCGTTTCAACTGGACAGATGCGGCCGTAATGCGTGGGGTGAACGTCCCTTACCTCGAATCCGGCCCTTTCCCTTGTCAGGCCCCCCGGTCCCAGTGCGCTCAAACGCCTCTTGTGCGTGATCTCCGACATCGGGTTGGTCTGGTCCATGAACTGGCTCAACTGGCTCGAACCGAAAAACTCTTTTATGACCGCGATAACGGGTTTTGCATTTATTATGTCGTGAGGCATCGCGCTTTCAAGCTCCGTAAGGGTCATCTTTTCCTTTATGGCGCGCTCCATCCTTACGAGGCCGATCCTGAACTGGTTTTCAAGAAGCTCTCCGACCGCCCTCACCCTCCTGTTGCCCAGGTGATCGATGTCGTCCACTTCGCCCTTGCCCGCCCTGAGGTCAAACAGATACCTGAGTATCTCCACTATGTCCCTGTCAGTAAGCACCCTTGTCTCAAGCGGTATGTCGAGCCCGAGGCGCTTGTTGAGCTTAAGCCTTCCGACAACCGAGAGGTCGTATCTCTTCGGATCAAAAAACAGCCCTTCAAAGAGCGCCTTTGCATCCGCAACCGAGGGGGGCTCGCCGGGCCTGAGTTTCTTGTATATCTCCACGAGGGCCTCGTCGGTGCTGCTCACCCTGTCAAGCAGCAGGGTGTCCCTGAGAGAGGGAAGATACCTGACGCCGTCGATAAAAAGCAGTTGAAGGACGGCTTCCTTAAGGGTCATTATCTTTTCGGCCATATCTTCCGTGATCTCTTCATTGCTCTCCAGCATAACTTCGCCCGTCTCGGGGTCGATGATGTCGGTAAGGGTCACCCTGCCGACAAGCTCTTCCTTCACCATGGGGATTTCCGTAATCCCCGCAGCCTCCATCTTCCTGAAGGCGGACTTTGTAATCCTGCCGCCTTCCTTGACGATCACTTCCCTTGATTTCGGAACAGTGATGTTTTTAAACGCCCTGAGCCCCACGAGATGGCTTGTGACGTCTCTTGTTGCGGTGCCGTTTTTTATCCTTACCTCTTCGACCGGGTAATAGGTCTTCAGTATCTGCTCCTCGGTATAACCGAGGGCCTTGAGGATAATCGTGGCATGCAGCTTTTTCCTGCGGTCGATCCGGACATAAAGCGTATCCTTTGTGTCGAACTCGAAGTCAAACCATGAGCCCCTTGCAGGTATTATCCTCGCGGAGAAGATGACCTTGCCCCCCATCTGTGATTTGCCCTTGTCATGGCTGAACAGTATGCCGGGAGAACGATGCAACTGGCTGACAACAACCCTTTCCACGCCGTTTATGATAAATGTGCCCGTATCCGTCATCAGGGGAAGCTCGCCCAGGTATACCTCCTGCTCCCTGGACTCCTTCAGCCTCTTTTCGTCCCCCTCTCCCTTTTCCCACAGGTGCAGTTTGACCCTTATCTTCAGAGGCGCGGCATAGTTGATGCCTTTCTCAAGACACTCCCTCTGCTCGTATTTCGGCTCGCCGATTATGTACTCGACGAACTCAATGGACGCGGTCTCATTGTAGTCGACAATAGGGAACACACTCTTGAATGCCGCCTGCAATCCCTGGTCTTCCCTCTGTGCCGGCGGGATATTTTCCTGCAAAAAACGTTCAAAAGAGCGTTTCTGGATTTCTAAAAGATCCGGAATAGCAAGTATCTGGGATGTCTTCCCAAAATCTTTTCTTACCCTTAAACCTTCTGCCATAATTCTCCTTTTGAGGATCCAAGGATATCGTTGAGGATTTAATTGAATGAGTCACCCGGCCCTTGAATCCTGCCTTTTAGTTTATTTCAACTCAACCGTTGCTCCCTGCTCCTCGAGCTTTGCCTTTATGGCCTCCGCCTCCTCTTTGGATACCCCTGTTTTCACGGGCTTGGGCGCGCTGTCCACGAGTTCTTTCGCCTCCTTGAGTCCAAGGGTCGTGATCTCCCTGACCGCCTTTATCACCTGTATCTTCTTGTCGCCGACAGCGGACAGGACAACATCAAAGCTTGTCTTCTCTTCCTCCGGGGCCGCGCCTCCCTCGCCTGCAGGCGCCGCTGCGGCGGCCACTGCCACAGGGGCTGCGGCGGTTACACCGTATCTCTCCTCAAACTCCTTGATAAACTCGGACATCTCTATGATCGTCATTTTATCGATAAATTCAAAAACCTGTTCTTTGGTTACAGACATCTTCCCCTCCTGATATTTATTGTTGAATTTAAGTGCAGCTTATTGAAACTTTTCATAATTCAGTCAATCCTGAGCGCCTGCGGCTGCGCGTTTTTCCTTCAGCGCCTCCAGTGCATAGGCAAACCTCGTGACCGTCGCGTTCAGCAGGCCGGCGAATTTGCTTAAAGGCGACTGCATGGCGCCTATGAGCATGGCCAGTTGCACCTCCCTCGGCGGCAGCGCCGAAATGGCCTTAAGCTGTTCGACGGAGCAGACGCCTCCCTCGACAAGCCCGCCCTTTATCTCAAGCTTCTCGTTCGCCTTGCTGAATTCAAGTATCTTTTTGACCAGGAGCAGCGGATCATCATAACCGATGGCAAGGCCCACCGGCCCCGAAAAGATATCCTTCGCACTGTCCACGGGCGTGCCCTCCGCCGCCCTCCTGGCGAGGCTGTTCTTTACGACCCTGTACTCCAGCTCAGCGGACCTGAGGTCGTTTCTCAGGCCGGTGATTTCTTCGACATTAAGACCGCGATAATCGGTAAAGACGATCCCCTTTGCCCTCTGAAACTTGTCCTGGAGTTCCGAGACAACACGCACCTTCTCTTCTTTCCTCAACCTTTCACCTCCCTTTCGACATCAGAGACCCGGGAATAATACGCTTTGAGCATCAGGGGTCATGTTCATGCCTCAACCCTTGTTCTTTTGTTTGCCGCCAGTTTCCCCGTCTATGCAGGCCGGCTCATACCGGGCCGTTTAAGCAATCCCCGTCAACAGGAATCCGCGCCTGCAGTCTCCGACTTTATTTTTCAACGTTATCCTTACAGTTGCTTAAAAACACCGCCATCAGGATATACTCGAGACATTCACCGGTATTCCGACTCCCATAGTGGATGAAATGGATATCTTTTTGAGATATTTTCCCTTGCTTGACGAAGGCTTTGCCTTTTCAACAGCCTTCACGACCGTCCTGGCATTGTCAATGAGTTTTTCACTGTCAAATGAAACCTTGCCTATGGATACGTGGACAACCCCGCCCTTGTCGGTCCTGTAATCAGCCCTTCCCGCGCTTATATCCCTGACTGCCTTTGCAATATCAAAGGTCACGGTGCCCGACTTGGGATTCGGCATGAGCCCCCTCGGCCCGAGAATCTTTCCGAGCCTGCCGACCACTCCCATTATATCAGGGGTTGCCACCACCTTATCAAAGTCCAGCCATCCGGCCTGTATCTTCTCGGCGAGGTCCTCGGCCCCTACATAATCGGCCCCTGCATCCCGCGCTTCGGCGGCCTTTTCACCCTTTGCAAAGACGAGCACCCTTATCTTCTTTCCGAGGCCGTGCGGCAGAACCACGCTGCCCCTTACTATCTGGTCCGACTTCCTCGGATCCACGCCCAGATTCAACGCCATATCCACCGACTCGTCAAACTTTGCATGAGCAGACTGCTTGACCAGTTCAACCGCTTCCTTGATATCATACTGTTTCGTCCTGTCTATCTTTTCCTTAGCACTGATATGTTTCTTACCCATTATGCCTCCCGCAGCAATCAACAATTAACACCGTTTAATTCTTCATTGAGGCTCTTGCAAAAGTCCTCTGTATGTCAGCTCGAGCGGAGAGAGATGTCTTGCAACTTATCGATAGCAAAAGATTTCTCCCTGCGGTCGAAATGACATATGCAGGCATTTTCACACTTTTGCAAGAGGCTCCACTGTTAATTGTCAATTGTTAATTATCTCCACTCCCATGCTCCTCGCCGTGCCTTTGATGGTCTCCATTGCCTTCTCAATATCAAAGGCATTGAGATCCGGCATCTTCGTCGTCGCTATCTCCCTCACCTGGTCCATCGTTATCCTGCCGACCTTGTCCTTGTTGGGAGTGCCCGAACCCTTTATTATGCCGGCCGCTTTCTTGATCAGTTCGGATGCAGGCGGCGTCTTCAGGATGAATGTAAACGACCTGTCCTTGTATATCGTGAGCACGGCCGGGATTATCGTATCCCCCATTGATTGCGTCTGTGCATTGAATGCCTTGCAGAAATCCATTATATTAATCCCGTGGGGGCCGAGCGCCGGCCCGATCGGGGGGGCCGGGTTTGCCTTGCCTGCCGGAATCTGAAGCTTTACCTGTGCCACTACCTGCTTCTGGGCCATTTCAAAAACCTCCTCCTTAAACTATGTCTTTTCAACCTGCAGAAAGTTTAATTCAACAGGGGTCTGTCTGCCGAATATCGTCACCATAACCCTCAACTTGTTGTGAACCTCGTCTATGTCATCCACATAACCGTTGAAATTGGCGAAGGCGCCGTCTATTATTCTTACGGTGTCGCCCCTGTCGAACTCGGCCTTGACCTGTGTGGCAGGCCCTTTCTCGATCTGCTGAACGATCAGGTCTATCTCTTCCTGCTGTACGGGCGTGGGTTTTTCACCGCCCACAAATCCCGAGACCCTCGGGGTGCTGCTCACAAGATGCCATGTTTCATCATCAAGGTGCATGTTGATGAGGATATAACCGGGATAGAACTTTTTCTGGGACTCCTTCTTCTTTCCCGATTTCAGTTCAACAACCTTCTCAGTGGGAATCAATATCTGGCCGATCTTGTCCTCAAGACCTCTCCTGCGGACATTGTCTTCGATTGTCAGCTTGACCTTCTCCTCAAAGCCCGAATACGTATGCACCACATACCATTTCTTTTCCATGATTTCTCCTACTTCACCACCATGCCAACCAGTTTGGAAAGCACCAGATCAATTAAACCCAAAAAAACCGCGACTATCAGCACAAGCACCAGCACCACCTTCGTGGAGCCTATCACCTCTTCCCTTGATGGGAATACAACTTTTTTGAGTTCGATTTTCACTTCTTTGAAAAAGTTCTTTATCTTTTTAAACACTGTCCCGTTCCTATCAAATGCCCTGGGAAAAAATGGCAGGCCAGGAGGGATTCGAACCCCCAACCCTCGGATTTGGAGTCCGGCGCTCTATCCGTTAGAGCTACTGGCCTGTTTCCAGATGTAAGTTCACGATTCAAGGAATTTTCCTTTTTCCTTCTTCAGCATTAAAATGTTAAAGTATCGACATCGGGGCAGGTGGGCCTGCCGGAAGAACTCCACCTGTGATTCCTCCGGAAGTACCCGGCACGGCATCTTTAATGTTTTCCCGGCTTCATTCATAACCGATTCCTGCAACAGAGACCTGTTTGCATTTACAAAATCCGGCCGCATTGCAAAGATTACGCGGCAGGCTGGCCTAGCCGCCCCTGAAAGGTTGATTTTATGCCTTTGTCTCTTTGTGCTCAACGTGCTTCCTGCAGTGCCTGCAGTATTTCCTGAGAACGAGTTTCTCCGGTGTATTTTTCTTGTTCTTCGTAGTCGAATAATTTTTATTTTTACAGCTGGTGCATTGCAAAAGTATTATATCCTGCATCTCCGTCCTCCGTGTACGTCCCCCGTGTCCGTTTTTGATGTCTTCCGACGGTCACCGAATCACGGACACGCCTCACCTTTTTTTACCTTGCAGCGGCATAAAAACATCGCCTGCGGGCTGTGGAGTCCGGCGGAAAAGCTTTATCCGCGATACCTTCAGGACATATCCCGCACGGCATATTGCCGTCTTTGGCAATTTCACTCTCCGTTATGTCCTGCAACAGAGACATATTTCCGATATCCCATCGCTTTATTAAAGGTTTTACGCCGGACTCCACAGCCGGCTTATGCAACATTAAGGTTTATTCTATTATCTCCGTGACGACTCCGGCTCCCACCGTCCTGCCACCTTCCCTCACTGCAAACCTCAGCTCCTTCTCCATCGCTATCGGCGCTATCAGCTCTATCTCCATCGTCACGTTGTCCCCGGG
>JALSHG010000118.1 GCA_026982355.1 Thermodesulfovibrio sp.
TCTTTCCATGGGCAGTGTCCTTCCGTCTCCTGAAAGGACCCTCAGTTCAACGTGCTCGGCAAAAGGTGCCCATACGCAAAATTCACACCTGCCGTTTCCCCTGTAATAAGCGCCTATCTTCATATTTTGGCGAAACAGCCGTTCCTGTGCCTCCCCTTGACGCCTGCCTGTGCATTACACGCAGACAGGGGGCGGTCTCAGGTCCGGGGTGGACTATTGTTTTTCCGTGTAATTGACAGCGGGTCCGGGCTTTGATAGTATACACCTTGATAAAGCCGGTTTTTTCATACTAATAATATTACCATACGTAAAAAAGGGCTTTGGCATGTTTAACGATTTTTTTCAGAAAACCCTGCTCGGCAACAGCATGGCGGACTATTTCATCTTCGCCGCGATATTTCTAACCGGTGTCTCCATTATTTTCGTCCTCAAGAAAATCGTCCTGCACCGCCTGAAGGCATGGTCGGAGAGGACCTCAACGACAATAGATGATTTTCTCATAGGCATATTTGAGAAACGACTCATCCCGTTTCTCTACCTGGGAGTCCTGTATCTGTCTTTCGGCAGCCTGGCGCTGAACCCTTCCATACGCAGATTCATCGATATAACGGGCATAGTCGTGCTGACATATGTGGGCCTGCACCTGATATCCGCGCTTATCAGTTACTCGATTGAGACCTACTGGATAAAGAGAGAGGCGGATACGGGAAGGCGCAGGAGCCTGGCGGGGATTATCACTATCCTGAAGGTGGTCGTCTGGGGTATCGGCATTACATTTCTCCTGGACAACCTGGGATTCAGGATATCCACTGTTGTCGCCGGCCTGGGAATCGGCGGCATAGCGGTGGCCCTTGCCGCCCAGACGATCCTGGGCGACCTGTTCAGTTATTTCGTGATTTTTTTCGACCGGCCGTTTGAAATAGGCGATTTCATTATAATCGACAATTATCTCGGGACCATCGAATATATCGGCATAAAGACCACACGGGTGCGCAGCCTGGGCGGGGAGCAGTTGATATTCTCAAATACCGACCTCACCAACGCGCGCCTGCGGAACTACAAGAGGATGGAGAAACGCCGGGTGGTTTTCAGGATAGGCGTTGTCTACCGTACCCCGACCGGGCAGTTAAAGGAAATCCCGGGGATAATCAGGCAGAGCATAGAAAAGGTGGAGGACACGGTCTTTGACCGCGCCCACTTTGCCTCATACGGGGATTTCAGCCTTATCTTCGAGGCGGTATATTATGTCCTGAGCAGTGATTACAATAAATACATGGACAGCCAGCAGGAGATTAATTTTACGATCAAGGACGAGTTCGAGAAGCGCGGAATCGAGTTCGCCTATCCGACCCAGACAGTGTACCTGGAGAAAGCGGACAACGGCTGGCTGGCCGGACCTGAAACGGAGAAGAAGAACCGGTGACACGACAGGGAAAGACCATGAAATACGGGCGGAAATCAATATCAGAGGCAGCGCTTGAGAAATGGGACAATCCCTATCCTGAAAGGGACTACACCGTTGATATCAGTTTCCCGGAGTTTACCTGCCTGTGCCCGGTCTCCGGGTATCCGGATTTTGCAACCATAAAGATCAGCTATATCCCGGACAAATACATAGTGGAGCTCAAGTCCCTGAAACTCTATCTGAACGGGTTCAGGGACAGAAACATGTCTCATGAGGCTGCCGCCAACCGGATATTCAGTGATCTGGAGGCCCTTCTCAGGCCAAGGCATCTTGAGGTAACGGGTGACTTCAATCCCAGGGGAAATGTTAAGACGGTTGTAAGGGTTTCAAGTTCCCGGTAGCCACCCCTGATTTGACATTCCCGTGATTCTTATTTAACCTTAATGTTGCATAAACGTGCAGAGGAGTCCGCCGTAAAACCTTTATAAAGCGATGGGATATCGGAAATATGTCTTTATTGCAGGAGGTAACGGAGAGTGAAATTCCAGAGGATGTCGATATGCCGTGCGGAATACTCTCCAAGGTATCGCGGATAAAGCTTTTCAGCCTGACTCCCCTGCCCGCGGGCGGTATTTTGATGCCACTGTAAGGTAAATTCTGCAAATTCCGCCCTGATGTTGCATGAAGGGGCAGGAGAGCCTGCCGGGGGAACAGGGTTCACTGCCCGGTGTGCAGGATGAAACAGGTCCCCTTCCCCTGCCGGAGCTGGGGCCTGTTACCGCCGGAGGAATCGCAGGCAAGGCTTTTCCGGCGATGGTTTTATGCAACTGCAGGGTGTTATGGAGGCGGGATGGATTCTCCCGGGAAAAAAGCCACGCTGACAGGGCTTGCCCGCACCTGCGGGTGAGCGGCCAAGATAGGGTCCACAGTTCTGTCGGACGTGCTTGAATCATTGAAACGTTCGGATGACCCCGATCTTCTCGTTGGTTTCGAGACCAGCGATGATGCGGCGGTGTACCGCCTGTCGCCGGATATCGCAGCGATCAGCACAGTGGATTTCATTACGCCTCCTGTGGATGACCCCTACTGGTTCGGCCAGATCGCGGCCGCCAATGCAATCTCGGATGTTTATGCAATGGGCGGCAGGCCTGTCACCGCACTCAATCTCGTGATGTTCCCGACGAAGAAGCTCGACATGGGGTATTTAAAGGAGATTCTCCGCGGGGGGAATGACAAGGTCACGGAGGCGGGCGCCTCAATGGCCGGCGGGCATTCGGTGGATGACAATGAACCCAAGTACGGCCTTGCGGTGACAGGCGTGGTACACCCTGAACGCATCCTGACCAATTGCTGCGCCCGCGAGGGTGATGCCCTGATCCTCACCAAGCCCCTCGGCACGGGGGTGCTGTTCAATGCATGCCGTTCCGGCAAGCTTCCTTTTAGGGAACTGGAGCCGTTGCTTCCCCTGATAGCCTCCCTTAACGGAAAGGCCGTTGAGACCGCGCTGGATTTTGAGATTCACGCATGTACGGATGTAACAGGCTTCGGTATCGCCGGACATGCCGTTGAGATGGCCAGGGGCTGCGGGATGCGGATAGACCTGCACCTCGAAAGGCTTCCTGTTTTACCGAATGCGCTCATGATGTACCGCAGGGGGGAAACAACCGGCAGCAACATGCCGAACAGAAAATTGTGCGAGGGCTTTTTAGAGATAACTACGCGGATATCCAAAGAGGAGGAGGAGCTGTTATTCGATCCGCAGACATCCGGGGGACTTCTCATAGCCGTCGAAAATTCACAGGCAGAGCGTTTGACGGAAAAACTGAAGAGTCAAGGCATTGAGTACGCTGTCTGCATTGGTGAGGTGTCGGGCGGCAGCCGTCCCTCCTTACGGATCAGGTAACCTTTAACATTAATGCGGCATAAGCCGGTGTTTTTATGCCGCTGTATGGTGAACCTGAATGTTGCATGAACGGGCAGGCGGCATTTAATCTCACTGTAAGGGGAAGACTAAGAAGGGGACGTGATATCGTTACAGCCTTTCCGCCGATCGGCGGCGGATTCTTCAGAAACAGATTCCAGGCCCTGCTGTTACATCAACACGGCAGGCACACTTGCCCCCGGTTTTATGCAACCCCATGGGAAATGAGATGTTCATGCTGGTGATTTCGGCAATCACAATTATAATCGCACTGCTTACCGCCTTTGCAGTTGTTTTCAGAAGGCACAGGCGCCTCTCCAATGCGGCGTTCTTTGCAAGCCTGCTGTCGACCGCCGTTGTGATATCAGCCGATTCAATGAGCGTGCTGAGGCCTGAACCTGCCGCGCCGTGGGAGAGGCTTGCCCTTGCAGGCCAGGCGCTTGCCGCCTTCTCCTGGCTGCTGTTCACCCTGAGCTTTGCAAGGACGGACTCCTGGGGCACTGCCGGCAGGGTATCGAGGTTTCTGATCTTAATGTCTCCCCTGGTCCTGGTATTTTCCGTTGCAGCGCCCATGGAGGTTTTTTTCTCCCCCCCGGAAGTTGCAGGTGAAGGGATACTCTTTCTGGGCAGGGGGGGATACATGTTCTACATGATCCTTCTCCTTTATTCAGTGGCGTCGATCTTAAATCTCGAGGCGACACTGAAGAGCTCCTCCGGGGTGAGCCGGTGGAATATTAAATATACCCTGATCGGCACAGGCGGTATCATCGCGGTAAACATCTTTTATTACAGCCACGCGCTCCTTTACCATGCAGCAAACCTCAAGCTTCTGCCCGTGAGAACGGGGGTGACCCTGATTTCGCTCCTTCTGATCGGGTTTTCCCTGCTGCGGCACAAAGTGATGGATGTCGAGATCTCCGTCTCAAGGGGGATTGTCCTGAAATCCCTAAGCCTGTTTATTGTCGGACTGTACCTTGTCGGCCTCGGCCTGATAGGGGAGGGGATGCGCTACTTCGGGCCTGAGACCGGAAAGAATATCACGGCATTGCTCGGATTTGCAGGCGCTTTGCTGGTCCTTGCAATCATCCTTTCAGAGCAGTTGCGCAGAAAGGCGGCTGTTTTTATAAGCAAGAATTTCTACAGGCAGAAGTACGACTACAGGGAGAGGTGGCTGCAGTTCACACAGCGCGTTTCCATGAAACACTCCTTTGAAGACCTGCTCGGAGCCGTAATGGAAGGCTTCAGGGACGCCCTTGGTGTAAAGGGGGCATCCATATGGCTCAGTGAAAAAGGCGGCGGTGGGTATGCCTGTGCCGGGGCGCTGGATGCTCCACGGCCTGATATCAGGCCGGCAAGGAAACTTGCGGAATTCATGCGGAGCAGGAAATGGGTCATAAACATCCATGATGCAAACTGCCGGGAGGCCGTTGAGGCTGATCCTGAATTCATCAAAGCCGCCGGCGCATCCCTCATCGTGCCCCTTCTGAACGCAGATGAACTTGCAGGATTCATTGTCCTGAGAGAGGGGCTTGCAGGCGATGACTATGATTACGAGGATTATGACCTGCTGAAGACCCTTGCCGCCCAGTCAACAGCGGCCATCCTGAATGCGAAATTATCCGAGGAACTGGCTGAGGCAAGAGAGATGGAGGCCATGGGAAAGCTCTCCTCCTTTATAGTGCATGATCTTAAAAACGCAGCCACGCGGCTTTCACTCATAGCACAGAACGCCGGCGAGCATATCGACAACCCCGATTTCCGGAGGGATGCGGTCAGGGCCGTTGCAAACACTTCCGAAAAGATCAGGGCTGTCGTTGAAAAGCTCAAAAACGTCTCAAAGAAGACATCCGTTAATCCTGAATACTCCGACCTGGGAGAGTGTGTCAGGTCGGTTGTGGAGGAATTTAAATCCGGCGGCTCCTGTGCAGGCCTGTCATATGAGGAACCGGAACCCGTAAGGGCGAGGTTTGACAAGGAAGAGATTGTTAAGGTTATTATTAACCTGATAATAAACGCGCTTGACGCAACGGACGGGAAGGGCGATGTCCGTGTGGCGGTCGGCAGGGAGAATGACATGGCCTTTGTGAGGGTCTCGGATAACGGCTGCGGGATGTCCGCCGAGTTTATCGGGAAACGCCTGTTCAGGCCGTTTCAGACCACCAAGAAAAAAGGCCTCGGCATAGGGCTTTACCAGAGCAAGGCGATTGTGGACGCGCATTCAGGAATACTGAAGGTGATCAGCCGGGAAGGCAGGGGAACGGATGTTTTCGTGTATTTACCGGTGGGCGAGAATTAAACCTTGATGCGGCATAAACGTGCAGGGGGGTCCGGCGTAAAACCTGCCGCACACTCCCCTGCCCCTCCGCCGGTATTTTATGCCACGGTAAGGTAAGCCCCGGTATTGCATAAAGGTTATGAAAGACATACTCGTTGTTGAAGATGACCCCGATATCCAGACACAGATGAAATGGGGACTCTCAAAGGAATATAATGTTCTCCAGGCGCTGAACAGGCCCGATGCAATGCGGCTGTTCATGAAGAACCGGCCGCCTGTCGTCATCCTCGACCTCGGGCTTCCCCCCGACGAACACGGCACGGGCGAAGGATTCTCCTGTCTCCGGGAGATGCTTAAAGAAATTCCCTGGACAAAAGTGATTGTTGTAACCGGCAATCAGGAAAGGGAGCATGCCCTGAGAGCGGTTCAGCTCGGCGCTTATGACTATTATCTCAAGCCTGCCGACATGAATGAGCTCAGGGTAATCATAAAGAGGGCGTTTCATTTTTCAGAGATAGAGGACGAAAACCGCAGCCTGCGCATGGTACTGGAGAGGGAGGCCGGATTCGCCGGCATGATCGGCCAGTGTCCTGCTATGCAGAAGATATTCGAGACGATTGAAAAGGTTGCATCGACCGATGTGTCCGTGCTGATAAGGGGGGAAAGCGGTACGGGCAAGGAACTGGTTGCGCGTGCAATACACGAAAGGAGCCTGCGCAGCAAAGGGCCTTTTATACCGATCAACTGCGGCGCCATACCCGAGAATCTCCTTGAATCCGAGTTGTTCGGTTACGAGAAGGGAGCATTCACCGGCGCATACGCCAGGCAGACCGGCAAGTTCGAGTATGCGGACAAAGGCACCCTTTTCCTTGACGAGATCGGCGAGATGCCTGCAAATCTCCAGGTGAAAATCCTGAGATTCCTTCAGGAGAAGAGGATACAGCGTGTGGGCGGCTCAAAGGATATAGAGATAGACGCCAGGATAATCGCCGCCACCAATGCGGACCTCGAGCATGCAATGAAAAACGGCGGGTTCAGGGAAGACCTCTTTTTCAGGATAAGCGTCATCTCCATTGATATCCCCCCGCTGAGAGAGAGGGGCAATGACATAGTGCTGCTCACAAACGTTTTTCTCGGGAAATACAACGCGATGTTCAGGAAGAGAATCAGCGGATTGAGCCGTTCAGCCCTCAATGCGGTTAAAAAACATTCCTGGCCCGGCAATGTCAGGGAGCTTGAGAACAAACTGCAGAAAGCCGTCATTACGGCGGACGGCGGCATGATAGAGCCCTCCCATCTGGGGCTGGAGGGGCAGCCGGAGATGGATGCCTTCTGGGAAAAACCCGGGAAACGCTACGAGGGCATTATGCTCAGGGAGGCGCGTAAAAGGCTTGAAAGGGACCTTGTTGAGAGCGCCCTCGAAAGACACAGGGGCAATGTGAAGCGCGCATCGGAAGAACTGGGGATAAGCCGGCCGACACTTTACGACCTGATCGAGAAATACAGGATTTCCGTGAAGAAAACATGAACGTCCGCAATCAACACGTGGAAACGGGGGGCAGTCACGAAAACGTCAAAGTCGAAGCGCGTATGGATTAAAGCCGGGAGAGACGGCATGGAGGACAAGTCCTTAAGCAAGCGTGATTTTTCGAGCAAAGAAGGGGAAAAAGCCCGTTGCCTCAAAATAAAATCTTGATGAAATGGTAATCGTTGCCTCATAAAAAAATCTTGATGAACGTGTTTTAAGCTTTTTGACAGTTTATCATAAAAAAATGGCTTTGTATTTTGCC
>JALSHG010000119.1 GCA_026982355.1 Thermodesulfovibrio sp.
ATGAAGTCATGGAAGGAGGAGCCCGACAGGAGAGTTTTCAAGGGGCTGATAAAAGAATTCGCGGCGGTCATGAGGACCCAGTCCGGGAGGGGATTCAAAAAGGTGGAGGAGGATGATGAGAAGATAATATTTCACGTTGACCCGTGCGGAAGCGGCGGCAGGATGAGGCGAGAGGGGAGGTACGGACCGCCGTACAAATTTCCGAGGGTAAAGGGACCGCATCCGCTGACGTTCGGGCGGAGGGATTTTCCGCATTACTGCCAGCACTGCGCCCTGTTCCATTCGCAGATGCCGATAGAGTGGGACGGGGCCATATGGCCCGTGATGCTGCCCGGGGAAAAGGACGAGGACCCGTGCATATTCCTGTTCTACAAGGACCCTGCGGACATACCGGAGGAGTACTACACGAGGGTGGGCAAAAAGAAGGTGCTCAAAAAGGAGTGATTGCGTAAGAGAGAGGAGAGGGCTCCGGGGCCTTCCCGGAAACGTATGAAAATCCATATCACGGAGGTAAAAGATGTCCGGAGACAGATTATTCACCGAACAGGAACTGAAGGAAATGACCCGTCACGAATATGATGAGCTGTACGAAATACTGAAAGGTGACGGGCGGTGCACCCAGGTACTGAAGACATACGAATCGTTAAACCAGGCAGTGCTGGATATATACCTGAATTTTCTCGGCACAGTGCTCGGATACGTGCAGGAGAAAAAGGGCCTTGAGGGGTTCAGGGAAGCGGCCCTCAGATTCGGCAATGTCATGTGGAAGGGCTGGTTCTCGCAGGTGCACAATACAGGCAGGCGGATGCAGTCCTGGAAGGAAGAGCCGTACCGGAGCCATTACAAAAAGGCGATCAAGGACTTTGCCGCCTTTATGAGGGCCCAGGCCGGCAGGGCCATGAAACTTGTTGAAGAGGACGACAAAAAGGTCACCTTCACCGTTGACCCGTGCGGCAGCGGGGGCATGTTCAGGAGGGCCGGAAAGTACCGTCCGCCGTACAACTGGCCCGTGACCAGGGAGCCGCACCCGCTGACATTCGGGCGGGCGGATTTTCCGTATTACTGCCAGCACTGCGCCCTGTTTCATTATCAGATGCCCATAGAGTGGGCGGGCACAATATGGCCTGTGATGCGGCCGGGCGAGAGAGACGAGGACCCGTGCATCATGGAGTTTTACAAGGACCCGCGGGACATCCCGGAGGAGTACTTTGCCATGGTCGGAAAGCGGAAGCCGGCGTAGACTCTCATTCCCCCGTCCCCTGAGGGAAGGGATGGTTTAAGGCAACGCAACTTTAAAGCAAGGAGGATGAAATGAGCCAGACGACGACATACAGGGATGATGTCACGTTGAATGCCTTTGAGCTGAAACTCAAAGAGTCCGGGCATTATCCGTTGAAGGCCGGGAGATTCAATGTGCTTGAGGCGAACGTTGGCTACAGGTGCAACCTGAGGTGCACGCACTGCTACGTGGAGGCCTCCCCGGAAAGGACGGAAGAGATGTCCCCGGATATTATAGACAGGATACTGGATGTGCTCAGGGAGAACCCCCCGCTCACCACCGTGGATATAACGGGCGGTGCGCCGGAGCTGAACCCCCACTACGGGTATTTTGTTAAATCCGCGGCCGGCATGGGCAAAAAGGTGATGGTGCGGTCGAACCTGGCGATATTCGCGGAGCCGGGAATGGAGGACATACCGGAATTCCTTGCGGAAAACAGAGTGAAGATCATAGCATCCATGCCCTGTGTTACAGAGGAAGGCGTGGACAAACAGAGGGGCAGGGGTACATACCGTAAGATCATCCCCGTGCTGAAGAGGCTGAACGCTCTCGGTTACGGGAAGGAAGGCACCTCCCTTGAGCTGGACCTGGTGTTTAACCCCGGGGGACCGGCGCTTGCTCCTGAACGGCAGATGCTGGAGAGGGTCTACAAGGACAAGCTCGCAGAGATGCACGGCATAGTCTTCAATCACCTGATAGCCCTGCCCAATCAGCCCGGCGGCAGGCTGAGAAAGTCCATGTCCGATGAGGAAATACAGGCGTACGAGAAGGAGCTGGAGGACAAGTTCAATCCGGACGCCCTGGAAAACGTCATGTGCAGGCATATCATCAACATCTCCTACGATGGACGGCTTTATGACTGCGAGTGCGCGCAGATGGCAGGCCTGCAGGTCAGGCAGGACATATCCACACTGGAGAACTTTGATTATGAAAGGCTGGCCGGCAGGGAGATCGTGACCATGCCGTACTGTTTCATATGCACGGCGGGCGCAGGGACGACCTGCCTGCCCGCCGGTGCATCAAAGGCGGGCGGCTCCTGCCGGGGAGGTTGACATGAGATACAGAGGGAGGATATTTACCGGTTTTATCGCCGCCGCGGTCATCCTGGCCGGATTTATATCCGCCGGATGCGAGAAGAAGGCGGAACCCGGGGAGACTTTCAAGATAGGGGCGGTGCTGCCGCTTACAGGAAACCTGGGATTTATCGGCGAAGGCTTCAGGAATGCCATGCTGCTTGCCAGGGAACAACTCGGAGACACCAAGTACAATTATGAGATTCTGTTTGAGGACGACCAGCACGACACCAAACTGACCGCAAGCGCAGCCAATAAATTCATCAGCATTGACAAGGTGGATGCAATAGTCACCCTCGGGGACAGCACCGCCCCTGTCGTCTCCCCGCTTGCAACCCAGCACAACATAATCCATTTCGGGCTTGCCGTGCAGGCGTATGTGGCGAAAGGCGACAACAATTTCATCCACTGGACACCGGCCGTCGAGGAGGCGAGGGTCCTCGTCAAAGAGCTTAAGAGAAGGGGCATCAGGACGGTAGGCCTCCTCGGCTCAAACTACGAGGGGTTTGTCGAGCTGATGAACGCCCTGCGGGACAAACTCAAAGGCACGGGCATCCGGATTTTGTCGGACCAGACATTCAAAAACGACGAGAAGGACTTCCGCACATTCATCGCCCGGGCAAAACAGTCAGAGCCGGATATTTACGTAATCCTGGCCATGACCCCTTCCCTGGAGATTCTGGCAAAGCAGATGAAGGAAGCGGGCATCAACACCCCGCTGACCTCCATGGAGTCCTTTGACGTAACGCAGGAGCCCGCGCTGTTTGAGGGATACTGGTATGTGAGCGCGGCGGTGCCGACCGGCAGCTTCTCAAGCGCGTATGAAGCCAGATACAAGACGAGGCCCCCTGTCACCGCGGCCAACGGTTATGACATCTTCAATCTGATCGTAACCGCCGTGGAAAAGGCGGGGGAGTCACCCTCCCGGAAACCGCCGACGGAGAAGATATCCAGGGAGCTGAGGAATATAAGGAACTACCCGGGCGCGCTCGGCACATTGAGCATTCGTGAAGACGGGGTTGTACTGTCCAGGGCATCGGTGAAAATGATCAAAAACGGCAAGCCGGTTGCGCTGGAGCTTTAAAAAAACGGAGGAAGAAATGAGTCTGAAGACGGAAGTATTCATGAACGCCTTTGACCGGAAGTTAAAGGAGACCAGCGGGTATTACCCCCTGAAAGCCGAGAGGATTTTCAACATTGTCGTAAACATGGGATATAAATGCAATCTGCGCTGCGCCCACTGCTACGTGGAGGCCTCCCCTGAGAGGACCGAGGAGATGCCCCTGGAGACGGTCGACAAGATACTGGACATCCTGGCGGCCAACAGTGAAATCACCACCGTGGAGATAGTAGGCGGGGCGGCCGAGCTGAACCCCCATTACAGGTACCTTATAAAGTCGGCGGCGGATATCGGCAAGAAGGTGATAGTCTGCACCAACGCGGCAGTGTATCTTGAGCCGGGCTGTGAAGACCTGCCGGGCTTCCTTGCAGGGCACAAGGCCCAGATCTTCGTCTCCCTTCCCCATTACATGGAGGAAGTCGTGGACAGGCAGAGGGGAAAGGGAACATACGGGAGGGCGGTAACGGCCATGAAGAAGCTGTGTGAACTCGGTTACGGACGGGACGGGACATCCCTGGAACTGGGGATAGTCCATAACCCTGCGGGCACGGCCCTGGCCCCGCCCCGGGAGACACTGGAGAGCGCCTACAGGGAAAGATTGAAAGAGATGCACGGGATAACCTTCAACTACCTGGTGACACTGAACAACATGCCCATAGGCAGGATGGGGAAGTCAATGTCCGCGGGTGACGTGCAGGCGTACATAAAAGAGCTTGAGGGGAAATTCAACCCTGATACCATCAAAAACCTCTGCTGCAGGCAGATGATAACCATTGCCTACAACGGGAGAATTTACGACTGCGATTTCCGGCAGACGATAGACCTTCCCCTTGCAGGGGGAAGGAGCCACATAGATGATTTTGATTATGAGGCCCTGAAGCGCAGGGAGATAGCGACAAACACCCTGTGCTTCGCGTGTACGGCCGGTGCAGGCCAGGAGCAGCTTGACGCCTGGTGCGAGGACTTCAGGAGATGAACGTGATCAATGAAATAATCCGGAAATCATCGGACGGCGCCGAATTATCCGGAGAGGAGACAGCCCTGCTTTTCAGGGTCCCCCTTTTTTCCCGGGAATCATTCCTGATTCAGGCCGCGGCGCGGGAAAAGAGCGAGAGGGCAGGCGGGGGGCTTGCTGAAGTGCATGCACAGTTCGGCCTGAATGCCGGCCCGTGCACCAGGAACTGCCTCTTTTGCGCATTCGCGGAATGCAACGGCGTATTCACGGAAAACACCGAGCTGCCCGTTGAAGAGGCGATCTTCCGCACGCGGCGGTTCGAGGAAGACGGAGCCTCCGCGATCTTTATTATGAGCACGGCCCACTACCCGTTTGAGAGGTTCATCGAGGTATCCCGGGAGATCAGGAATTCCCTTAAAAAAGAGACCGTTCTGTTTGCAAACGTGGGCGATTTAACCGCCGCGAAGGCCGCGCGTTTGAAGGACGCGGGTTACACGGGGATTTATCATGTGGTGAGAATGGGCGAAGGCCGTGATACCCCGATATCCCCGGAGACGAGACTTCAGAGCATCAGGCACGCCTCCGAGGCAGGGCTGCTCATCGGCACGTGTGTGGAGCCCGTGGGCCCGGAACATACTGTGGAGGAGCTTGTGGAGAAGACAATGCTTACACGGCAGGTGCGTCCGGTCTTCAGCGGGGCGATGAGGCGCGTGCCCATACCTGGTACCGCAAAGGCGCAGTACGGGATGGTCAGCGATGCCAGGATGGCGCACATCCTTGCAGTTGTACGCCTTGCGCTCGGCTACGGCGTTCCGGGGCACTGCACGCATGAACCCGCTGTAACAGCGGCCGCTTTCGGCGGGGCCAACCTCGTGTGGGCCGAGACCGGGTCGAATCCCAGGGATACGGAAAACGATACGGAAGGCAGGCGGGGAATGACCGTAAATGATTGCAGAAAGATTTTGAAGGAAGCGGAATGGAATATCCTGAACGGACCGTCGGGATTCTGTTCGGGCACTTGACCTTTCGTCCTTCCACTCGCGGAAGGAGGGAGACGGGCGGAGGGGGTGAGGTTGATTTTGTGATGCACAAAGAGCGCCCGGAGAGGGCGGAGAACAGTTAACAGGAGGTTTGAATGAAAAAGGCCGCGAGATTCATTGTCAGCGTATTTGTTGCCGCACTGGTGGTTTCAGCAGGAGGTATGTTCTCCGGCTGCGAAAAGGCGGATGTAAAGGAGACCTTTAAAATCGGTGTGATTGCACCGCTTACCGGTGATATCGCCTTCATAGGCACGGGAATGAAAGAGGCGATATTAATGGCCCGAGAACAGGCGGGTGATGATACCGGGTACAACTACGAGGTAGTGTTTGAAGATGATCAGAACGAGCAGAAACTGGCGGCGGGGGCGGCCCATAAATTAATCAGCGTCGACGGGGTGGATGCGCTTATAACCCTTGATTCCCCCTCGGGGAATGTTGTCAGTCCCATTGCCCTGAAGAATAACGTGATCCACTTCGGTATCGCGGTTGATCCGAATGTTGCAAAGGGAGACACCAATTTCATTCACTGGACCCCCGCGACCCGGCAGGCCGAGCTCCTTGCCCGCGAACTGAAAAGGAGGGGCATCAGGAAGGTCGGCGTGTTCGGAACCGTATCCCAGGCCGGGTGGAAGGTCTACGCGGATGAGTTTGTGAAGGCAGCCAAAGACGAGGGCATTAATGTTGTAACCAGGCAGGATTTTCATGACGGCACAAAGGATTTCCGCAACCTGATCGCCCGGGCGAAACCGGCGCGGCCGGATATTTACGTGATAGAGGCCCCGACCCCGGAGCTGGAGATATTGACCCGGCAGATGCGGGAGGCGGGAATCGATACCCCGCTGACGGGCATAGAGACATTTGAGGTCTCGTCGGACCTGGGGCTGTTTGAAGGATACTTTTACGTAAGCGCCGTGGAACCCACCAGCGCCTATACCACGGCGTACAGGGAGAAATACAACAAGAACGCCCCCATATGTTCGGGCAATACATACGACATTTTCAACCTTATAGTTGCAGCCGTGGAAAAGGCCGGAGCATCATCGTCAAAAAAGCCGTCCGCCGACAGGATAGCGGCGGAACTGCGCAACATAAGAAACTTCAGCGGTGCACTCGGCATATTATCCATTGATGAAGACGGCATCGTTCAGTCCGGCGCACAGTTGAAAATGGTTAAAAACGGCGAGTTCGTACCGTTGAATCAACCTTAATGTTGCATAAGCGGGCGGGTCCGTCGAAAAACCTCCGGACTCTCCTGCCCGCAGGCGATGTTTTTATGCAGCTGCAAGGTGAATATCCCGGGGAAGGATGAGGAAATGATAGATGATTTTGCTTACTGCGGACTGATCTGCGGGCTGTGCAGGGAGGCCGGAAAGTGCAGGGGATGCAGAAACGGCGGCGCTGATGCGGACTGCTATCAGCGCAACTGCTGCAAGGAGAAAGGCATAGAGGGCTGCTGGAAGTGCGAGACGTTCCCGTGCGACCGGGGCTATTTCGGCGATGAAAAATGGAGGGGCGTATGCCTCGGGTTTGCGCATTGTATCAGGGCGGTCGGTCCCGAGGAGTTTTTCGGCATCGTAGAGTCCAGGCTCGGGAGGGAGCTTGATTATGAAGACTACCTCTACAGGGATGTGAAGGATGTTGTAAGAATGCTCTGCGACACGGACAAGGGAACTCAGCCTTGAATAAACCGTAATGTTGCACAAGGCGGAGGGAGAGTCCGGCGTAAAACCTCCGGACCCGCCTGCACGCATGCGATGTTTTTATGCAACTGTAAAAATAATTCAGAAACAAGGAGGAAACCATGAGATTAAAGGACAAGACGGCTATTGTAACCGGAGGGGG